>DCUA01000134.1 GCA_002329675.1 Firmicutes bacterium UBA1426 | reverse complement strand
CTGGTGGTGGTTTCCTTTCTGATTTGAAGTTCACATTTTCCTTCTGGAGATTCCTACACGCCCTAATGTGCAGAGCCGGAAGCAACCGGGATTCGTTGCTTCACAAATTCCGGTTGCTTTTTCTGTGATTTTCTCTTGTATTTGTCCCGTTTTATGATCAAAAGCAACCGCTAAAGCTCATTAGTAAAATATCGGTTGCCTTCTTGGGAGAAAAGGCAACCGGCTTTTATTATTTGAGAATAATCGGTTGCTTCCGACCTTAGAAATGAGGTTTGCTGGAAGATAAAGGAGGGAAAAGCAACCGGAAAAAATATTTAGAAAATCCCGGTTGCTTTCTACCATTATTGTACCACGACAAAATGCTAATGCTGTTGAATATTACAAACAATAAGCCTATGATAATAGCAACAGCAAAGATCGTTGCGATCTTGATCAGATTTAAGTTAAGCGCATATTGAGAGACGGAATGAGGGGCCGATCTCAGATACCGGGAAATTGGAGGATGTAAATGGCAAAGAAACACCGTAAAATGCTGGGTGATGTGAATGCTCCCGGGGTTCAGGCACTGATTCAATTGATCAATACACAGAGTAAGGGGACCATCTGCAAGTGGTGTATTGATTACGCTGAAACCCATATTCTGCCTATATTTGAGAAGCGCTATCCCAACGATGACCGCCCGCGTAAAGCTCTAAATGCTGCTCGTGACTACCTTGACGGAAAAGTGAAGTTTCCCATCGTAAAAGATATCATTTTGAACCAATGCCATGCAGCTGCACGGGAACTCGATTCCGACCCGGCGTCTCAGGCGGCGGCCCGCGCTTGCGGTCAAGGGGCGTCGGTTGTGCATACGCTGTCGCATTCCCTTGGGCTGTACTTTTACGGCTCAGCAGCAGTGGCTTATGATCGCATCGGAACAGGTGGAACTGCCGAGGAGTACGACGAAATCGCCAGAGAAGTTTGCGCAGACTTAACGGCCGCACTTCAGGCTGTGTCCATAGTCGACGAACCGAATCCTGCTAAAATTAAATGGCACTGTTGAGCGTTGAGCAGTCTGCATGAAGAGCATAGAGCAAAGAAAGTCGAGAAATCCTCTCTCAGAGTTTCTATAATGAAATCGTCAGGAGGTGTAAGATGACAGAAAAGGAGGAAGCCGTTCAACGGATGCAGGACTACATCGCGGCTCATTTAACAGAGCGTATTACTTTGGCAGATTTGTCCGAAGCAGCCTGCTACTCTCCGTGGTATTCCGCCCGGCTATTCAAAGAACTGACCGGGTCAGCCCCGGCAGATTACATCAGGCGGCTCAAACTTTCCAAATCCGCACTACGGTTACGGGATGAGACCTGCAGGATCATCGATGTGGCCTACGATATGGGATTTGGTAGTGTGGACGGCTATCAACGCGCATTTTTTCGGGAATTCGGCTGTAATCCTAAAGAATATGCTTTGAATCCGATACCCCTGTCTTTGTTCACTCCTTTTGGCGTAAAATTTCGAGAACTTTGGAAGGAGACAAGTAACATGGAGAATATCAGGAATATCTTTATTCAGGTCATCGATAAACCTTCTCGCAAGGTTATCATTAAGCGCGGGCAAAATGCAACAGATTATTGGACATATTGTCAGGAAGTAGGCTGTGATGTATGGGGGATCCTAACCAGCATGAAATCTCTGAGCGGAGAGCCGGTATGTCTCTGGCTTCCTGAACAGTACCGTAAACCCGGAACTTCGGAATATGTACAGGGTGTCGAAGTAGCAGCCGATTACAATGGATCTGTTCCGGATGGGTTTGATGTGATCTCATTACCGGAAGCAAAATACCTGATGTTTCAGGGTGAACCCTTTGCGGAAGAAAAATACTGCGAGGCAATTGAAGCAGTGCAGACCGCTATGAACCGCTATGACCCGAAAGTCATTGGTTATGTCTGGAATGATGCAGATCCCCGCATTCAATTAGAACCAATCGGCACAAGGGGATATATCGAGTTACGGTCAGTAAAGTAACTGTCGCTTCCCAAGCGACCTCCGGTTCCGCTCCCGGTAGTATCCTAAGATTACAACAAATCTTAGGAGGTAACGAAAATGAAAAAGGGATTAACAGAACTGGTTTTCATCCTGGACAAAAGCGGCTCCATGGGCGGACTGGAAGCGGACACCATCGGCGGGTTCAATGCAATGCTGGCAAAGCAACAGGCAGTAGAGGGCGAATGTCACATCACAACTGTGCTGTTCGATAACAACTATGAACTGCTTCACGATCGGATCGATATCAAGGCGGTGAGCGCCATTACGGAGAAAGAATATCAGGTTGGGGGTTCAACGGCACTTCTCGATGCGATCGGCAGGACGATCCACAAAATAGGTAACGCTCAGAAGCACACGGCCGACGAATACCGTGCGGAAAAGGTGATGTTTGTGATCATCACCGACGGTGAAGAGAATTCCAGCCGTGAATATTCTGCCGAAAAGGTAAAAGCGCAGATCGAACGGCAAAAGGAAAAATACGGCTGGGAATTCATTTTCCTCGGGGCGAATATCGATGCGGTTCAGACCGCAGGGCGCTTTGGGATCACCGCTGACAGAGCGATCGATTATATCGCTGACAGCGAAGGAACGGATCTGAACTTCAAGGTAATGGCAAGTACAGTAGCGTCATTCCGTGAGTCGGGAATTGTTAACGAGGCTTGCCTGAAAGAGATTCGCGAAGACGTGAAAAGGCGGGGAGGCAGGAAATAATGCTTGGAGCAATCACAGGGGACATCGTGGGCTCGGTTTACGAGTGGGACAACATTAAGACAAAAGAATTTCCGCTATTCAGGCCGGATTGCTTTTTCACCGATGACACGGTGATGACTCTGGCCGTGGCGGAAGGTCTGATGAACGGAGGAAGAAGCCGGGATTATGCGGACGCCATGAAGAAATATGGCAGACTCTATCCGGATGCCGGATATGGGGGGCGATTCTCGGGTTGGGTCTTTTCGGATAATACGGAGCNNCTATAACAGTTGGGGTAACGGATCAGCCATGCGTGTCTCCCCTGTAGCATGGGCATTTAATACTCTGGAGGAAGTGGAGGAGGCCGCAGCCGTCAGCGCTGCGGTAACCCATAACCATCCGGAAGGGATCCGCGGTGCCAGAGCGACGGCTGCCTGTATCTTCTGGGCAAGGCAGGGCAGAACAAAACCGGAAATCAGAGAAGCTTGCGAAGGCAGGTATGGCTACGATTTGCAGAAGATACTGGACGAGATCCGCCCCGATTACAAATTCGATGAAAGCTGTCAGGGTACTGTTCCCCAGGCGATCATCGCCTTTCTGGAAAGCGATGATTTTGAGGACGCCATACGCAATGCCATTTCTCTCGGCGGCGACAGCGATACGCTGGCCGCCATTACGGGGAGCATCGCCGAGGCTTATTACGGGGTACCGCAGGACATCCGGGAGGGGGCGTTGTCCTATCTGGACCATACCCTCATGGAGGTGTGGGAGGCATGGAAGGCCTATCGTCTAAACCGGCCTCGCCAATAATATAACAAATAATTTGCATGCATTGTGAGCGTTCCTTGCAACTAAATAATAGTTGCAAGGAACGACTTTTTATTGTATCATGTTCATGAGGGATAAAATGAGTAAAAAAGATAAACTGATATTAAGACTACTTAGCAAACCATCTGATTTTGATTTTGATGAGGCAAGAAGTCTCTTGACAAAACTGGGGTATAGGGAAGATAGCAGAGGAAAGACATCCGGATCAAGAGTGGCTTTTATAAACGATGAAACAGGGCATATCATCAGATTTCACAGGCCCCATCCGCAGAATCAATTGAAATATTACCAGATTGAACAACTGATCGAAGAGTTAAGAAAACAGGGAGCGATACGATAATGAAAGATATAATGATCTTTAATGATTATTTGGGTTCTGTGCACTATAGCACGAGAGATGAAATTTTTTATGGGAAAATTGAAGGTATCAACGATTTGATCACCTATGAAGGAAGAAGTGTCAGCGAACTGAAGGCGGCGTTTGAAGAGGCAGTTACAGATTATATAGAGCTTTGTCGCCTCAATGGCAAAGATCCGGAGAAAATCTACAAAGGAACATTCAATATAAGAATCAAACCTGAACTTCATAAGCAGGCGGCAGAGAGGGCTCTGATAGAAGGAAAATCGCTGAACCAATACGTGGAGGAGGCAATCGAACAGTATACAGTGAAAAAAGATTAACTTCTCCGCTAAACATAGTTCGATAGATAGGTACTTGCTCTTCGAATAAAAAACAGGACAGTGGGTGCATTATGAGAAAAAGAGAACTGGTGAGCCGGACTAAACCTAAGCCATGGATTCGGATTCGGCCAAACTATGGCTTACCATTTCCTCAAACCTAAGCCATGGATTCGGATTCGGGCAAACCATGGCTTACCAATTGTCTAAATCTAAGCCATAGATTCGGATTCGGGCAAACCATGGCTTACCATTTCCTCAAACT
>DCUA01000108.1:3788-7155 GCA_002329675.1 Firmicutes bacterium UBA1426 | reverse complement strand
ACTCGTAAATACTGTCAGCATAAATCTCTATCGGATTCTTCCCTGCCGAAAATTTCATATTTCCTTTATGCTCCTGCGATAATGGTATTTATTTTATCGAGAATTAGTGGTTCCAACAGCTCCGACTGGTGTTCTGCCAATATTCGTTTGGCTTCCTTGTTAGCACGCTGCACGATGTCCATTTTCCCCTCTTTCTCCCATAGAGAATAGGATTTACGATCGATCAGTTTAGCCGTTGATATTTCTTTACGCATGTGCTTCAGGGTATGTCTTTGACCCAGGTAATTTCCTGCGGGCCCTACCGCGGCAATTACTTCCAGGGCAAGTGTATCTTCATTCACTTCTATCCCTTGTTCTGCTCTCTTAAACATGCGCACGAATTCCGCATCTATGAGCAATTGCTCGTAACTGACTGCCATTCCCATATCCAGCATTCCCATACCGTAGATGAGGCTGGTTTTCGCAAGGGATGGCATAAGTCCTGTAAGAGTCTTTTCATGGCCGATCTGCGCATCCATGCATTTGCTGTCCCCCTAAGTTCCGCCAACCTTTGTGGGAATCTTGTAGTACTTTCCAAGCTGAGCCACCGCCGCCCCGAACATTCCGTGTTCCGGAGCGCCCACCGGTGAGCTTGCATACTGCATATCCATGATCGTCGTTGAACTGCCGTACATCACAGGATTCCCCGGGTTGACAAGCTGAGCCAGAACGATGCCTGCCAGTATTTCTGCATTAGTTACTACCAAAGTTCCTGCCAGGGTTGACGGGGTGGTACCGCCAACAAGCCCCATAGATAGTATGCTGATGGGAAGGCCGGCTTTCGCTGTTTCAATCACTACCTCCGACGCACCCTCATGGATTTCCAGTGGACTATTCGGGCATATGCAAAGGGTGAGAAACGGACGCTGCCGAAGCTTTTCTCTGCCGCCGGCAATGGTGGCTGCCATGTCGATGACAAGATTAGCGTTTATTCCGTTTTCCGCATCCAGAATCGCATGCTTTGTGGTGTTGCAGAAGACTGCCCTTGCCTCGTACAGATCTTTCAGCCGCGGGGGTGCTTCCTGAGAAGCTACTGCGGTTGTAAACGCGTTGATCTCCGGAATGGCATCCACAAATCTTGCAACATTGCCGAGATCCGTAGAATCTGACGGTCTGCGTTCACCGCTATCCGGATCTACAATTTCAATACCGGTCCCGAAGTTTGTGTAAAAGACCTGATCGCTCCCCAGCACAAAGTCATTCTTTGGATCTCTGCCACACATGACATACTGTTCCGGTGTTTTAACAATGGCATCATTTACCACTTCCTCCGGAAACCGTATGAGACCGGAATCATCATCGATGATGCAGCCGGCACTCCTGTATATTTCTCTTGCTTCTTCTCCATAAACCCGAACCCCGACGGTTTTCATAAGGGTGAGAGTGGCGGAATGAATGCTTTTAAGATCTTGTTCGCTCAGGATCTGATAGGGAGGTAATGGCTCTTGATAGGAAAATTTCATGGTACTTCTCCTCCTTCATAACTTCAGGGACTGATAGTTGCATCTGCTTCCCTGCAGATATCATCCATTGCGGCTACTAAGTCATCAGACAATTTATCTTCTACGGGTCCTTCTAAAATGCTTCTGACAATTTTATTAGCAATGGCAATGGAATCCGCTTTTTCATGAATGGTTCCTCGCAGTTTAGACGAATAGTAAGGGGAAGTATAGATTTCATCTCTGTTGCGAAAATTCTTACGCGTAGACGGATGAGCCAGAAAAGCGCCGCCCGGCCCTTCTTTCATTATCTCATCCACCAGATCTGTATCTTCATCGATCCGGATCCCCCGGCAAATACGCAAGATCCGTTGGGCGATCTCATCCTCGGTGAGGATCATTTCCAGGCTTACTGCCATTCCGTTATCACAGGTACCGATCCCATCGATCAAATCAGCACCCCCTAAATATGCAGGCATAGTTTCAAAGGTACCGCCTCCCGTGACGCAGCAAGGCAAACCGTAATACCTTGCCAGGGCTGTTCCTCCCATACTGATCAGCGGAGCCTCACCGCTTTTCACATAGGCTCCGGTTCTGACGTCCGCGGCTCCGGAAGCCACGCCGTAAATAACGGGCCAACCCGGCTTTGCAGTCTGGAATATGGTTATGCCCGACAAAACTTCGGCATTGATCTGCACGATGGTGGCAAAGAGAGATGCCGGCGATGTCAGGCCTATCATCGGCATGGGGTAGATGTTGACAGGAACCTCATATTCCGCCAATTGCAAGTAAGCGTCCAACATCTCCTCTACATGAGTTAACGGTGAAACAGGACAATACAGGACGGATGCTATTTTCCTCTCAATAAACTTCTCTTTTGAACCGGCTACCAGGTTCAGGATCTTTTTAGCGTATCCGGCTTCGTGGTTATTGCTAAGCTCAAACTGAACGTGTTTGGATGTTCCCTGCATGATTGCAGCCATCTCATGGAGGCAGTGGGTCTTCGCGGGCACATCAGTCGCGGAACATCCTGTCCAGGACACCACGCCGGTAACCGTCTTCTGGAACACTCTGCCTACATTTTTCACATCTTCCTTTGTGCTTTCCCGCCTCTCCCCGGTATATGGATCGTAGATATTCGTACAAATACCTGACATGGTATGACGGCTTTCGAAGGATGGGATCTCATAATCAAATTTCGGGTTTCTGCCCGCCAAAACAAATTTCTTAGGAGCTTGCCTGACGGCTTCCATAACACGATCCTCCGTCAGATACACTCTCTGCGTTTCTTCGTCTACTTTCGCACCAGCTTCCGCAAGCAACCGGAATGCCTTCTTACTCTTGATCGATACGCCGGTCTTCTCGAGCAGCTCCATGGTCTTTCGATGGACGAGTTCAATCTCTTCCTGTGAAAAAATCTCTGCCTTAAATTTCATGATTTCCTCCACATGAATCGTGTTACTGAGAGATATAAAATTGTTGCCTTTTCTACTTTGTTAACTCGTAGATGCTGTCAGCAAATATCTTCGTGGCTTTTATCAGGCTTTCTATGAGAACATACTCATTTTTTTGATGGGCCAGCTCCGGTTCTCCGGGGAATGTCATTCCGAAAGCCACTGCATTCTCCATGGAGCGGGCATAGGTCCCTCCTCCGATGACGAGAGCCTGACTTTCCGCATCACCCGTGTGTTTCCGGTATACATCCATCAGCGTCCGGATCAGGGGATCCTCCAGAGGAACGTAGATGGATGCCTGATGATTGAGCTTAACTACTCCAAGATCATATTTATCAAGATGCGGCATCATACCGCTATAGACTACCTCTTCATTCAGAGTGACGGGATAACGAATATTGACGGTCAGCTTGGCCACTTCCTGATCCAGGTGGA
>DCUA01000108.1:0-3695 GCA_002329675.1 Firmicutes bacterium UBA1426 | reverse complement strand
GGAAATGGCGTTGAGGCCTTTTTCCGGCCTTGCGCCATGGGATGATACTCCGGAAGCAGTAATCTCCAGGCTCTTGCCAATGCCTTTAGAAGCCAGCTTATAGCCTGTTTCCCTTCGATACTCTTCCAGACGATTCTTGATATCTTCATAGGAATCTGCACGGAGCACCGCCCTGGCGTGGTCTGCCACCATGTTGGCCGCATTTCCGCCTGTGAGGCTCCGGAGCTCAACACCTTTGTTGCTGCTCTTTCCTATCTTCTTTACAAGCTCAAAGATCAATATGCCCATTTCTGCATGAATAGCAGGAAATTCTGCATCGGGGGTAAAACCAAACAAAGGCTTTTTTACTTTGGAGAAATAGGCTTCCATGCCCTTCCATCCCGTTCCTGCTTCCTCATCCAGTCCAAGGATCAGTCTCACCCTCTTTTTGGGCATAAACCCTTCTTCCTTGAGGGCTTTCATAGCATAAAAAGCAGCGATAGTGGGACCTTTGTTATCCGTGGTGCCACGGCCATAGATCCGCCCATCTACCACACGACCTTCAAAGGGAGGATAATCCCAGTCTGTACCCGCAGGCACCACATCCAAATGGGTCAGGATCCCCATGGCCTGGTCTGTCCTTCCTGCTGGATTTCCTTCCTCGTCGATCAGATAACCTCCGAATTCAATGTGGCCGCCGTAGTTGTCCACATTCAGAGTCTCAAAGCCTGCCTTCTTTCCAAGATCCAGCATGTATAAGAAGGCACGGTGCACATCCTCTCCAAAAGGCATATCACCCTGAGGATCGCCTGCAACTCCGGGTATCGCAATCAAACCCTGCAGGTCCCTTATCATATCCTCCCGATAGCTATCGATCCTATCCAAATGTCCCATCTCTTACTCCTGTTCTTTTCCTTGCGCTGTCAGATCCTTTATCTCTTCCTGACCAAAGATGAATGCCGACTCATATCCCTCTGCCGAAAGAGACGACAGCTGCTTCCCGAGCTTCTTAGCCTTGACGAGAGTGCATACATCATATCCCTTACCGCGTAGCTCGTCGGCCTTCTCCAAAACCTCTACAAAATTGTCCCCCTTCTCGTAGAGGAGTGCCAGCCTCTTCTCAGGGAATCTGAACTTCATATCCTCGCTGTTCAGCAGTATTTCCGCAATCCTCTCAAAGCCGATGGAAAAGCCTACCGCCGGGATATCCTCACCGATCAGATTACCGATCATCTTATCGTATCGGCCGCCGCCGGCAATGGAGCTCTTGAATTTGGGGCTGACTATTTCGAAAATGGTACCTGTATAATAGCCCATGCCGCGAACCAGTGATTTATCGTATTCGATCTTGTATTTGTCCTTGCCAAGTTGCTTCACGCTGTCAATGATGTACCCAAGCTGCTCGATCACCTTCTGGTCGGAGCAGTAATCCGCCATAGCAGATACTCCCATATCGCGGTTTGTATCGATAGCTTCTACAAAGCGTTCAATGACCGAAGGTGTATATCCTTTTTCCAATAGTTCTTCCTTGACTCCGTCTACACCGATTTTGTCCAGCTTATCAAATGTGATGCAGACAGAAAGGACCTCTTCCTTGGGAAATCCTGCAAACTCGATCATGTCAAAAAGGATCCGGCGATCGTTGATCCGCACTGTGAAATCATCGAAGCCGAGCTCCATAAGAGTTTTTGCCGTTGTGTGGATCAGCTCGATCTCCGCTTCCGGCGAAGCATCTCCAATGATATCGATATCGCACTGGTAGAACTGTCTTAATCTGCCCTTCTGCGGCCTTTCGGCACGAAAAACCTGCCCGATCTGGATCACCTTAAAGGGGGTCCGCAAGTGTGCTCTGTTGTTGGCATAGTATCTGCTCAGGGGCAGCGTCAGATCAAAACGCAGACCACTGTCCACAAGATCCTTTTCCGTGAGACCTTCCTTGGTCAAATCAAGTTTCTGTCCCCTTTTAAGGATCCTGAAAATCATATTCAGGTTTTCTCCGCCGTCGCTTTTGTCCAGGCGGTCAATGTCTTCGATCATCGGAGTCTGTATCTTGGAGAATCCATTGTTCTCATAACTCCTTAAAATGATCGATTTGATGGCATCTCTGACTCTTACTTCTTCAGGAAGATAATCCCTGGTACCCCTTACGGGTTGTACTGAATTGGCCATATTACTCACTCCTATCTCCAAATATAGTCGCTGCCCAGGACAGCTTCTACATCATCAGCGGCTTGCCTGGCCCGGTGCAAATGACCGGATGCCTTCAAAGCCTCATTTTCTTCTAAATCGTTATCCAGGGGTACGATGGCATAAACATCTTTTCCGCCGAATCTGTACTTATCCAGCCAGGTCCGCATAGCATCCGTGCCTAAAAGAGTTACCTTTTCTGTCGCGCTGTCGTATTGCACGTTGACCCTGGCTATCATTCCCTGTTCTGTATAGCGGTTATTAAGTGTCTCCGCTCTCTGGTTGGACAGGAAGTTGCCCATAGAATAAAAAACTGGGACTTCCCTTCCGGTTTCCTCATCTTTTAATATTTCCACAGCCTGAAGCACATGAGGATGAGAAGCAAAAATAATATCCGCTCCCATAGCCACTGTCTCCTTGGCGATGTATTCCTGCCAGAGGTTGGGGCTTCTCTGATACTCCTCGCCCCAATGGTAGTAGCAGACTACAATGTCTGCTCCGTCCTCCCTTGCATCTTCGATGGTTGCTGCAACTTTTTTCAAGTCCTCGTCGAGAACCTCGTAGTTGAAGCTGTTGATCATCGCTTTCGCTTCATCTGAAAGGATAACTCCATTGATGGTAGAGCGTCCGCCGTTGCTGGGTGTCTCATAGGTATAGGATATAATGGCGACCTTTACGTCCTTCACATCCATTAAGGCATAGTTTCTCTCCCAGGGAAGCCTGGTCCCTGCCGTAGCAAGCCCCGCTTTCCTCAGGATCCGTAATGTACGCTTTATACCAGACAGGCCCTTGTCATAAAGATGATTGTTGCTGGTCAGTCCAACATCAAAACCGGCATCTGCAAGGGAATATGCCAAAGCATCCGGTGCATTGAAAGAAGGATATCCCGTCGGGGTCCCTCCTGCAAAAGTAGTCTCCACATTGCAGAGAGCCAGGTCCGCTGCCTCTATATACTTTTTTACATATTGGAAGTTGTTATCGTAGTTGTAAGTACCGGTACTTTGGTCGTATTGGCTGGCAATCTGGGACTTATGTACCATAACATCTCCCACACATACTATGGAAAGCTCAATGGGCGAGGGCAATACCGGTACCGGTGTTTCCGGCCCCCCGGGACTGCCCGGAATAACTCCATCTCCTGCCTCCAGTATGGGGGGAATGAAAATAGCACCAAGAGCAATGATCACCGCCACCAATGAAACAAGGAGGATGCGGTTTCGCCTTTGTTCTCGCTTAGCTGCTCCTCTTCTTCCCTGCCTCGTTTGTATTGTAGGTATCATAATATCTTGTTTCGCCTAAACGGCTTCTACTCCCGCGATTTCCGGGTATTGCTCTTTCAGGATCCGCTCGATGCCGCCTTTAATAGTCATCTGGGAATGAGGACATCCTTTACAAGCACCCTGAAGTCTCACTTGTACAATTTTATCTTCCGTGTAAGCGACAAACTCTACGTCGCCTCCGTCTCTCTGTAAAAAAGGTCTGATGTTTTCAATCGCTGTTCTGAGATTTTCTTCCATAATATATATCCT
>DCUA01000045.1:5309-7234 GCA_002329675.1 Firmicutes bacterium UBA1426 | reverse complement strand
GACTTCCCGGAATTTTCTCGAAATCTTTTTGGTTGGCAGTATAGAACCATCCGCACTGGGGATTCTGAATGGCTTCAAGAGTTTTTGGTGCCTGATTTTCCGAACCTTTGAAATCACTGAGCCTAATATAACTTCCTCTTGCATCTTTAAAAGCATTCTTTCGCAACGTAAATGTACAAATGGGAACTGTGGCACCATCAAATCCGGAATACTCCAGCTGTACAAGATTGTTTATGAAATGTTTGTCAATGATTCTCTTGCGCAATTTTTCATAGCTTGAGATAAACATCCAGACAAAAGGTGTCATGTAACCGGTCAGGCCATCATCTTTGCAAAGTTCCAGACAACGAATCACGAATGTTGCAAACAAGTCGGACTTGGTATCAGGGTAGTTCTTTTCAACATATTTCTTCACACTAGCTTCCATACGTGAAGAATTGATATAGGGAGGATTTGTAACTACCAGATCGTATCTTTGCCCCAAAAGTCGATAAAGAGCTTTCAGTTCAGATTGTTTTTCCGAGAAAAGGGAATTCTCATCAACTTGAATACTCTCGTACTCCTTGGGATTAACCTGGATCAGCGAACCCAGTGCTTCTGCATTGTCAAACTTACTGTCGGTTTCAAAATCCTGGTAAAAATAGATGTTGGGTACAATACTGCTCGACTCTATTTTCCTGAAAAAACGTCTGTAGCGTTCTCTTCCCTTCATTAAAAGAACAAAGGATGCCAGCTGCGAAGCACGCTGGTCAATGTCAACACCCCAAAGATTCTTTGTGATGATTAACTCCGGAATCCTGTTGGGTTCATAACCAAGTTCTTCATATATTCGGTAAAACACATCAAAGGCATAAGAAAGTATATGTCCCGAACCGGCACAAGGGTCAAAGAATTTAACTTCTTCAATGTTTACCTCCCGCTTCTTTATTTTATCAACATAATCGGGTTTGATGTAGAATTCAAGTTCAGTAAGAATTCTGGTCTGAGGATAACACTCGCTCCAAAACTGTCCCAAGGTGTTGTCCACCATATACCGTACAATCCACTTTGGTGTAAATAACTGGGAAGCAGGTGCCAGTTCATCTTTCTTATATGTTTTCTTGGACTGAATCAGTTCCTCATTCTTCTCCGAAATATAAAACTGATATAACCAACCGATGATCTCCACCTCCCGGCAATCTTCTTCAGCCATGCCGTTAACCACATCGGTCACGATGCTGAACGGTGAGGTCAGGTCGTCGGGCAACAACAGCTCGGTGTAATCTTCAATCCGCTCGAAAAGGAAGGGAAAGAGGTGGCTGAGGTGGTTGCATGCAGCTACCAGCAACATGCGGTAGACCTCGTTGTCGGGGTTATTGGAGGGCTGACGGCCATCCAGGATATCAAACAGCTGTGTCTTGTTCACTTTCAGTTCCCCGGGGATGTTGCCCGAGTGGGCTTCGGTGAGAATCTGGGGACTTACATGATCGGAGGTGGCCGGCGAGACAACCGACATGCCGATGGGCTGGTAACCGTTGACNNAAACGAAGGGCGACCAGGCGGTTGAACCAGGTGTAGCCGACCTTGTCGATGACGGCTTCCTTGCCGTGACGGTGGATCTCCTCGTTCAGCTTCTGCAGCGTATCAGCTTTTCCCCTTAACTCGGAGGTATCCTGCGACAATACATAGTTCATCTTTGCACCCACCTGCTGGAGCAGTTTGATGCGTGCCTCCTGTGCGAATCGTTTCAGTTGATTGGTGTTCATCTCTTAGTTCAGTGTAATGCGGTAGTTCTCTTTGATCTTTTGTTCGATTGCTTCTCTCAGCTTTGAAATATAGGTCTCCACATCCTCCATATTCTCCAGCTGTGTCTTGTTGAGCCGAACCTCTTTCTCCACCCTGGCAATGGATGTGAACCTTATTGTGGGTCGGGGAAGTGGATCCTC
>DCUA01000045.1:0-5212 GCA_002329675.1 Firmicutes bacterium UBA1426 | reverse complement strand
CGGACAGCTATGTCCTGAATATCCTTGGATGCATCCAGGTACTCATAACTGATCTTAAGCTGGTTGATTTTCTCCTGCGCCTTTTCAATCAATAGTTGTCTTTCCCGGGTTATCTTATCACGGATCTTTTCTGCCAGGCAGTCCATTGCCTGTTTTCCCTCTCTTATCCGATCTCCTTTGTAGGGTGTACTTTCCTTGAGGAGCTGAGATAGTGTTTCCCTTTCCGGTGCTTCTATATGATCGAAATTGGCCTGGTTGTCGTTGTGAAAACGAAAAATCTGGTCGAATATATTTTTCTGCTCACTGTGCCAAAACTGTATGATTGGATCGTAGACTGTTTCTTTTAAATCCAGCAGTTCGTCTTCATAATTACGGAAGTTTTTATACAGTTCTACGTAATTCATCATTGCCAGCTTGTGTAGAAGATCAGCTAAAGGCGCCAGTGCTTTCAAAAACGGATACAGCTCACCTTCGACCAACAGCTGAACGATACCCTTGTGTTGTGTGAGCGCTTTTTCCCTGAAAAGCATGGCAACCTCTTTTGCTTCTGTATATGGGTTGGTTTCGTTAAAGGCTTCCAGGTACACCTCCTTTAAATGCTTGACCTCGGTAAAAGGAATTTCAAGTTGAGGAGACACTAAGGTGCTTAGCCATGTACGGTTGTTATCGAACACGTCCATCATTCCCTTATCATCAAGGTCATTCTCGGCATTTTTGGCTTCAATTTTTCCTTTCTTGAACAGCAGTGCCGTTATGCACCACACAGCCATGGTTGACCAGCCGTAGGGCTTCCTGGAAAAATGGTCTCTAAGGTCGCTCAGCGTGGTCCTGTCATGCTGCGTCTTGCGCCTTCCCAGCAGGTTGAGCATCTCCTGTTCTGGTGCGGAAAGCGAATTTTGATCATTATTGAACAGGGAAAGTTCTCCCTTGGCCATGATGACTCTTAATTGTGCCTCGTCGAGCGTGACACTGCCCAACAGCCGGAGCTTCGGGTATGCGAGTTGTATCAGGTCCTGTGCCGTCTCCAGTATTCGGGTACGACCGTCGTTGCTGGAGGATGTACGGTTGACTACGCCATTCATATAGATGGTAGCGTGTGCCAGCAGATCGTTGATCGTGGCCATTAGCTTCTTTTTACGCAACCCGTTCTGTCTTCCTTTTTCGAACAGGATTCGTGTGATCGCTTCTTTCACCGCTGTACTCTGTGCCAGCTTCATGTACTTTTCTGTTTGCAGGTATAGTCGTACCTCGTATATAAATCGCTTTTCGGGGGGAAGCTTCACCAGCATCAGCGTGCCATCGGCCATCGTGCTACCATTGTAAAAAGCTTCATGTTCGTAACTGTCGTTGTTGGGAGTAATGATGTCAATCTTGAGCTCTTTTTCCTTACCGAAAAGCATACCGTCCACTTTTCGTGTAAAGTCAAACTCCTGACGGTTGGATTCACTCCGGATCTTGTTGTCACGGATAGTTCCCTCATAAGCCAACTCACTGATAAATTGTGTGATCAGCTGGTTGTCTATGATTTGATTTTTGATCTCAACCTCAACGTCTTTTTCATCGTCTGTAAGGTATTCGTATTCGTCTCCCTTGACCTGGATATAGGATTGCTGCTCCAACAGGTTCAACGCTTCCTGGACTGCCGCTTTATGGGCTGTCTGATCCACTTTCAGATGGTTGATTAACAGGACCCCTATGTTCCTGGCAGTGGCTTTAAAACTGTCAAAGTATTTAATCAGGAACAATACTTTCAGCACCCGTATGGCCATGGGATGGGTATTACGAAGGTTGTTATTGGCCACCAGGATGGCATTTTGAGCTTCAGAGCGCAAGGTCCCGGCGACGCCTTCGAACATTTGGTCGTAACTCACCAGAATATCGGGATCGTTCAGATCCAAATTTTTCAATATATGTTGGAATACCCCCAACATGGATCGCTCACCTACTGAATGGTGCTGTCCCTGGAACACATTGTGTCTGGAAAGTGACTTGATACATTGCTGGAACAGATCGAATTGATAAGGCAAAAACGGATATTTCTTTACAAAATCCTCCTTGTCCTGATAGCCTCTGAACTGAATCCCGTTGTTTGAAAATGAGAAAAGTGTTCTGATGTTTTCCTTTTCCCTGCCATACACGCTGGTTAAGGCCACGTTGCCGGCATCGTTCTTCTGCAACAATCGCTTTTCAATCACCTCATCAACACTTGATGAAGTCAATGGCATACGGACTTTGAACCGTCCCTGGATCTTGGAAAAGTCATCGCTCTGTACCCTGGATTCATCACCTATCAAACTTTCAAGATCTTCCTGTGACGTCACAAAGATCCAACTATTGCTTTTACACTTGGTATGCAGCGTCTCGGTCAAGGTCTGCAGGTTAAGCATGAGCTTGGTCTTTTCGGCAATAAACTGTCCTACTTCATCTACAAAGAAATTCAATCGGAAGCCGGCACCTTTAGATTCGATGTAATGGCTGATCTTCTCACACAGATCCTCTATAGACTGCTTGTATTGCGATTGCCACTTGAACAGATAATCTTTGTAATTTTCGGGGTTGTCTATATATACCCTGGCGCAAGCCTGTGCAATAGCCTGGTTGATCTGCGGCTTAACGTAGTCTTTGCGGGCCTCTGTCCATGGCTGAGTGTAGATGGCCTGGAACTCTTGTTTGAAGGCCTCATAACGCCCGTCACGGAACAGGCTCTCTTCAAAAGCAGCTACATGAGGCTGGAACCCGTAAAAGCCTTGGTGGTCATAGAATACCTTGTAAAACACTTTTAGTATGGCGCTCTCATCGCTCTTGGAGGTGATCTGGGCCTGCTGGTCTATATTGAACAAAATGCTCTCAGAGTGGATCTTTCGCAGGCTGCCTAGAAGGTCTCCTTTGAGCTTCACATCGTCCTTGATCTTCTCGGCAAACAGCTCTCCCAGACGAATCCCATTGTACTGCTTATTTTCCAGAACATAGCTTAGGATTTTTAGCAAATGGGATTTACCGGAACCGAAAAACCCCGAGATCCATACACCGTTGGTCTCTCCCGGATCGTTGTACATTTCGAAAAAATCTGCCAGTTTATTTGAGATCTCCCTCGTTATCACATATTCGTCCACTTCCTGGAAGATATTGGCCTGATCGTCGGCTTTAATGACCGTGTCAATTTTTCTGTTGACATCCTTAAGAAAAAATGTGCCAGGTGCTATCATGATTTATCTTTTTTGGGAAAAAATATTATTTGCTCGGTAATAGTTGTCGTCTTCCAGCAGATCGAAAAGCTTTAATGCCCTGCCGGAATATTCACCCGGGTAGAACATCAAGGTGGGTATGTGCTTAATGCTGCTCTGCAAGTTGTTCAGCACGGTATGTGAACGGATAAAGGGATATACCTTGCCCACACCCTTTAAAAAGAGCATGGCAGGTTGCTTCTCTTTTACCAGTGCAGCTATTGCCGGAATGAAACGTTCGTGTATGTTGATGGTAGATTGCAACGCATCTTTGAAGTAAGCCTTTTCAAGGCTCTTTTCCAGGCTGATCATCTCCTGAATACCAATATGCTTTTCAATAATATCACAGGTAAGATCGAAAAGATCTACGCATACGGCTTTGATTCCCTGGTTGCTTAACTTCTTGACCAGATTGACAACCTCTGTGTCGACCTGGGCATCTGCCTTGATATCATAGGGAGCGATCCAAAACGGGATCTCGCCGGAAAGTCCTTCCATATTGATGAACCGGGAACTTGATACTATTTTATGAATCAGTTGAAAATCTGCGTATACGGATTTTTGTAGGCTCATGGCGGTTTAATTTAGTAGCAACTTAACATCCTGGGGATTGGTAGCCGAGAGCAAGGCAACAAATGACGGGCTTAATTGGGGCGCCTGTATCACGCGTTCCTGTATATTATTGATGATACCGGCTTGCTCCAGTACTTTAAATACGACCTGCTTTACCTTGTTCTGTGTCGCGGTGGTAAGCCTTTCGACTTCCGTATGGTCAACGGCTTTTCGATTGAAAAAGACATTGTAATCCATCTCTGTAAGTGTGTAGTCGAAGACCAGGATCTTTTCGGCAACTACTTCTATCATGAATTCGTAAAAATAACGGTATAACCGGGCAAAGGAAACAAAAGAAATAAGTTTTTGTTCTTCAAAGGGTCCTTCCGATAATAAACGGATCTCATCCCTAGACAAGCACTCCAGCCGGGCTTTGATCTCCCTGAATTCCCTCTGGCTGGTTTTATAACGCTCCTTACCCATATCATCAGGTGAGAGCTGCTCCGTGGTAATGTCTTCTCGCATCATTTTACGGGCCATGGCTATCATGGTTGGGACCTGAAGGGAGGCTGCAGTAAAAGAAAATCGGTACTTCTTATTCCTCATGCCACTCCTTTTTACCATTGACTAAGAGATCCACGTCTACTTCCAGCACTGCTGCAAGCTTCTTCAAGTTAGGTATTGTCGGGTGCGTCTTCCCTAATACCCACAAGCTGACAGTACTTACTGACACATCCATCTTCCTGGCTATGAAACGCTGCTTAATGCCCTTTTCATCCAGGACTTCCTTAAGAAAAAAGTTCTTGTCCATAAATTTTTTAGTGTAACCACAAATATAAACACTTAATGCTTAAGGATCAATATTATTATCGAGTAAAACTTGAATCGTAGCGTCGGAATAACTGACAGGTAATATTTGTCATTCTCTTAATTTGTAATGCTGACATTTTTATTGGCAAGAGCTTATTGCTGAATGTCTTATGGGGGGTGTGAATTTTGTCGTATTTGTAATCCCTAGTCTTTCTGTATTCGGGACTTGCTAATAATCGTTTTTGTAAACTTACCCAGTGGTCTGTAATTTTGGAAGTATAACTCATTTTCTTTTCTCGAATAACATAGCGCAGCCATACAGCAATAGGCCTAGTATCAATATTACCGCTAACATATTTCTATGTTTAAAATGTTTCTGTAAATAAGGGGACACAGTTCTCGCATGCGGGGAAAATAAGTATCAATTACGTCAAAACATGACGTAGTGGACAAAAATTGCTTCCAAAAAGGATCTTATTTAAAGCCGAGATGTTAACCGAGGTATGAGCCGAGGCATCAGTCATTCTCTTTACGCTCCAGAATCTACCGGCAACGCTTCGAATAGTTGTCATGAACCATCTAAACAAAAACAGAATGCAGAGTGGTGTAAACAGGAACAATAAGTG
>DCUA01000107.1 GCA_002329675.1 Firmicutes bacterium UBA1426 | reverse complement strand
CCTTATCAGCGTTTGTCGTTTGGTCAGACTGTCCGAAAAGTATGGTTAAAAGTAACCCCATAAAGGAGGGTTTTCGCAACCCTTAAAATGTGCATAAAAGTTGAAATTTGAACGGTTTTGTGGTATTCTAAAAGAAAACGGGGTGATAAAAATGGCATATATCAAGGGCATGGATCGCAGCCAAATGTGTCTGCCGGAATTTATCGAAGATATGGTTTCTCAGGACAATCCGGTGCGCGTTATCGACTGTTTTGTAGATTCTCTCGATTTAGAGAGACTCGGATTCACAAAAGCGCAACCTTCTCAAATGGGTCGCCCTGCTTACGATCCGAAAGATCTCTTAAAGCTTTATCTATATGGCTATTTCAACAAAATACGTACCAGTAGAAAACTCATGGCAGAATGCACCAGAAACATTGAGCTCTTTTTCCTTTTGAACCGTCTTACACCTGATTTTCGTACCATCTCTGATTTTAGAAAAGACAATGCCGAAGCAATTCGGAATGTTTTTCTGGAGTTTGCAAAACTGTGCATTCGCCTTGGGCTTTACGAAAGGGAGTTGTTCGCGGTAGATGGATCAAAGTTCCGTGCGGTGAACGGCAACAAACGGATGTATAATCAAGAGATCCTTTCCAAAAAGTTAGAACGCATTGCCGGAAAGCTGAAGGAATATCTGGCAAGGCTCGATAAGGAAGATCAGGAGGATGAGGCGGAAGAAGAGGAAGAGGAGGGTCATACAGCTCTGTGTGACAAAATTGACGCTTTGAAAGAACGGCAGGAACTTTATGAAAGCTACCTTTCCGAGCTTTCTGAAACAGGACAGACGCAAAAGCTGATTACCGATCCGGAGGCTCGGATGATGCATTCCCATAAGGACGGCTTTCACTGCTGCTACAATGTCCAGACTGCCGTAGACCATTCCAGTCACCTGATTGCAGACTACCTGGTAACCAACCATATCAACGATCAGGGAATTCTTCACGACTTCTCGGAGCAAATCAAAGAAACCATGGGCCTTTCTACCTTAAAGATCGTGGCCGACAAAGGATATGACAGCAGAGAAGAGATAGAAACCTGTGTCCTGAATGGCATTGTTCCCTATGTAGGATTTCGAGATGACAAGGAGGAACGGATCTTTGTCCTTGAATATGAGAAAAAAGACATTACCGAAACAATAAGGGCTTCCACAAAACCGGATGATATCAATGCCTGCCTTCATGCAGGAGTACTACCTTCTTGCTATGAAAACACCAACCTCTCCGTTGAAGTTCATACGGAAGGACAAATAGGCTGCTTTCAAAGATCGGCAGATCAAGAAACGGTAATCTGTCCTATGGGGTTTTCGCTGTGGAGAAAGAAAACCAAGGGAGAAGGGATAGAATATGCTTCCCATGTAGCCTGCAGACAATGCACAAATCGGTGCACGCCATCAAAGAAACCGAAAGTGGTGTATTTTGGCCCTAAGACCACATACATTGCGGCAGTCATGTATGGGAAAGAGAAACCCGTTCACACACCACCCGTGGGATTCGTTCCGCACAACGCATTTTATGTAAAGAACCGAGTCAAAAGGATGGTTCTTGTGCGAATCAAGGATGACATTCCCAAGCAGAAAGAGAGGCTATGCATATCCGAACATCCCTTTGGAACGGTGAAATGGTTTCACGGTGCCCACTATGTCCTCTGTAAGGGGATAAAAAAGACGACGGCTGAGCTTGGACTCAGCTTTCTGGCGTATAACATAAGAAGAGCAGTAAATATGATCGGTACCAAAGCAATTCTAGAGGGGATCAAGGCCTAAAGGCCTTCTTTTTTTGTTTTTAAGTCCGTTGAGAAATGAAAAAACGCTGAAGTTTCAACCTTTCAGCGTTCTAATTTTGCCCTTTTCGGACACTTTGTGGTATCCCGTAGGGGAGTNNCCTGATTCCGCCGTGAGAGGGCGATGATGAGTGGCTATTTTCCAATGGTTACAGGGGTTACTCCCACACAGCTTCCCACATTTGGTTCTGCTCGCTGTTAAATAGGGGCTGAAAACAGAGCTATTTCAAGTTGCCAGCCTATTTTGTGTGGGCTTTGCCCACCCTGAACAAGTCTTCTTCATTATATTGACTTGCTCAGCAGACCCCAATTATGCCCAATTCTTCAGTTCGAGTCCCTCAACTCTTGCAAATTCCCTGACATTATTAGAGATTATGATAAGTCCTTTTGCCTTTGCATGTGCGGCAATCAGCATATCCATAACTCCAATCGGGGTTCCTTGTCGCCGTAACGTTGCACAAATTTTTCCATATTCTGCAGCCGCATCATCATCAAATGGCAATATGTCTACAATGGACAAAAACTGATTAAGCGCAATTGCATTTTTTTCCGGATATTGACTTGCCTCTACTCCATGTTTGAGCTCCGCAAGAGTGATTACAGAAATAGCGATACCCTCATCCATGTGTAAGTTAAGATTTTTGAGTACGCTTTCCGGCTTTTTCTTTATGAGATATATACATATATTTGTATCCAGCATGTACCTCATAGTGTTTCCCTCGGAGCTTGATCGCCTTGATTACGTCCGTCCGCAAAAAAGTCATCAGTAAAACTGTTAAGACCTTCAATAAAAGTCTCCCACGCACGTTCTTTTGGGAATAGCATAACAGTATTACCCACTTTCTTTATATAAACTTCATCGCCCGAAAAACGGTATTCTTTTGGTAGACGGACAGCTTGGCTTTTGCCGTTAGCAAATAGTTTTGCGGTTTCCATTTTACTCACCTCACTTTACCAATAGTATATATCGTAGTATATACTATTGTCAAGATTTTATGCACGTGCCTCAACTTGCCAGACTCTCCAGCGTTTTATAATCCCTTATAATTAGATATTATAGTGTCTGACACCAGGCTCAGCTAAAATCGTCCGGTGATCGCCCGGGCGGTTTCCGGACGATTATGTGGGACTCCGCGAAAAAAAAGGCTTATATCGAATTCGGAAGAAAGTTAAATGTAATGGACGTCATTCCTCTATTGTCCCGACAGGACTTACAATTATCTTCTCAACACATAGGTAGTATTTTTACCTCGGCCAAGAGTCTCAATAAGTTGTTTATTGACCATGCTCTTGAGGATCCTACCCGCCATGGTTTGTGAAATGTCGAGCTCTGCTTCAACATCTTTTCGTGTAATTTTCCCCAGCCGGCCTAAAAGGCCAATAATACGCTTTTCATCCGAATTCAAATCGGAATCCTGTGATTTCTCATTCTTGTTAGGAAGGATGATCTTGAAGGCATTGTCGGTAGTTACAATTTCCGGCTGTCGGGCAAAGCCTTTGTAGCTGTTCAGAATCTTAGGCACACCTGTTCCATAGGCTTCAATGAGGGTCAACCGATAGAAGATATTAGCAAGTCGCTCGTTACGGGTTGCAGATACGCCAAGACAAGTAAGAACTTCCCCATTGTTAGAATATTAGTTTAGATACCTCTAATTCCCCTTAAAATCACTGCCAGTTGCGTCCTCTTCCCGGAATTCAGTGCTGGCAGATTGTCTATCATCTCTCCACTAGCTTTCCTCTGCTTGTTCCTTTTGATCTTTAGATCCAGTTCTTCCATCCGTTCTTCTTTCTTTCGCTCCTGTTTCTTTTTCAATGTGGTGCGCTCAAGGTGATACACAATTTCTGATATCACTTAATTGATAACTTCAAACATGGTACAATAGCTGTGAGACCAAATATAGACAGATTTATTTAAACCAGAGCCGGTATTCAATATAGAGGAAAAGATACCCGCTCAAGGAGGTGACCACTATGCTTCGTATTGCCGTCTGCGATGATATGCCGGAGGGACTGCAAAGCCTGGTATTGCTGATCAATCAGTACCTATCCGATAATAATCTTGATGCCGAAGTGACAGAATTCTCCCACTCGGACGGGCTGTTGAAGGCCATTGGAGCAGAGAGCTTTCACCTTTACATATTGGACATAGTCATGCCTATGGTGAACGGTTTGGAATTGGGCAAAGAAATCCGTCGTCTTGACCGGGAGGCCCAGATCATCTATGCCACTACAGAACCCCAGTTTGCCTTGCAGGCATACATGGCAAGCCCACTGAATTATCTCATAAAACCTATTGAAAAAACCCAGTTATTTGATACGCTGACCCTGGCCATCTCTAAGGCAGACCTTGCTGCAGAGCAGACATTCACCGTAAAGACCACCGGTGGCCTTCGGGTGATCAAACTGTCGGAAATCAACTGTTGTGAATACCGCAGTCACTCTGTCATCTTCAGTCTGACAAAGGGCGAGGATGTTGCCAGCCGAACTATTAGGGAAAAATTTTCAGAATATATCTCACCGATCCTGAAGGACAGGCATTTTTTGCAATGTCATACTTCGTTTGTGGTAAATATGCGGCGGGTGGAGCTTTTCGTCAGAGATAGCTTCACCCTGTACGGCGGAAAGTTCGTTCCTATTGCGGCCAAGCAATACCCTAGGGTGCGAGATACCTACTTGGACTACCTGATGGCAAAGGAGGATGGACAATGACATCAATCTTCCCCGATCTTTCGCGATCAGTCGTCACAGATTTGATGCTGGTGCTGTTGCTTTCCACCATGGCAACGCCGAAGTACAAAAGTAAATTTTTATACATTTTTGTAACAACCATAATACTGATAGGAAATGTCAGTGCAAACTATTACTTTTATCTGACAGAAAACTACACTGCTGTATTTTACGTTGACTTTGCTATGCTGATCGTGATCGGAATTGGCCTGAAGCCTCTTTTCAGTGATAAAATTGTGCAGTGGATCTTCAGCTATATTACCATGCTGAATTTTTATGTCGCAGTGGTGATTTTGAGTTACATACTTCGTGATATTTTCCCCAACCCCATTTATGGCATCGTGTATCTGCGCTTGATCCTTTTTTCAGCTATTATTGTGGCGTTTCACAAGAGGGTATCAAAGGTGTATCGCAAGGTGTTGGATTATTGGCACATCTACATATTGCCCATTGCCTCGCTGCTGGCTTGCTTCTTGGCATACTTTTTCAGCGGCGACATCGAGGAAATTCTGACGAATAACTACGTACCTCTTCTGCTTCTCATCCTGTTAGGCTTGTCGGTATATGTTTCCATTATCCGTTCGCTCAAAACCACCACAGAGCAATATGCCCTGCGGGAGGAAAACCATATAATGGAGGCGGAGCGGGAATATCTGAAGCTGGCTGCGGGGAATATGTCCCGACAACTGGAGCTTATGGAGAAGGTGTCGGCTCAGAACAGCCGGGCCTCCCATGACCGCCGCCACTTCAACAATGTGCTTCTGGAGCTTTTACAGCAGGGTGAAACCGCTGAGGCCGCTGCTTTGCTTCAAAGTCAAAATGCGGCGGTGCCCAAAATCATCAGGGCCTACTGCGAAAACCCTGCCGTAAATGCCGCCGTCAGCCACTATGCGGGCCTTGCGGAGCGGGCAGACATTGCGACAGAGATCACCCTGGATATTCCCGGCGGCTTGAAGGTTGACGATCTGGAACTTTCTATGGTGGTTTCAAACCTGATGGAAAACGCCATCCAGGCCTGCAAAAAGCTGCCGCAGAATCGGGTCCCTTTTCTACGCTTCACCAGCCAAAGCGTGGGGCGGCTACTGCTGGAAATAGAAAACCCCTGTGCCGAAGATGTCGTGCTTGACGAAAGCGGATATCCTGTTTCCTATGAAGAAGGCCATGGCATCGGCAGCAGGAGCGTCATCGCCTTTGCAAAGAAGTATGATGGTGAGTTGCTTTATAAAAGCGAAAACGGTATTTTTCGGGTACGCCTTCTGGTGTGAGCAGATGTGATTGCTAATTTGTAGGTGGTGATTTCCAAAACCGGTTTATTGACTTTGGTTTGTCAAGAGAAAAATAAAGAGGATCTGTTTGATTAAGTGTAAAAATGAGTCTTTTATGAGCAAAGACTAATTTTTTCTTTAGCGCATGCTAGGCTTGTGGTATCAAAACATGATAAATCAACGATTTTTTATAAAAGGAGCGTAAGCCAATGGAAAAGCGAAGGCGTGAGGATAGTCCCCTAGACGCCCCCAATGCGGAAGGTAATGTGTGGCCGAAACAAGTTTGCCCTGCCTTTGAATCAAGAACCGATGCCCCCGATGGGATGCGACAGTGCTGGTATTGCCATTACGCTGACTTTCATCTGGACAGGCCACGTGCGCTGGATGTCGGCGTATGCTACTGGCCGAAAAGGATTCTAGTTTAATGAAAGAGAGGAATGAAACATGATAAAAAAACTATTAATTATCATCTTAGCGCTGTGCATGGTGATAACCATGCTGCCTAATGTGGCGCTAGCGTATACACCGGAAGCAAAATGGGGCGAGGCGGAAGTTGATGGTTGCAAGCCAGATGCCGAGAATTGGATGGGCGCCGGCACACTGGCTGACGCTATAAACTATGCAAACGGCCTTTCTTCAGGCACGGCGTATATTCAGCTTGGCCATGATATTCATGTTGAAAGCCCGCTGACCTTTGACAAGGGTAAGGCCATCATACTCGACCTGTACGGCAAAACAATAACAAGAAGTACATATTCGGATTCGGATGCAAATTCACCAGTAATCATAGTCAGCAGCGGCGAATTAAACATTAAAGATACCAGTGACACAAAAATGGGATCGATTCTCAACACGAACTCTGGCAACGATACTAGCGGAATAAAGCAAACGGGAGGGACAGTCAATTTTTATTCAGGTGGAATCATTGCCGCCGGGCAGGCATTTTATCTGGTAGGCGGTACATTCAATATGTATGGCGGACAATTGATTGGGCTTCCGGTAGATGAGCAGGCTACTCATGAGGCGCTTGGTGCTGTAAGCAACAGCACATTCAATATCTATGATGGTTATCTGACCGGTAGCCTTGCCTATTGGGGAGACACCAAAGCAGGAGCTGTAAATGGAAATGCATATGGGGGGTACTTTAGTGATGATTCCATACAGGTGCAGCCGGGGTACACTATAGTTAATGTGAGTGATCCGGTGTCCATTACGATCCCGACCATTACCATTAACGACATAAATTTTAGTTCATTTAGTTTTTATAAAACTGTTACAAAAACCACTTATAACATCAATTATATTCTGGACGGCGGGACCAACGGTGAAAACCCGGCGACCTATCAGATCACCACGCCGACCATCACTCTGGCCGAGGCCACTAAGA
>DCUA01000164.1 GCA_002329675.1 Firmicutes bacterium UBA1426 | reverse complement strand
TCAGCCAAATCACTATGAACACGGACGATTTTTTCGGTATTTTGCTATAAAGGCCTCGAAAGTATGGTAAATTATCCTTAATAAGCCATACGCTGAATTGACAGGAGTACAAAGACGAGCCAGCCGGAGGCGGTAGAATATGAGCAAGTACAAGATTCTTATAGTAGAAGACGACAATGTGATCGCGGATTCCATAAAGAAGCATTTGGAGAAATGGGAGTATCAGGTACATTGTGTGACCGATTTTAAAGATGTGTTAAAAGATGTGACAAGCTTTAAGCCGGAACTCATTTTACTGGATATCACATTGCCATTTTATAACGGGTTTTACTGGTGTAAAGAAATTCGCAAGCTCACCAAAGTTCCTATCATCTTTATCTCATCCGCCGACGATAAGATGAATATCGTAATGGCCATGGACATGGGCGGAGATGATTTCATTGCAAAGCCATTTGATTTAACTGTTCTTACAGCCAAGATCAACGCCATGCTGAGGCGCAGCTACTCCTTTAAGACAAATCTAAATATTCTCGAGCATAAGGGTGTTATCCTGAATTTGTCCAATGCCGTCCTCTCAAAAGGCGGCAACGATGTGGAGCTTACGAAAAATGAATTTAAAATCATGAAGCTCCTCATGGAAAATGCGGGAGAAATGGTGAAAAGGGATACGATAATGATACACCTATGGGATAGCGACAGCTTTATTGATGACAATACGTTGACTGTGAATTTGACCCGTATCCGCAAAAAGTTGTCTCAAATCGGCGCTGAGGATTATATTGAAACGAAAAAAGGCATCGGGTATATGGTCTGATGGATTTGACAATGGAGAAAACAAAAGATATGGTCGGACAACATCGTAATTTATTGAGGTCTTACCTAAAAGAGCGTGTACGCATCATAGGCATGTCGCTCTCATTTGTGGCTATTTTTGCAGTGGTTTTTAAGCTTTACCATCTGCCTGCCAGAATTGCTGTTTATCCGGCATTAATATGTGCCGCACTGTGGCTGCTTTATGCGATTATGGATTTTTATCAGTACGACAGAAGCCACAGGGAAAGAACAAATCTTGAAAGCCATATCGAAATAACACTGGACAACCTGCCGAAGCCATCTTGTCTTATAGAAGAAGATTATCAGGACTTGCTGAAAATATTGGCTGAACATAATACAAAGCAGGTATCGGAGCAAAACCGTAAGCTCAGTGATATGGAAGAATACATCACAATGTGGTCTCATCAGATGAAGACACCCATTACCGCCATGGAGTTGCTCCTGCAGGAACTACATGACCCGGAGCGATCCAGGCTGAAAGAGCAGGTGTTTGAAATGGAGCGGTATGTAGATACCATACTGCAGTATATGAGACTGGATACCATAAATTCGGATCTATTGTTAAAGGAATACCCCCTGATGCCCATCGTGAAGCAGGCGGTCAAATACTATACCAAGTCCTTTATAAGCAAGCGCATTTCTCTTGATTTGGAGGAATTTGATACGGTAGTCGTTACGGATGAAAAGTGGCTGCTGTTTGTCATAAAGCAGATCCTCTCTAATTCGTTGAAATATACGGCAGAGGGGAAAATAACCATCCGCGTGGTCCCGGAAAAAACCTTAGTCATTGAAGATACGGGGATCGGAATATCCGCAGAAGACATCCCCCGGATTTTTGAACGGGGATTTACAGGATATAACGGGAGAATGGATAAGAAATCAACAGGAATCGGTCTTTACCTTTCAAAGCAGATCCTCGATCAGCTAAACCATGGAATCGAGGTTTCCTCGCAACCGGGGGTCGGAACAAGAGTCGGGATAGATCTTATGAACCTTACAGAAGTGTAAGGTTTTTCTTCATATTGTAAGCCAATTCTATGGTGATGGGTTTACTTTTCTATACAATAGAATTATCAGTCTAATTGTTTAAAAGAGATACAGGGGGAAAACAAATGCCACTATTAACGGTAAATAATCTGAAGAAGGTGTATACCACCAGATTTGGAGGGAACAAGGTAACAGCATTAAAGAATGTGAACTTCTCTGTGGAGGAAGGGGAATTTGCGGCGATCATGGGTGAGTCGGGCTCCGGAAAGACGACATTGCTGAATATCCTGGCTACCATGGATCGGCCCACATCCGGAGAAGTGATCCTAAACGGGAGAAATACAGGATCCATCCATGAAAACGAACTGGCAAAGTTTCGAAGAGAACATCTGGGATTCGTCTTTCAGGATTTCAACCTTCTGGACACCTTCTCGATAGAGGATAATATTTACTTGCCTCTGGTGCTGGCAGGGAAAGAATACGGAGAAATGAATGACAAGTTAAAAAGCATTGCCATTAAATTGGGTATTTCAGATATTCTGAAGAAATATCCATACGAGGTATCAGGAGGTCAGAAGCAAAGAACAGCCATTGCCAGGGCTTTGATCACGGACCCGGCAATTTTGCTGGCTGATGAGCCCACCGGCGCTCTGGACTCCAAGTCCGCCGGCGCTTTGC
Organism: Firmicutes bacterium UBA1426; assembly: GCA_002329675.1. Lineage (GTDB taxonomy): Bacteria > Bacillota > Clostridia > Peptostreptococcales > Anaerovoracaceae > UBA1426. The sequence continues at coordinate 4,166 of DCUA01000164.1, read as the reverse complement.
TGAAAACGTTTTCCGATATTCACAAGGACGGTCAGACCATCCTCATGGTGACTCATAGTGTGAAGGCGGCAAGCCATGCAGGGCGAGTGTTATTTATCAAGGATGGGGAGATCTTCCACCAAATCTACAAAGGAAACATGACTAATGATGAGATGTATATGAAAATATCCAACACCCTTACAATTTTACTGTCTGGCGGTGATCTGAGTGAATAAATCAATATACAGAAAACTAGCAATAAACAACATCAGAAAGAACAAGAGCACCTATCTTCCCTTTGGCCTGGCCGGCGGGACTATGACAGCGCTCTTCTATATGCTGATTTCCATCCGCAACCAGGTTGCTGTAACTGCATTTGTTGGCGGATCGGACATGAAGATCATCCTGAATCTGGGCGTGTGGGTATGCTGCATTTTCTCCGTTCTGGTCATATTTTATACGAATGGATTTCTGCTTAAGCGGAGGAATAAGGAGCTCGGCTTATATAACGTTTTAGGGATGGAAAAAAGGCATATCGGCAAGGTCCTGTTCTGGGAAATCATCCTGGCAGGCTTTGGAAGTATGATAGGGGGGCTGCTTGGCGGATTGTTGTTCGCTAAATTGATGTTCCTGGTTCTGCTCAATATGCTCCACCTGAATACCGGGTTTGAATTTGGGATAAGCTTTGATGCAGCCGCAGTTACACTCGGGTTATTTACTTTAATTTTTATTGTAACTATCTTGTATAACAATTTAAGGCTCATACGCCTGAAACCCATAGAACTCTTGCAGGAGAGCAATGCGGGAGAAAGAGAACCAAGAGCAAAATGGGTGCTGGCCATATTAGGCGTAATATGCCTGTCGGCAGGCTATTACCTGGCCATTACTACCCAAAATCCAATAGAAGCCCTGTTTGTCTTCTTCATAGCGGTGCTGCTTGTGATCGCCGGAACTTTTTTGCTCTTTATCACCGGAAGTATCGCCTTTCTTAAAATATTGAAAAAGAACAAGGGTTATTATTACCACAAAACACATTTCATAACAGTTTCAGGTATGATGTACCGGATGAAGCAAAATGCTGTCGGCCTCGCTGAGATCTGCATATTAAGTACCGCTGTTTTAGTCGTACTGTCCACTACGGTGTCCCTTTATGTCGGAATCGATGATGTGATGCGCACCAGATATCCAAGCGATGTCATTACGAATTATATTTATGAGCCGGAGGAAGACGCAAAGAACGGTATGGAGTATGATTACGACCCGAGCCTGATCGCGGAAACCATTCGGGATCATGCGATGAAATATGATGTCCAAATGGAAGATATTCAGGGGCACTATTCCATCGGGACTGTCGGCAAGATAAACGAAGGCCGTTTCACTCCCGATTATTATGGCTTAGACAGCAAGGTGTTTCTATATGCTATCACATTGGCGGACTATAATTCTGCGGTGGAGGGAAATGCGGGTCTTGCACCATTAGATAACGATCACATTTACCTTTTCTCTATCAGTCCGGAATTCGCTTCCATGGATAGCATTGCTATTACGGATGAAGTGTTCCGGGTGGATCCGGCATCTTCGGACATGGAACTGGACGAGGTCTGGGCAAAGAGGCTGGGTATTTATGCGGATGCTATCTTTGTTGTGGTTTCCGATTTTGACGAATTAGTTCTTATGCAAACCGGGATCAATGATGCAAAATCCTCAGATGACATGGGAATAACATCGGTAATGTACAATTATGAGTTTAATTTGGAAGGCAACCTTTCTGACAAGGAAGAGTTTAGCAGAACCCTTAGAGCTGCTCTGAACGAAGCTGATATACCCCATGTGGCTACAGTGGAAAATATTTTTACGCCCAGACAGGAATTCATAGAACTCTATGGGAGTCTGTTCTTCATAGGCATTTTTATCGGCGCTATTTTCCTCATGGCTACCGCCATGATCATCTATTACAAGCAAATATCAGAAGGCTATGAAGACAGAGGCAGATTTGTCATTATGCAGAATGTGGGAATGAGCAGGGAAGAGGTGAAGCGGGTAATCAAGAATCAGATACGCACTGTGTTTTATCTGCCGATCATGTTGGCTATTGTCCACATCGCATTTGCCTTTAATATCATCCTTAAGTTGCTGGCGATGCTCAACCTTACAAATGTTACATTGTTTATTGGCTGCACCCTGGGAACTATATTAGTCTTTGCGATCATATACTGGATCGTGTATAAGCTCACCGCCAGATCCTATTATCAGCTGGTTCATTCTTAAAATCAGACCATAGGATGAAACCATATGTAAAGAAACAAAAGAGCCGTAAAACCCCCATTCTCCTACCAAACGAAACAAACGCCTTATCGGCGTTTGACGTTTGGTGGAGAATAGGGGGATCGAACCCCTGGCCTCATGATTGCGAACCATGCGCTCTCCCAGCTGAGCTAATTCCCCGGGATGTCAATGGCTAAAAAAGTCCCCGGCTATACCGGAGAAAAAAAGTGGTGGGGACAGCGGGACTCGAACCTGCGGCCTCATGCTTGTGACGCATGCGCTCTAACCAACTGAGACTATGCCCCCACGGGATCTGCATAATCGTCAAAGGACGAATGCACAAATATTATAATCCCTTTTTCCCTTGCGTGTCAATAAACGAAAAGGTATACTTTAATAGAAAGAAGTCACGTACGAAGAAAAACATTCCCAGGGGAGAAAAATGAGAAGAGTTTCCTTTAATATATTACTTATTACCGTGCTTGTATTGGTTGCAGCGGCCGGGGTCTATGCAGTTACACAAATCAATACGTCACCCAGTGCCCAGACAGAAAATTACCTGCTCACCATTTCCGAGATCAGTAGCCAGCAGGAGCTCTCTGCTCCGGAAGGATCAGGGGCTGATTCTGTTATGCTGTATGAGTTGCCTGTAGGATCTGTTATCTCCCTCACTGCCAGGACAGATGGGATTTCTCATGAAATCGCATGCTATAACGAGCGGAACCGGAAGATCGAGTCCTTTGCTATGACAAGCGACGGATACGGAAGGGGAGAGGAGAAGAAGCTTGCAATTGATCAGGCGGTTTCCTATGCTGTCACATACAGCGACATGGACTACGCTTTCATGAGCATTAATATTACGGAAGAGGATGAAACCACATCCTTTTACTTCCGCGTTATTAAAGCATCAGAGCCGGAAGTGGCCGAAGAGACTCAGGTCCAACTCATTGTTACCGCAGTGCCAACGGCGTCGCAAGTTCTAGTGAACGGAGAAGTCCGGGATTTTCTTGCCTATAACATTAACGACTATAATTACTTCAAGCTGAGGGACATAGCGGCGGTACTGAACGGTACCGAAAAACAGTTTGAAGTAGTCTGGGACGCTGAGTCTAACAGCATCTCACTTCGGACAGGGAAGCCTTATGAGGTTCAGAGTGGAGACCTTGCAACGGATTCCACCGGTGAGAGCATGACGGGTTTAGCCACGCAATCAAAGATAGTGTTAGATGGGGATGAGGTATCCTTTGTTGCNNGTTGACTGGGACCCCATCACAAAAAACATCCTGATCGATTCGAGCCAGGGCTACACAGAGTAAAGTAAAACATAAGAAATTTAATTTTGGGATTGAAATCCTATGAGCAATTATGCTATTATAGGGGAGTCCGAATTTGGGGGCATAGCTCAGCTGGGAGAGCGTTTGACTGGCAGTCAAAAGGTCAGGAGTTCGATCCTCCTTGTCTCCACCAAAGAACATCCCCACTATCATTACGATAGTGAGGATGTTCTTTTTGATGTTGAAGCAAGGAAGGTCGAACTCCCGATCGAGTAGATTCTTAACCATTCACTTTATGAGGTATACAGGTTTTGCCTGATAGTATAGTTATCTGTATAACAAATGCTCAAAGTTATACAGATAACGATAGTACAAGGAGTATTCTGTATAACATTCTTGTTTTCTGGCTGGTAAAAGCTCTTATTTTAAGTCTAAAGGCAGAAAAGGTATACAGGTTTTGCCTGAAAGTATAGTTATCTGTATAACAATTGTCCTGAGTTATACAGATAACGGGAAGAAAACACATTTTCTGTATAACTATTGATAAAAGCAGCTAATTGGAGTTCAAAGAAGGGTTATCGGGCCGGAGAATTTATCTGGTAGATAATGATGAAATGCTTTCATAACAGTGCTTTCATTAACAAGGAT
>DCUA01000223.1 GCA_002329675.1 Firmicutes bacterium UBA1426 | reverse complement strand
ATAAATATGTTCCTTCATGACATCGATTATGACAAATTCGACATTGGACTTGGCGACACACTGACAGACCCCCTTCACTGGGACGACGAGCCTTTTGAAGCGATAGTCTCCAACCCGCCTTACTCGATCAACTGGAAGGGCGACAGCGACCCCATTCTGATCAACGACCCGCGCTTCTCTCCCGCAGGCGTGCTTGCGCCAAAATCCAAGGCGGACCTTGCGTTCATAATGCACTCTCTTTCATGGCTCTCGACGAACGGAACCGCAGCCATCGTCTGCTTTCCCGGAGTTATGTACAGAGGCGGAGCGGAAAAGAAGATCCGGCAGTATCTCATCGACAACAACTATGTTGACTGCGTCATCCAGCTGCCCAGCAACCTGTTTTACGGGACAAGCATTGCTACCTGCATAATGGTCCTGAAGAAGTCAAAGCCGGAAAACAGCACGCTCTTCATTGATGCTTCAAACGAGTTTGTCAAGGTAACGAACAACAACAAGCTTATGCAGGATAACATGGACAAAATCATAGAGGCCTTCAGAACAAGAGAGGATAGTGAGTATTTCTCAAGGCTTGTGCCCAACAGCGAGATCGAAGATCAGGATTATAACCTTTCTGTTTCTACCTATGTAGAACAAAATGACACTCGTGAAATTATCGATATAACCAGGCTCAATGCTGAGATAGAAGAAATTGTGGCTAGAGAGCAGGTACTACGTGATGAGATAGATAAGATCATCGCAGAAATAGAGGCTGGCGTATGAGCAAGCTGGAGGAATTGATCAACGAGTTATGTCCTGATGGGGTGGAGTATGTGAAGTTAAAGGAGGTTGCACAAATATCAGCGGGTGGAGATTTGCCTGAAAACTATACAAAAGGACAGAAAGTCCCATCTGAACAATACCCATATCCTATTTATTCAAACGGAACAGCGGACGGGGCTTTATATGGTTTTACAGATAGCTACAAAATTGAAAAAGAGGCTGTGACTATTTCAGCAAGAGGCACAATTGGATGCCACGCAGTCAGGGCAGGCAAGTTTACGCCAATAGTTCGTTTGATAACTATGATTGCCGACGAAAGCAAGATAACTACAAAGTTTCTGCACTACGCATTAGATGTTGCTGGTATAGAGGGCGTAACAACTGGAATTCCGTCATTGACTGTGCCGATGTTAGAAAAGTTCAAAATCCCCCTCCCTCCGCTTCCTGTGCAGCGTGAAATTGTCCGTATTCTGGACAATTTCACAGAGCTTACAGCAGAGCTTACAGCCAGAAAAAAGCAGTATGAGTATTATAGGAACGAGCTACTTACTTTTGATGAAACTGTTAATCTTGTAACATTAGATTACATCTGCGATATAACACGAGGTCGGGTAATGTCAAAAGATTACTTGCGTGAAAATGCTGGTGCGTATCCTGTTTATTCCTCTCAAACTGCAAACAGTGGAATATTTGGCTACATTGATAGTTATGATTATGAAGATGAATCTATTACATGGACTACCGATGGTGCAAACGCAGGATCTGTATTTTATCATGATAATGAAAAATTCAGTATCACGAACGTATGTGGTTTATTAAGAGTGATAAACAAGGAAGAGACAAATACGAGATATGTTTACTATGTCTTGCAAGTAGTTGCTAAAAGATATGTTAGTTCAGGAATGGGCAATCCTAAGCTGATGAGTAATGCAATGGCTCGAATCCAAATACCATTACCCGTTTTAGAAATACAGAATCGCATTGTTGCTATCCTCGATCGCTTTGATACTTTATGTAACGATCTCACCAGCGGTCTGCCAGCCGAAATCGAAGCAAGGAAAAAACAATATGAATATTACAGGGACAAGCTATTGACCTTCAAGGAGGCGAAGGCTTGAACAAATATAATATTGTTGCCAGTACCGATGAATCGACAGTCGTTGCTGAATATACGCCCAATTATGTACGGTCCTCCAAATATCAAGGCGAGGCGGAACTTGAGCGGGTATTCATCAGCATCCTGGAATCACAGGGTTATGAACACCTGAAGATCGGCAATGAAGCCGAACTGACAGCGAACCTGCGAAGACAGCTTGAACTTGTTAATAATTACTCCTTTACCGGAGGCGAATGGGAAAGATTTTTTGCCGAATGCCTCGCCAACACCAGCGAGGGCATTGTTGAAAAGACCCGAAAGATCCAGGACGACCACATCCAGATACTAAAGAGGGATGACGGTACGACCAAGAATATATATCTTCTGGACAAGAAGAACATCCACAACAACCGCCTGCAGGTCATCAACCAGTATGAGGAACCCGGCGGGAAGCATGAAGCAAGATACGACGTTACTGTACTTGTAAACGGCCTTCCCCTCGTGCATGTCGAGCTTAAGAGGCGGGGAGTGGCTATCAGGGAAGCCTTCAACCAGATCAACCGCTACCAGCGGGAAAGCTTTTGGGCTTCATCGGGCCTCTATGAATATGTTCAGATATTTGTAATATCCAACGGGACACATACGAAGTATTACAGCAATACCACCAGATACGCTCATATAAAGGAGCAGCTGGGCAGGGAAAGAAAAAAGAGCAAGAAGACGAGCAACAGCTTTGAATTCACCAGTTACTGGGCAGATGCGAACAACAAGACCATTCCCGACCTTATG
>DCUA01000210.1 GCA_002329675.1 Firmicutes bacterium UBA1426 | reverse complement strand
CACTTCCCGAATTGAGCAATGACGTGATCGAAGTCGGTTTTGCGGAGGCTGGCCAGGGTACAGGCTCAGGAAAGCTGTATACCGCTGTGGTCACGACCCCGGGCGGGCAGGAATCCGGCCAGTACGGGGTCGACACGGGCAAGAGCAAGGTCAGGGGAATAAAGATAGAACTGGAGATCTTTGAGGGCGGGAGTTATTCACATGTCTGTACATTACCCGAAAGTGACACGCTGGACAGGGTATGGCAAACCATCGCCTTCAACCTCCCAGACATCCCTGAGGACGCTGCAAAAACCCTCGAGGATGCATGGAACAAAGAGCACAAAGCTGCCCAGGACCCGAGCACCATCTCCGCGCTCAGGTGGTACGGGCGCAACATCATAAACCGCTTCATCGCGACACAGCCGGCTTATGACAAAGATATCGGAGGAAGCCTGGGCCTGACCCTCGGACGCACCGACAAGCCGCGCTACATGGTGCTTACATCGCGGCTGGCCAGCAAGGACAACAAATTCTGGACTTCGATGGACCTGGTCCAGGCAATGAACCAGTGCCACGCCGGAAGCGACGAAGCAATCAAGGCGTATAACATAGGTGCAGGCACATTCCTGTCATTGCTTGAAGGCGAAGTGATACCCGGTACCAATATGAACTTCCGGGATTCATGGGAAAACGCACCCAAAGACACGCGGCTTGTTTTCGTACCGGGAGGAGAATTTGACCGGAGCATATTCATAGAGCCCATGCGTAAATACGGTTTCCCCGAACGCCTGCTCTACAGTGTAGAGAATACCGGAAACATAATATTCGTCCCGGACAGGCCGACCATGTTCGGAGGAGAAAAACGCTGGATGTGGCTGGAGATCGATCCCGAAACCTATGAGGTCATATCCGTGTCAGACACCGGCGAGCACATGGGCGCCGGCTATATGCTGAACCTGGCGCGTTCCGTGATCATGGGCGGCGCCAACTACATGGCAGGCGTCTTCTTCGGCCTCGAAACGGCAATATGGGGTGTTGCGGCATATTCATTGAAGTACGGCGATTATCAAAACGTACTTAAAGCTGCCGAGATCACAACAAAAGAAATAGGCAAGCATGTTGCAAAGATCCACGCCGTATATGTCGATCCGGTAGGCACACTGAAGGATACGATCAAAGACGAGACCGGAATATCGGAAGGATTAACGATACAGAATGAAGACGGCTCCGTATCATTTTCTGCAGGTGAAGGCGGCCTCGACCTTAAAGTTGGAGGAATGACTCTCAATNNCTCAATATCAATGTCGTGGACCTGTGCGAAATGGAACTTGGAATGGATATTAACCTGGGCATAGTCCCGACCTTCGGACAAGGCTTCAACGACGCCGCGGAGCACTTCTTTAAGTATAGCGGCAAAGAAAGCGGCGGAGGAGGCGGCGCTGGCGGAGGCGGAGGCGGCGGCGGAAGTTCCGGCGGCGGAGGCAGCAGCGGCAATTAACAGCAACCAGCATATAACAAACCAGGGTCAGGCCTGAGATGTTCACTTATCTAAACCTGAATAGCCAGATAAGGGATGTATTTCAGGCCTGGCCTCTGTTAAATAACGAAAGGAGATTCGTAAGATGGCAAATGACATTTTCAGTGGATTGATTAAAGGCTTCAGTTCATTCATGCCCCAGGACGACCCAAACACGAAGATCTTCTCACTCAACAGCCAACTGAATGATCTGCAGCAGCAGGAACTCCAGGCTTATGCCTCGATAGGCAAAAAAGTATTCAGCAGCATCGCAAATGATCCTGAATACAATGATTTCGTATTGGAGATACAGACCATACAGAGGAAAATGATCCAGGTGCAGCAACAGATCAAAGCCGTACAGGAAGAAAAGGAAGCACAGGAACGAATGGCTCAGGCCCTTAAGTGTCCCGAATGCGGCGCCGCAAATCAGGAGGGCGTCAAATTCTGCGGCGAATGCGGCGCAAAAATGGGCTCCTCCGGTTCCGCCTGCAGCAACTGCGGCACTGTCAACCCGCCAAACACCCGCTTCTGCGGCGAATGTGGGAATAAGCTTATGTAAACTGAGGTTTTCTGTCTGTAAACTGAGGTTGTCAGCGGGACAGTTCCGATGTCAAGGTTGTCAACGGGACGGTTCTTCAGGGGGACGTTCCGAGACTGCTGTTAAATTCTTGTTTGCAGCAGTTTCAGATCTTCCCCCTGTTTTTACAGTACATCTGTTTTACTGCACACCTGTTTTTATCGTTCATCTGTTTGCCATATATTTGTTTTTTACCGTACATCTTTTTTGCCGTATATTTGTTTTTACCGTACACGTGTTTTTCCCGTGCCATTTTTCAATTTTTGGGCAACGGTACTATTAGTTTTTCAATTTTTTTATGATTTTTGTGTAGTTTTTCAACTTTTGGGGTTAGAGTTGTTAATTTTTTCCATAAACCCAGACATAATGTTGGTTGATTTGAAGTGGTAAGCTAAAAGTAGACACCGACCCTATTTTGTAGACAAGCTTTTCTGATAGGAGTACTATCTAAGAATGAAGCAATCACAACTACGAAAATATCATTCAGGGGGTGTCAAATGAGATTCACGAGGGAAGAGAGAATAAACATAGGCCGACAGGTGTATACAAAGGAACTTACCCGTAACGAGGCAATGGAAAAGTATAAGATCGGTCGTTCTTTGCTGGATTACTACATTCAGGATTACAAGCTATCAGCGGGCATACCTGTCGGGGAGCTATCAAAAGATTTAACAAGCTATGCAAAAATGGCTGGTAAAGACATGGATATAGAAGCTTACCGAGCGATGTCTAAAGAAGAACTCATAAACGAACTGATAAGGGCAAAAGCTAATGAATTGCGGGCAAAAAAAGGATACGAGGTGAAAGGGGATGGTGCAAACAAGGAGTTCATTATTTTAAACAACAAGAATTCGAAATAGTCTTGGAACTTTCCGGACAGTTCCCGGTGAAGAAGATATGTGATGTAATAGGTGTGAACAGAAGCGGCTTCTATAAGTGGAAAAAACGGCTTGAACATCCATCGAAGCGGCTGACGTCCTTTATCAATGACCTCGCACTATTTAGGGAATATCATGAGAGATATCCCTCACATGGCTACAGATGGCTGAACGCCAAGATTCGCATAGATACAGGGCTGAAGATGTCTGATCAATATGCACACAAGTGCTGTAAAACGGCCGGGATAATGAGCAGGTCAAAACATTACAGATACAAGAAACCGGGGGATCCTTACAAGGTATATCCTAATCTCATAGCCGCAGGTCTGAACGTAGATGGACCGCTGCAATGCGTTGTCAGCGATATGACAGCTCTTTACGTTAAGGGGACTTATTACGAACTCACACTGTACATGGACACCTGGAACAATGAAATACTATCTTATTCCCTGTCATCCAAACGCGGAGACAGGATGACATATATCAGCGGTCTCAACGGCCTCATTGACATAAAGAAGAACTATCCGGACCTTGAGATGATCCTGCATACCGACCAGGGCAGCGTTTATGCATCCAAGGGTTTTAACGATCTGCTTCCCCTGTACCATATTACCCACTCGATGTCGAGGGCAGGAACACCAACTGACAATGGCGCCATGGAGGCGATAAATGGCTGGATTAAGGCAGAGATATTCATAGATATGCATATAACCGGTGAAAGGGACATAAACGAAGAGATTGCTGATTACATAGTGTTCTTCAATGAGGAGAGGCCTGCTTACTCTTTGAATTACCTGACTCCGAAACAATACAGAGAGTATCATCTCGGAATCAGGTGACTAAAGCATGAAAAAGGTGTCTACTTTTTGTTGACTAGTGCACCGTTATCATATTATAGAAACATCATAGAAACAATGAGGGAAGTATTAGCTTTTTTAAGGAAGGTGAGGAGAATGAAAAGAAAGAATCTATAAATGAGCAAAAATAAATCCAAAAATTGTTTATGAGGCTAAACCCAGTTCCTCATTGACCCTTGACAACGAAACACCATGGCAGGCTTGCTCATGAACCCAGGCGACAAAATCACGTCTGATTTCATCACGTGCAAGTCTGCGGCTATCGCCAAGTGTACAGCTACCATCGGTGGATACCCCGGCACAGAAAGCATAAACAAGCATCATGACAAGCAGAAAACGTTCTATGGCTTGTTTCCCACGAACCTGGTATCGGTCGAGTTCAAGATGCATTTTACTGTCACGAAAGAATATTTCAATGGTCCACCTTTCGGTGTAAATCCTCAAGATCTCTTCATCCGGTATGTTGCAAAGACTGAAGAAAATATGTAAAGCATCTTCCTCGAACAGCTTGTTTTCAGGCCAACTTAAAAGTATTACACCGTCCTTGGGCATCTTCTTCATGAAACCATTAAAGCGGTGTACCCAGTACCTCTGCTTGCCCACGGTGACCAGGCGGACATCCTTTGAGGATAGGGTTTTCACGTAGCTTTTAACCTTTTGTCCCAGTCGTGGCCCTCCGACAGTATAAAGAACCCTGTTAGCCTTTAATGCACCGATATACTTGAACCCTCTGGCACGAGCGGCATAGATGACCGAATTGGCGCTGTACCAGCTATCGCCAAGAACATAAACTTCTCCCGGCAAATCGGGTAATGTCTGAATAATGTTCTTGACCATGCTGATTTTGCTTTGTTTCCTTTTATCGTACAGTTCCATGTAGTAAGGCAATCTCAAGCCCCCGCATTCCAGCAGCACACATACGATCTGATGGCCGTAAACCCGTTTCTTCTTCAAGTGAGAATGGTGATATCCACAGCCTTCCGTCGGTCTCTTCGCCTTTGACGAGGGCTTAGTCTTTTCGGCAATGGTATCATCCAGGATCACATGAATCGGCATTCCGGTATTACGAGCTTGTAACCGTATCTGCGCCAACACATATAGTTGATAGCTATTCATCACAAGGCCGGTAGGCCATGGTGATTTCGATAAGAACTTCCCGATGGAAGTCCGGTGAATATTATGCATGCTTAGTTCCGGTACATTTTTTATTTTACCATCAAAGCCTCCCTGAATAGCAGATACTATAAGGCTTGCCAGGTTATCCAGTTGCGGCTTTGTTAGTAAAAGTGTCAATCTCAGTACAATTAGGAACTTCCTTAATCTCTCTGTGCATGTTATAATATTCATCGGGACATCTTCAATCCTTTATCTTTTGTGTTAAGCAACAAAAATATCGGATTTTCAAGGTGTCTCCTTTAATTTTACATTATATGTTAGCGCTTTTGCTCATTTATAG
>DCUA01000112.1 GCA_002329675.1 Firmicutes bacterium UBA1426 | reverse complement strand
GGTCTGTCCCCGTGGGTGCAAAAGCAGCCAGAGTGTCTGTCCCCGTGGTTGGTCTGTCCCCGTGGTTGGTCTGAAAGGAAAAGGTATGAAACGCAGCAGCGGAATCTTGCTTCCCATATTCTCTCTGCCCTCTGCCCATGGCATTGGAACCTTCGGGCAGGAGGCATATAATTTTATTGACTTCCTGAGCCTTGCTGGTCAGAAATACTGGCAGGTACTGCCTTTGGGTCCGACCGGTTTTGGTGACTCACCCTATCAATGTTTTTCCACCTTTGCAGGAAACCCCTTGTTTATCGATCTCAATCTCCTGGCAGAAGAGGGGTTGCTCGATGGCAAAGAACTGAAGGAAATGCACTGGGTCGATGACCCGGCAAGGGTGGATTATGTGACCGTGTATAAGGAGAAAATTCCTTTATTGCGGAAGGCCTTTACCGTTTATGACAGGAAAATTCAAGAGGGCTCCATGGATGATGGACCCTTTCGTGAGTTCTGCAAAGTCCAGGGAGTATGGCTGGAGGACTTTGCATTTTTCATGGCTCTGAAGGAGCATTTTCAAATGAGATCCTGGCTGGAATGGGAGGACGAGGGGATCAGACTTCGTTTTCCTGAGGCCGTCGGACGATACAGACAATTACTACGAGAAGATATCCGGTATCATGCTTTTCTTCAGTACCTTTTCTATACGCAGTGGCAGACTCTTCGGGCTTACGGCGAGGAGAAGGGGATCCGAGTAATCGGAGACCTGCCCATCTATGTCTCCCTGGATTCCGCTGATGCATGGACCAGATCCTGCTGTCTCAAACTGGATCAGCAGGGTTTTCCCACTGAAGTCGGAGGCGTGCCACCCGATGGTTTTTCGGAGACAGGACAACTTTGGGGAAACCCCCTTTACCATTGGGATGCTATGAAAGAGGATGGGTATGCCTGGTGGATGGATCGCATCGGGGCGACAGCGGAGCTGTTCCACATCATCCGGCTGGATCACTTCCGGGGACTGGAGAGCTATTGGAGCATCCCTTACGGGGAAGNNTTGTTCATAGCTGAAGATCTGGGCTTTCTGACGGAAGAGGTACACCGCATGGTGGAAAGCTCCGGATTTCCCGGCATGAAGGTCCTGCAGTTTGCCTTCGCTTCGGGCAATCGCAACAGTTATCTCCCTCATATGTACATGAAGAATGCTGTGGTCTATACGGGAACCCATGATAATACCACTGTAAGGGGTTGGTTGGAGGAGGAATCCACAGAAGAGGAACGATCCCACGCTGTGCGTTATTTTGGACTGTCTGAGGAAGAAGGGTTAAACTGGGGCTTTATCCGGGGAGCGATGAGCTCCGTGGCAGATCTGTGTATCGTACAGATGCAGGACTACTTGAATTTACCGGGAACTGCCCGCATCAACAGACCCGGGACTTTGGGCGGGAACTGGCAGTGGAGGCTGACAAAAGGGCAATTGAGCGCAGAACTGGCGCAGAGGATCGCAAATCTGACAGAGCTTTACAACAGGTAATAATTTCTGACGAAAGTTTCGGTTTTTTGCGAATTTCTATAAACTTTTCTTGGTTTTTGCCGATATATGTTATATGAAGTATCCCCGATGCCAGTCATTGAACGAAACAATGACAGTTATGCCATGTTTTGCGGAGGTGCATTTATGATTGAGAACAATGGTTTGATTACCGCCCGCAACCTTGCGGATGAGCTGAATCTTTCCATCGAGACCATCTGGAGATATACCAGGGAAGAGAGGATCCCCTATATCGTACTGGGGAATAAGCGGTATCGTTACAGGCTCGCCGACGTAATGGAAGCATTGAGCACCAGTTATGTTGCGCAAAAACCGTTTGGAAAAGAAGCAAGTCAACCAAAAACCAGTGGTTGAATAATTACCTCATTAGCTGAGATTTTACCAGGAATACCGCCATGCTGTGTGAAAATAGCACCAACTATTGAATGAACACAGTATTTGCGGTATTCTTTAATATCAGGGATGTATAATGGAGATTGAGGTGAGTGGTGTGGATAGAAATTTGATCATTATAGGCGGCGGCCCCGGCGGATATGTTGCAGCGATCAGAGCTGCCCAGTTGGGCTTTTCTGTAACAATTATAGAAAAGGATAAAATCGGCGGAACTTGTCTGAACAGGGGATGTATCCCCACGAAGGCACTATATAAGAATGCGGAGATTCTCAATGCATTACAAAATGTGAATGAATTCGGAATCGAGCTGCCTGAATACAGCTTTGATATGGCAAAGATACGATCCCGCAAAGATGATATCGTGCAAAAGATGCGTACCGGTACAGAGCAGCTCCTGGCGGGTAATAAAATCCAGATAATAAAAGGGGAAGCCAGGTTTCTTGACAGCAACACTCTTGAAGTGGTATCAGCGGAAGGCGAAGCCACAGTAATAAGAGCGCACCGGATCATTATCGCCACAGGTTCGACTCCATCTGTTATGCCGGAACCCGGCATGAATTCCACAAAAGTGATAACCAGCGATGAGGCGCTGGATCTGGATCACGTTCCCAAAAGAATGGTGATTTACGGAGGGGGCGTAGTGGGTGTTGAGTTTGCATGCATATTTGCATCTTTTGGAACAGAAGTTACCATTATAAAATACAGACCACGGCTGATACGAAGCCTCGATGAAGACCTTTCAAAGCGTCTGGCCTTTTTCTTCCGGAAAAAGAAGATACAGGTGGACATAGGTGTAAAAATCAAAGAGGTCATCGAAGTTGATGACGGGCTTAAAATCATTACAGAGACAGACAAAGGTATCAGGGAATATTCCTGTGACCTGCTTCTGAATGCAGCGGGGAGAACGCCGAATATAGCAGAATTGAACCTGGAAGCTGCGGGAGTGGTTCACGACACAAGAGGCATCAAAGTAAATGACAACTATGAAACATCGACCCCGGGGATCTATGCGATCGGAGACGTTATCGGCGGACAGTTGCTGGCCCATGTTGCATCAGAAGAAGGAAAAGTTTGTGTCGAAAAAATGAATGGAAACAATGCATCCGTAAATTATGATGCAGTACCTTCCTGTGTTTTTTCATTTCCGGAAATTGCCACAGTAGGGATGACAGAAGAACAGGCAAAGGAAAAAAATCCGGATTACCTGGTGGGCAAATCCATATTTGCGGCGAATGGTAAGGCAATCACATCAGGAGAAACCGATGGATTCATAAAAGTAATTGCGGACAGGTCGACTCATAGAATTCTCGGAGTGCACATTATCGGGCCCCATGCCAGCGATCTGATCCCCGAAGGAATATTGGCAATACAGCAAGGGCTCACCATTGAGCAGATCGGTGAGACTATACATGCTCATCCTACCCTCGCGGAAGCATTCTGGGAAGCGGTGATGGATGCGAAGAGAGAAGCCATTCATATTTTGCCCCATAAGTAGGGGAATGCGAAAATTCTAAATAAGCATTGACAAATACTCGGATTGATAGTAATCTTATAATAGTTAGCATATGCTAACTGAAGGAGGGGTTTAATATGCTGGAAAGTATCATAATATTATCCATTGTGGCAGCGTTGGTGATTGGTGCGATCGCCAAAACTATCGCCGATAAAAAGAAGGGTGTTAAGTGCACTGGTTGTCCTCACAGTAAGACATGCACCAGTAAGGATCTATGCAGGTGATATAATACATAAATTATCAGCAACATTATTATGTTAAGGTGGGAGTTAGAATGAGTAGATTACAAGAGTTAGTAGGACACAAAGATTTTGAAAAAAACATCAAGGCACTTATCTGCGAATTTAAGAGTGCCAGCCGCGTAAGCAAGCTGATGGATCCGAACTTTGTGGCTTGTAGTGAAAAGGAGCAAACCGTTACGATAAGTTTTCCTGTGCAGGAATGCCAGCTTAACGAGCATGATACCATGCATGCCGGTTTCATAGCAGCAGCTTTTGATGAGGCTTTGGGTATTTTTGCTGCTTATCTCGGCGATGGTAAGCCCACTGTCTCAATCAATATATCACTGAACTATCTGAAACCCATTCCAATGGGTGACGAGATTCTGATAACTGCAAAAGCAACATCTTTAGGGAGAAGGCTTATGACCATGTCCGGTGAATGTCGCTTGAAAAGCAGTGGAGTACTTACAAATACCGCCCTGGCGACTTTTGCGGTCGTCGGATAGGATGTGCAGAATTTCAATTGAAATTCTGCACAGTTACAGACAAATTATATACTGATCTTATCCAATTCCTGAAGGTTATACTGCTTGATGATATTCATCAGTTTTATCGGATATTGTGAATCCGTAGCATAGCCGGCTCTTCTGATAGCCCAGGCTCCCAGGGTACTGTCATGCATCACATCCCGGAATATGCCATATCTTTCTTTTTCCAGCAGCAGTTTCTTGTGGTCATTCCAGCTTTCACTAATATTATTGTAAGCTCTGAATTCTGCATCTATCCTGAAGGTGGTTCCGTTATATTCTTCCCAGGTATTTGATATTACAGAGCCCGCGGGGCCCTTGCCTTTTATACCGAAAAGGTTGCTTGAGAATTTACCTGAATACTTGTCGACCGGAACGCTTTGGCCCCAGCCTGTCTCCAATATTGCCTGAGCAGTTTGCAGTGCCGCTGACATCCCGGTGCTTTCCCAGGCTCTTCTCGCCATACCGGATGCCAAGCCCATGAATTGGCTCTTTTCAACAACGGGCTTTGGCCCATAGGTTTTCTCCAGATACACCTTATATGGAATTTGTTCGCTTAAAACCTTGGTGCCGCCATAGGACCCTTCGACATGGATCAGGTAATTGCCACTACTGCTCGGGCTGTAAGTGAATTCAACTGATGGATCTTGTCCGGATGCGATGACTTTTTTCACTCCCGTGCTTTGATTTGTCACTACATAATTCACACTGTCCAGCTTGACATTGCTTGTTGCCTTCAGTTTAACAGGGGCAGTCACAACCTGCTTCGGGCCGATTCCTTCAATAAGAACTTTGGCCTTCCCCGGCAATTTAACGCTGATGGGAGGACTTACATATACATTACCGGCTCCATCTTTCACTCGAACGAATATATCCTTATCTCCTGACACTTCCGGCCCCGGGAACCATTTATAGCTGCCCCAGGGGATCTTCGCGATTGTTGTTTCCTTACCTGTGGATTTGTCCTTCATAAAATATTCCGTTTCCGATACCCCAAAGTTTCTGGAGGCCAGCAGACTTACGGCTTTATCGATAGTTTGCCCGGCTTTCACTCCCGTAAGAGACAATTGCTTTGTGACCTGAACTTTAGCGGTAATTGTGTCACTTTCATAGGGTTTACCGTTTTCATCATACGCAATTACCTTAAAACCTATATTTCCATTGTTTTCATACTGGGGAGACCATTTGTAAAGCCCGTAGGGATCCGATTCCGATGTTAAGGTACTTGTTCCTTTATCGAGATTTTGGATCTCATACTTTATATAGGATGCCACGAAGTTCAAATCAGCACCGATTGAAATGGTCTCACTGATGATCTGCTCCGGCGCAACACCTTTTAAGCATACCTTCGGCACTACGTTTACCTTTACGTGAACAGCATCTCCGGCAATGAATTTACCGTTGCTGTCATATACCGCTGCAATTAAAACCGTTTCGCCTCTTTGGTTAAGTTTCGGGAGCCAGGAGTATTGCCCGTCGATCCGGTTGCCCCTTGCTATAACATCCCCTTTGTATGTAGCCGGGTTCATTAGTATGTACTTTATTTCTTTGGCGTTTTTTAAGGTTTGATCTGAGGCAGATATCCGCAGAACATTTTTTTCGGTGATCGTCTGGCCATTGCTGATGTTTTGTATTTTTATATCGAAGAAGGGAGTAAAGGAAGCTGGCTTGCCCGAATCTACAGACACAAGCCTTTTAGCCTCTGACCAGTCTACTCCGATGCCCAGCATATTGCCAATCAGGCGCAACGGCACGTAGGTGCGATCGCCAATAATAACGGGAGCTACATCACTGAGAAAATATTGTTTTCCGCCTCTGTCGGATTGTATTAATCTGCTATCGATTTTGAGCTTGATTGACTGATTATCCTTTTCGATCAAAACCGTTCTGTCTTTGTCGTTCCATGATACTACCGATCCCAGCTGCTCAGCAATGACCCTTAATGGTACTAAGGTCCTTGCATTTTGTATAACAGGCAGAGCAGTTGATGTTACATCTTTTCCGTCAACAACCAGCCTTAAAGGAGCGTCGGCATAAACTACCGGGTTGAAGAAGTTAAAATTAGTTAATAGCAAGGTCAATGTCAATAGTACTACTATGCTTATTTTTCCCCATTTGTCTATTTTAGTCATCTATATGCACCTCTTTCTGAAACGGTGGCGATCCAACTGTCTTTAGCATTACTGTAATGCTATTGTACCACAGCAATATTTCAGAATTGTGACAAGCATATTTTATTTAGTGACACAACAGGAGGCAAGTCCCCTCGACTTTTGTTCCGCATCCCCGTCTTGGATTTTCTGGTTATTAACCGGTCCAGGAAAATGTCCGCATACCCAGGTGTGCAAAAAATTGAGTTGTGTGTGGATTGCCTGTAAATTTATGCCATATATTCGCGGATAAGTTGAAATTCTGCACAGATTTCATCGAGAGAGGC
>DCUA01000228.1 GCA_002329675.1 Firmicutes bacterium UBA1426 | reverse complement strand
AATAATATCAATATTGATATTATTATAGTTGTTTATTTTAACACAAAGATAACCACCAGCTCTGCTGGTGAGGAGAAAAAGCTTTAGCTATGGACAAAAGAAACACCCCGATATATTATTATTTGGGTTTGCCGACCAAAAATAACAATCGGGGAGGTCTTTGTCATGACAGATAAAGACATAAGTAGTTTAGAACATACACGGTGGAGATGTCAATACCACATAGTGTTTGCTCCGAAATATCGCAGGATGGTAGTGTATGGGAAGATCAAGGCAGACATAGGGAAAATATTGAGAAAATTGTGCGAGCAAAAAGGAGTAGAGATAATCCAAGCAGAAGCCTGTCCGGATCATATCCATATGCTAGTAAGTATACCTCCGAAGTACAGTGTATCACAGATAATGGGATACTTGAAGGGTAAAAGCAGCCTGATGATATTCGACAGGCATGCGAATCTGAAGTACAAGTATGGGAGCAGGCATTTCTGGGCGAGAGGATATTACGTGGATACAGTAGGACGAAATAAAAAGCAAATACAAGAATATATCAAGAAGCAATTAGAGGAAGATCAGATAGCAGATCAGATGAGTATAAAAGAGTATATAGACCCGTTTACGGGTAGCAAGGAGTCCAAAGCATAACAAAACCCCTTTAGGGGTGGCTCGAAAAAGAAATGCAGGTGGCAAACCCTTTCGAGCCCCTTTAGGGGTAATGTCCGTAAAATGCCCTTCTAGGGCTAAATCAAGCCCCCGGCTTAGCCGGGGGTCATGACTGCCGTGGAAGCAATATGGAAGCATTACTCAAAATTATCGGATTTTTCGGGGCTTTTTTGTCCATTTTCCGGAGTATAAAGGACATTCAACTTGTCCGATACTTCCCCGTGCTTATTGGGATAGAGATGAGCATATATGCTTAGAGTCGTCTCCACGTTTTCATGGCCAAGGCGCTCGGATATCAGCAGCGGAGAAAAGCCAAGCTCAATTAATAACGACGCGTGTGAATGGCGGAGGTCATGCACGCGGATTTTTTTTACTCCAGACTTCTTGCAGCCCCGGGCCATTTCACTTTGAAGATAGTATTTCGTATAGGCGAATAACCGCTCCGAAGGATCATAGTCGTATAAGCGGTCAGCGTAATCCCGCAGGATATCCAGAAGGAAATCAGGCACAGTTATCACCCGGCGGCTTTTCGGCGTTTTGGGCGGAGAAATAACGTCCTTGCCTTCAAGACGCGCATAGCTTTTTGTAATGCTTATCGTTTTGGCCTCGAAATTCACATCTTCGAAGGTAAGAGCAAGAATCTCCCCGGAGCGCATACCGGTCAAGAATAAAGTGTTGAAAATAGCATATGATGCAGGCTTGTCCGATATGGCAGCAGCGAAGCGTTGAAACTCATCCTGCGTCCAGAACTGCATAGCTTCGGCGTTCTTCTTGCCGACAGAACCGGCGACAGCTGCAGGGTTCACTCCAAGACCATAATAGCGCTTCGCAAAATTGAAGATGGCCGACAGCTGGTTATTTATCGTTTTTATGTAGGTGGGCGAATATTCGGCCTCATCATTAAGAAGGTCATTCTGCCACTTTCGGACCACTGCCGGAGTTATCGCATTGACAGGCAAGTCTTTCAGAGCCGGAAGGATCTTCGAATCAATGAGATACTTCTTGCTTTCATATGTCGTAGAGCGGAGCCGCGTCTTGCAGTCCTCCATATAAAGCTCAACCATGGAGCCGAAGGCCATGTCGCAGCTGCCGCTTTGCTTTTTCAGAAAGTCCCGCTCATATTGGACAGCCTCGGACTTCTTAGCGAAGCCGCGCTTTTTGTGCTGCCGGACAGTCCCGGACCAGTCCTTATAGCGGAACCAGACATACCATGATTTTCTTTCTTCATCCTTATAAACAGGCAATGCCGCACCTCCCCTCAATGAGCTCCATCCGGGTACCGGACAGGGGCTTATTTTTTATACAGACATCAGATTGCGCGGTCACTCCGCGATATTTCATCGATGATCCTTGCGATCAATTCAGAGTTAGCGGAGCCAACGACGAAAGCCTTTATAGCTGCGTCCCGATCTGAAAAGTCTCGATAATTTATCAGAATGTCAAAGACCTCATTAAAGAGAGCAACGTCATCGCGAATTTTCTCGTCGAAGCAAAACAGAAGCTCACTTGTACCCTCATCAGTCCGCATTTTTTCCTTGTAGAAGAAACGGGCTTTTTCAGCGCAAGCCTTAATTTCACGGTAAAGACTGATAGACAGCACATCCGGAGAGCCGTCCTCATGGGAGCCAGAATCNNCGCATTTTAACGAAATTTCCTCGGCAGTATTCCTGAATTCAGTCCTTCCGAGAAGATAGTCCGTGGAGACATTAAAACGATCGGCGAGCTTGACCAGTAGGTCATAGCTCGGTTCTCTATTGTTTTCATAAGCGGAATAGCTTTGTACAGACATCCCAATTTCTTTAGCAATATCAGTCTGTTTAAGGTTTTCACTGATACGCAGCCTTCTTAAGATTTCGGGGAATTTACTCATGGGATGACACCTCCATACTCAAATTGGGATAATTATAGCACAATACAGGAATAGTGTAAATAGGTCATTGACAAACTTTAATTACAGTATTAAGATATAAGGGAATGGAGGATTAACAAATCCACTAATAAAGGAGTGATGAAGATGGTTAGATCAATCCCAAGCGAATTTAAAATAGCCCGAATTAGAGCCGGTCTTTATCAGAAGGATCTGGCACAGAAAGTAGGCATTACATCTAACACAATTTCACAAATTGAAAACGGTACTAAGAGCACAACAGGAGTTACAGCCAAAAAGATTTGCTCTATCTTGGGCGTTCCTTTTGATGAGATTTTTAAGATCGAGCAGCGATTGAACGCATGAAAAGGGGGCGATAACCATGGCGAGGCCTACTAAGGCTGGTGTGGATTACTTCCCTCACGACACAGACGCGAGTAGCAGGAAGACAATTTTTACATTGGAATCCCTGTTTGGAAACGACGGATACGCGTTTTGGTTTAAGCTGTTGGAAACACTGGGGACCCAAGAAGGCTTATTCTTCGATTGTAATAAAACGCCTGATTGGCTTTTCTTAATCGCCAAGATGAGAGTTAGTAGCGATACTGCGACAGAGATTTTGAATACCCTTGCGAAAATCGAGGCGATAGACCCGGAACTGTGGGATAAAAAGATCATATGGGTTCAGAATTTCGCTGATCGTTTGAAAGACGTTTATAAAAAGAGAGCGGCAGACATTCCTCAGAAACCGAGTTTCCGCTCCGAAAACAATAGTTTCCGCTCCGAAAACTTAAAGAACAACGATGTTAGCGAAGCGATAATGCCCCAAATAAAAGGAAAAGAAACTAAAACAGAAGAAAGGATAACAACTCCCCCTATCCCCCAAGGGGGCAGCGGAGTGCCAGATTTAAGTATTCAAGAAAAACGCTTTAACGAATTCTGGGCGGTTTATCCGAAGAAGGTAGGGAAACGAGCTGCTTTTAAGGCATGGCAGAGAGTGAAACCTACCGCCGAATTACACGGCAAGATCATGGGAGCAGTGATGGCCGCGACCAAGACCGAGCAATGGCAACGAGAGAATGGTCGGTACATACCAAACCCAGCGACATGGCTGAACCAAGGCCGCTGGGATGATGAGATCACCGAGATTATCACAGACACACAGCAAAGGGGCAATTATAAGCAAGATTACAAAATGGCAGCTGGCCAAATACGAAAAGCCGGTAGTGCAGCGCCCGGCTTCAAGCTCGCCGGAGAATCCGACGACGAGCATGAACAGACGCGTCCGGCTCTTTCTGGTTTTCACATGGCAGAGTAAAGCGGGAGAAGCATGAGCTAAACCACAGACGAGCTGGAGGGCAGCGTGGTATATGCAAGTGAAAGCGAGAGCCTTTCCCCACCCAAAGAAAAGCTCCCGCTCTGTGATAAGCAGAGATATGAAATTCATAACAAGTTTATCACAAAGTGAGGAGGGGCGCAATGTCAAATGAGGAACTGGCTATATTAGCCGCGGGAGGAGACGAAGCAAGTATGCACGCTCTCTACATAGCAGTGGCGCCGCTGGTGCTGAACCTGACAAGTAAATACTTCCCACTTTGCGCGGGAAAGATTACTGATCCGGAAGACCTAATCCAGTGCGGATACTTCGCAGTATGGAGAGCGGCAAGAGCATTCAATCCCGCTCGTGGCTGCAGGTTCACTACTACCCTGCAATACCACGTTCAGAATGTATGCTGGGAGCAACTCGGATTTCGTAGGAAACAGCTTGAAACGGTTTCTCTTTCCACCCCGATCGACGATGACGAGGACCTAACCCTTGAGGACATGATAGAAGACCCAAAAGCCAACATATACGATTACATCGAGCTGAACGAAATGCAGAAGATCCTCAGGGAAGCGGTAAACAGCCTACCAGCTCTCCAGAAATACATAATTTACCGTTATTACTTTGGAGAGGCGACCATAGAACAAATAGCCTCGGAGCTCAGGAGGAGCAAGAATACGGTATCCAGCATGCTAAAAAAGGCATATTACGAATTATCCTGTCAGCAGCCGGTATGGGATATCTGGGAGGCATACAGTGAGGAAGAGTTAACGGAATTCAGCTCCCCACTGGATTATGCAATAGCGATGGAGGCCATGGCTGCGAAAAGCAAAAAGATCGTGCAAGTCACAACGAATCAGAGCGGGCTCGAAATGATATGAGGAGGCGCCAAACATGAGCAATGCAAAGAGCAAGGAGCGAGAAAAGATAATCAAGGCCGCGCTTCAGCGATACAGTGAGGGCATGTCAACAGAGGAAGAGCGGGAAATCTTAATAGAATCGATGAAGCGTTACCGTGAAGAAGCGAAAAAAAGGGGCAGGGGCATACCTTACAATGCGCTTATTCTTCGGTATTTTGTTGACAATCCTCAGACATTTTCCCAAGTCGCAGCCCGGCTGCTTTGCACCCGAAGGACTGTGTTCAAGTATTTAGTATCGGGCTATTATTTCTTAGCACCTCACATATTCGGAATAGATGGCATCTACCTTGTTGCACCTGATGACAAACCAGAGGAGCACGATAAACAAAGACGGAATTATGCAAATACTAAGCAGCTGCTGGAAAATTACAGGACCCTTAGAAGCTATATTCAGGGAAATAACATCGATGTAGGACCGGAAACACGGAATCATTTAGAGATATTAGAGGGCTCTGATGGGTTTACCTTGTCAGACGACAAATTGAGCTTTGAGATGATAAAGCAGCACCAACAGCGAACGAAAATCATCCTCGACTATATCGATAACGCCGTTCTGGAATACCGCTCCAGCTGTGAGCGAGCAGGCACGGAAGATGCGCAGCGTCGGTACCGCATTTTTATGGCATATTTCCTCGATAAGGAAGCCCTCCCGATAGACCAGATCATGGAGCGGGAGCATGTAAAACAGCGTACCGTTTACAGGGATATAAAAAAAGCTATAGGGAAGCTGGCCTGTAGGATTTACACGCCGCGCCAGCATGACCAAGAGAAGAGAGGAGGTGAAGAGGATGGCGTTCTTTCCAACTGCAGAATTTAGGAATCAGGACCGAGCTGAGTACATAGATAAGCAGAAACAGCGACAAGAGCTGCAGCGACAGCAAGAGGAGGCAATAGCTGCCGCTGCATTGAAGGCCGCGGAGAAGCCGCCGAATTTGCAGGCCGCCGAAAATCTTTCCAAAGCGCGAGAGGATTTCAACAGAATACAGGTAGGCGATCCTTATGCCATAGAGTATATGAGGAAAGCCATAAGCGGCTTATTCGACGTGCTGGACTATTTACTCAGCGAAAAAAACCAACAGAAAGGAGGAGAGTGAGATGCAAGAAACATTCAGAATCGAAATCCCCATTGATGTGCAGGACAAA
>DCUA01000052.1 GCA_002329675.1 Firmicutes bacterium UBA1426 | reverse complement strand
GCCAAAGGGTCTGTCCCCGTGGTTTGGTCTGTCCCCGTGGTTCTGTTGTTGTTATTCTATGTACTGGACTTTCAGCTGGATCTGATCCGGGAGTTCCGTAAGCTCTGTTTCTGCTACTACCAGCGGATAGGTCAGTGCTTGTGTCAGCGCCATCCCCGGCTGAGGATCTCTGAACTTGACAAAGACCATCAAAGTTCTGATATCATCCTCGTCCTCCAGCGTCATTTTATCTATTTCGATCTCATAACCGGAGGTCGGCTTTTCACCGCGGGTAGCCACCACATATACTTTTCCGTCCACTACACTGGCTAAGGCCCGTTCCAGCTGCCTGTATTCCGGAATTACCTGCGTAGCGATCTGCTGTGGTATCTCCGTTTCGCTCAACACTCTGAAATCTACATCTGTATCTCCGTTAAATAGCTGCCATCCTCCATAGATTGCGCCTGCCAGTATTATAGCCGCCACAGCGATTGTGGCTATTTTCTTCTTGCTGAATTTCCCAACCTTATTTTTAAGTCCTATCTTACTCACAATAAAACTCCCTCCTCCGCAAAATCTTACTTCACTGTATTCGGAGAGGGAGCTTGTTATGCTTGTTTTTTCAGGTTCGCATCACTATATATGCTTTTGGAGCCATTCCAGGATGTCTTTATATATCTGTTCTTTTCCCGGTTCATTGAGTATTTCGTGCCTCAACCCCGGATAGAGCTTTAAGGAAAGGTCTTCTATCTTAGCCATCTGAAGCTGTTTGAACACCTGCCTGGTTCCTTCGCCGAATCCCCCTACCGGGTCCATATCTCCCGATAACAGGATCACCGGCAGTTTCTGCGGCACCTCAGCTGCCCAGTTCTTTCGGGAAACGTAGAGCAGAACCTTCATGAGATCCCGGAAACCGGCCACCGTCAGAATAAAGTTGCATTTCGGATCAGCCCTGAATGCATCCAGTACCTCGTTGTCCTGGGACATCCAGGCCAGCTTTCGGCTTCCCTTTTCATATCTTTTATTATAATTACCGAAGGCGAGATAATAGATCAGCCCGCTGCGATGTCTGTCACCTTTCATACTGCTGATCAGATTGATCAAAGGTAAGGCTGCTTTTGCTGCAGGATTATCTCCGCTGGTTCCGATGAGAACCGTTCCGGAAAGTTCTTTACCGTAGTGGGTCAGATAGGCTCTTGCTAATAGAGAACCCATGCTGTGTCCTATCAGAAAATACGGGAGATCGCCGTATCTCTGCTTCATCTTTAATGTAAGCAGGTGAAGATCATCCATCATGTTGATCCATCCGTTTTTTTCACCGAAGTAACCAAAATCCTCCGGTCCGGGAGCGGTCTCTCCATGACCCAGATGATCGTTACCGCATACCACAAAGCCTTCTCTCACCAGATATTCTGCAAATGCATGATAGCGCCCGAAGTGCTCTGCCATACCGTGGGCTATTTGAACGATTGCCTTCGGTTCTCCGTCAGGAGTATACGTCAGGTAGGAAACGGTGTCTACCCCGTTGCTACCGGAGAAGGAACCTCTCTCCTTTGTGTACAATTTTCACCTCCGGGCCAAACCCGAACAACAGAAGCTCTATACTTCCACAACCCAACCAAAAGGATCCTCTTTCTTTCCCAGCTGGATACCTGTCAATTCATCGTACAGCTTCTGAGAAAGGGGTCCTATATTGCCGCCGTTAATGCTCAACTTTCTGTCCTTCCAGCAAAGCTCACCAACAGGTGAGATGACAGCAGCAGTTCCGGAAGCAAATACTTCTTCTAATTTGCCCTGATCGAAAGCATCGTATACTTCCTGAATGCTGAGTTTTCTCTCACTTACTTTAAGACCCCATTTCCTCAGCAACGTCAGAACTGAGTCTCTGGTGATGCCCGGTAAAATGCTGCCGGTCAGTGGTGATGTGATCACTTCACCGTCAATAACAAAAAATGCATTAGAGGTACCGATCTCTTCAACATATTTACGCTCAATGCCGTCCAGCCAAAGCACCTGAGAATATCCTTTCTCATGGGCCTCATGCTCGGTTCGCAGTCCAACGGCATAGTTACCGCCTGCCTTTATCTCTCCTGTGCCTCCGGGCACTGACCTGACGTATTTATCCTCCACATAGATCCTGGTGGGAGCTAGCCCTCCTGCATAGTAAGGACCTACAGGCGAGAGGATGACCACAAAGAGATACTCGTTTGAAGCCCTTACACCGATAAATGGTTCTGTCGCAAAGATGAATGGCCGGATATAGAGGGATGTTCCTTCCTTTTCCGGTATCCAATCTCTCTCCAGATCCACCAGAGCTTTCACCGCCTCTGTCATAAGTCCTTCCGGGAGTGGTGGTATGCAGATCCGCTCACAGGAATTCATGGCGCGTCTGTCATTCATATCGGGACGGAAAAGCAGCGCCCTTCCGTCGGGTGAACGATAACCTTTCATCCCTTCGAAGATCTCCTGAGCGTAATGAAATACAGCAGCAGCCGGCTCCAGGCATAAAGGACCATATGGTACGATCCGGCCGTTGTGCCAGCCATTTTCTACATTGTAATCCATCAGAAACATATGATCGGTAAAGGTCGCACCGAAATTCAGACATTCCGGATCCGGCTTTCCTTTTGGCGCAGTTGTTTTAGTAACAGGAAACTGGTAGTGCATGTAATCACCTCTCATTCATCGTGCCCGATATTCCAGCGTTGTATTATATGTGAATACTGTAACTTTCGATCAGTGCGTTTTTTAGATCCCACAACTCCTTGGAAAGGTCTACATAATATTCGTGGGGGTTTTCAAACCGCAGGATCTCATCCCAAAGGGTGGAAATCTGATTTTTACAATATTCTCTTATTTCGTCGATGGAAGGCAACTTATACACAAGCCTGCCTTTATCGAATATTTGCACCCGCAGGTTCTTAGCTTCAAAATTCGAGACGGTTTTTCTTTTCCAGATGAACTGGGGATCAAATATCTCGTAATCGCTTCCGCTGGGTATATTTTCGTGATCCAGTGTGATCACATCGGCTATGGCTTGTCCGCTGCTCTTGTCATAGAGGCGGAACAGAGTCTTAAAACCGGGGTTGGTTATCTTCTCAATGTTCTCACTGATTTTGATCTTGGGGATGATCTCTCCATCCTTTTCGATGGCGACCATCTTGTACACGCCGCCAAACACAGGCTCCGAACGAGCTGTGATCAATCTCTCGCCCACGCCGAAGGAGTCGATCTTCGCACCCTGATTTACAACATCCCGAATCAGGTGCTCGTCGAAGGAGTTGGAGATGACAATTTTGCATTCCGATAAACCAGCTTCGTCGAGCATAGCTCTCGCACGCTTGGTCAGGTAGGTCACATCGCCGCTGTCGATGCGAATCCCCATGGTCTTTGGATTAAGTTCCTTAAAGACCTTGATCGCATTAGGAACACCGGATTTCAGCACATTGTAGGTGTCAACCAACAAAACACAATTGTCCGGATAAAGTTCCGTAAAAGCCCGAAAGGCTTCGTACTCGCTGTCAAACATCTGGACCCAGCTGTGGGCCATGGTGCCCAATGCAGGGATCCCGAATTCCCGGTCTGCAATGGCACATGCGGTGCCATCACAGCCTCCTATATATGCTGCTCTGGCCCCGTAGATAGCACTGGAGGGACCATGAGCTCTCCGCGTGCCGAACTCCATAACGCTCCGGCCCTTTGCTGAGCGCACGATACGGTTCGCCTTGGTTGCTATAAGGCTCTGGTGGTTGATCAGCAGCAACAGAATGGTTTCTATAAATTGAGCCTGAATAACAGGCCCCCGCACAGTAAGAACCGGTTCCCCAGGGAAAATAGGCGTACCTTCCGGAATCGCCCAGACATCACATTCGAACTTAAAATCGCCCAGGTACTGTAAGAATTCTTCGCTGAAGATCCCTTTC
This sequence comes from Firmicutes bacterium UBA1426, assembly GCA_002329675.1. GTDB lineage: Bacteria > Bacillota > Clostridia > Peptostreptococcales > Anaerovoracaceae > UBA1426. The sequence goes on along the minus strand of DCUA01000052.1, from coordinate 2,997 downwards.
CTCCTAAGAAAATCCAGATCCTCTTCTTCAAATTTCATATTCTGTAGGAAGTGAACTACCTGTTCCAATCCTGCAACAATGGCAAAACCGCCTCCATCGGGAATTCTCCGGAAGAACATATCGAAATATGCTATCTGGTCCCGTAATCCTTTTTCAAAATACCCGTTTGCCATCGTCAGCTCGTAATAATCTGTGAGCATCGTTAAGTTTAATCGCTCAATCATTCGTTCCCCCACTTCCCACATGTCGGTGTGTTTTATTAATGATGTCCGTGTGAAAAATATATCTTGTTAAAACAATATTTTATCACATTTTACCTGCTGGTAAAACCTTTTTCAAGTATTCTCCTGTATAAGAATTCTCTACCTTGATCAATTCCTCAGGAGTACAGACAGCGATGACTTCACCACCCCGGTCTCCGCCTTCAGGTCCAAGGTCGATTATCGTATCCGCTGTCTTTATCACATCCAGGTTGTGTTCAATGACGATGACCGTGTTACCTAGATCGACCAGGCGCTCCAAAACCTGAATAAGCTTATCTACATCAGCAAAATGAAGGCCCGTAGTGGGCTCGTCAAGAATGTAGAGAGTTTTGCCGGTGCTGCGTCTGGAAAGCTCAGATGCCAGCTTCACACGCTGGGCCTCTCCTCCCGAGAGCTGGGTCGAAGGTTGTCCCAGCTTTATATATCCCAAACCCACCTCTTCCAGGGTGACAAGCTGTCGTGTAATGGCAGGTATATTCTTGAAGAACTCAAGAGCCTCAGTCACATTCATATCCAGCACATCATATATGCTCTTGCCCTTATACTTGACCTCCAGAGTCTCCCGGTTGTAGCGCTTCCCTTTACACACTTCACAGGGAACGTACACATCCGAAAGGAAGTGCATTTCTATACGGAGGATTCCATCGCCGCTGCAGGCTTCACACCTGCCTCCTTTCACATTAAAGCTGAAACGCCCTTTTCCGTAACCCCTGACTTTGGATTCGGGCAGCTGGGCAAAAAGGTCCCGGATATTGGTGAATACACCGGTATAGGTGGCAGGGTTGGATCTGGGGGTTCTGCCTATAGGAGACTGATCTATGTTGATAACCTTATCGATCTGATCGATACCGTGGATCTCTTTATGTGCGCCGGGTCTTTCCTTGGACCGGTACATCTTTGCGGCAACGCTCTTATAAAGAACTTCGTTGATGAGACTGCTCTTGCCTGATCCGGAAACGCCGGTGACACAGATAAACTGCCCGAGAGGAATGTCTACATTGACTCCTTTCAGGTTATTCTCCGAAGCGCCGATGATCTGTAACTTCTGTCCGTTTCCCGGTCGTCTATCGGCCGGAACAGGAATCTGTCTTTCTCCGCGAAGGTAGCTCCCTGTGATGGATTCTTTACAGGCTTTGATCTCCTCAATGTTACCTTCTGCCACCACTTCTCCTCCATGGATCCCGGCTCCCGGTCCAATGTCGATAATGTGGTCGGCCTCGTACATGGTATCTTCGTCATGCTCTACTACGATGAGGGTATTTCCCATATCCGTGAGATTGCGCAGGGTCGCGAGGAGCTTGGCATTGTCCTTTTGATGCAGGCCGATACTGGGCTCGTCCAATATATACAGAACACCCATCAGACCCGATCCGATCTGCGTTGCCAACCGGATCCTCTGCGACTCTCCTCCTGATAAGGTACCTGAGGATCTTGACAGAGTGAGGTAATCCAGTCCTACATCCACTAAAAATCCCAGTCTTGAGACCAATTCTTTCTTAATTTGTTTTGCAACAGCAGTATCCCGATCTGAAAGGTCCAGATTTCGTATGAACTCCAGGGCATTACGTACCGACATGTCGGACAAGTCAGCGATGTTGATTCCTCCCACTGTAACGGCCAGAACCTCCGGCTTCAGCCTTTTCCCCTGACAGGTCGGACAAGGAACGATGCTCATGTACTGACGCATTCTGTCTTTTATATAATCGGAATTTGTTTCCTTATATCTTCTCTCCAGATTGTTGATGACCCCTTCGAACGGGTGGTTTCGATAGGATTCGGATCCGTTGTTCCGGCTGACATAGTAGTACTGCAGCTTGCGATTGCCCGTCCCGTAGAGGAGCTCCTCCTTAAATTTAGCAGGGAGCTGGTTGTAGGGCGTATTGATGTCTACCTTGTGATCCTCGGCAAGGGCATCCACCATCTGACGATAAAAGCTGCTGATATCCATAGATGCGAAGACATTTGCCAAAGCCCCCTTTGGAATGGATAAATCCTGGTGGGTAATGATCAGATCCGGATCGATCCTCTCGATAATACCCAGTCCGGTGCAGTCGGGGCATGCTCCGAAGGGACTGTTGAAGGAAAACATTCTTGGCTCCAGTTCCTCCATGCTGATCCCGTGTTCCGGGCATGCCAGCTTCGTGTTGAACACCACGGCATCTCCGTTTTCCACCATAACGGTGACCAGTCCTTCTCCATGCAGGATGGCCATTTCTGCGGATTCAGCCAGTCGGCTTTCGACGCCCTGCTTTACGATGATCCGGTCTATAACGATTTCTATGGTGTGCTTGTGGGTTTTTTCCAGCTTGATATCTTCTCCGTCCAGTTCTCTGATCTCCCCGTCGATACGGACCCGTGTAAATCCTTCCTTGCGGATCCTCCCGAGGATTTTGTCATGCTCTCCCTTTCTTTCCCTGATAACGGGTGCAAGAATGGTAAGTCTGGCCCCTTCTCCAAGGGCCATAAGCTGATCGACGATCTGGTCCACCGTTTGACTGGTGATCTCTCTGCCACACACGGGACAATGGGGGATTCCGATACGAGCATACATGAGACGGAGATAGTCATGGATCTCTGTTACTGTTCCCACTGTGGAGCGGGGATTTTTATTTGTTGTTTTCTGATCTATGGATATGGCAGGGGAAAGACCTTCAATGTACTCCACATCGGGCTTTTCCATCTGGCCCAGAAACTGTCTGGCATAGGAGGAGAGGCTCTCCATGTAACGCCTCTG
>DCUA01000095.1:2361-9492 GCA_002329675.1 Firmicutes bacterium UBA1426 | reverse complement strand
AGCCACGGGGACAGACCCCGTGGTTGCTTTTTGACCCACGGGGACAGACCCGTGGTTTTTTAAGTAACTAGAAAGCCTTATTAATATAGTCAAGAAAACACTCCATGTCTTCCGCTCCGGGGAACATAGCCCTGGCACTGTTGGCTCTTCCTCCGCCTTTCCCCCGCCAGANNGGTATTCTCTTTTGTTGAGACCAAAGCAACCAGCTTTCCTGACAAGTCGGGAAGCAGCTTGCTTAAAGCCAGCAGATCATCTGTCTTGAGAAGTTCATACTTTTTTACAAGTACCCTTCCTTGTCCGGCCAGATCTTCGCTGAGTTCCCGGGCTCTTTCTGCCAGATAAGCCTGTTTTAATTCATATAGATCCTGTCTGATTCCGCTGCTCTTCTGTTCTCGTAGCCGAATCTTTTCCATCAAAGTCTCAGCATCGGAAGAGTAGTGTTTACAGAGATCCTTAATAAGGTTCCCTTGGGTGCGGTAATTCTCCAGAGCGCCGGCGCCGGCGTCGAAGGTGATACGGGTCATCCCCTTATAATTTTCCCAACCGTATACCTTTATCAGGCCAACTTCCCCTGTACGGGCGGGATGTGTGCCGCAGCAGGCTACACAGCCTGAAGCTTTGTTCTCGTCTCCCACGCAGACCAGAACGATATCTTCTTCAATGGTAAGGGTCTTTCGCATAGGCAGGCCTTCGGCTTCTTCTCTATGTTTAAAATAGCGGGTAGTGACAGGGAGGTTGTCCCAGATCATCCGGTTGGACTCCCATTCTGCAGCCGCCACCATATCATCCGTCATTTGAGTAAAATCCGGATCATCCTCCAGGCTGATGTCGATGGTCATGTAGTCGGCTCCCATGTGAAATCCTCTGTTGACTCCTCCAAAGAGCTCATAAAAGGCCGCAGAGAGAATGTGCTCGCCGCAGTGTCTTTGCATGTGGCTGAAACGTCTGCTCCAATCAAGCTCGCAGTGAAGAGTGGTGCCTATGAGAGCGGACAGGGACTCCGGGGTGTTAGCCAGCCTGTCCTCTGTATTTATATTAAATTGGTGATAGACGATGTCATCCTTTTCAAACACATACAGGAGTTCAAATGTCGCAGACTCACCGGAAATCGTGCCTGAATCCGAGGGTTGGCCACCACCTTCGGGAAAGAAGATCGTCCTGTCAAAAACCAGGCAGGCTGTGCCTTGATCCCTCTTTCCGCCAAGAGCGGCAATTTCGGAAGCATCGGTTACCACAGTTAAAACCCGGCTGTCGCAACTTTTTTCATAAGGGTCATTCTGATATAGTCTTAAGGTCTTTTCCATGTGTGTACCTCATAAAAATTTCTGAAGACAAGGGAAGCATGCTCCTTCTATCGGTTATAGCTCATGATATTTAAGTATAGCATGAAAGCGGGCCCTATTGTATAATGAAGTCAAAGATACTGATTTGCGGTATTTATGAATTAGAATCATACAAACTTGTCCTTTTGCATAATATGTGGCAGAGTTCACGGAAAACAATAGGGGGCAGGAGTATGATGAAAAGATGGAAATGGGCTATACGCGCAGTGGCCACACTGCTGATTTTAGCGATTGCGATACTGATCACTCCCGTACATATAGAGATCATGGCCTTTCGTTCATTGACCAAGGCCGATGTACTTCTGTTGGATCCCGGTCACGGTGGAATTGATGGGGGTGCGGAAGGCGGTGGCGTTTGTGAAAAGCATATTAACCTGAGCATCGCCCAAAAGATTCGCCAGATGGCGGAAGCTGACGGTTGGACAGTGGTCATGACCAGAGAAGAGGATAAGGGTTTATATCCCGAAAAGGATAGGCAGAGCATTCGCAGCTTAAAAACAGAGGACCTGCTGGCCAGAAGAAAAATAATAGAGGAGCTAAAGCCCCTGGTTGCAGTGAGCATTCACCTTAACAGCTTCAAGCAGGACCCGGGAGTACGGGGCGCTCAGACATTTTATCCCGGAAGCGGAGATCAGGAAATTCTGGATGCCAGCAAACTTCTGGCGGAAACCATTCAGGCTAACCTGGTGGAGGGACTTTCTGACGGAACGGATCGGGCCGCGTTGTCGAAAAGGGATGTGTTACTGTTCAAAAATCCTGTGGTGCCCATCGTAATCGTCGAATGTGGCTTTCTTTCCAACGGAGAGGAGGCAGCCCTGCTGAGTCAGGAATCCTATCAGCGGAAAGTGGCAGAGTGCATTTATCGTGGAATCATGAAATACACAGGAAAGGAAGGGAGGGATCCGCTTCAGATCATTGACAACCGGGGATGACAGGAAACATACATGGAATAAAAAGGAAAGTATTACAATAAACAAGGGTTCTAAATAAATGTCGAACAAGTTGTGGATAACTTTTTCCTGTTATTTGCAATATTAAATAAAAAGCTACAAAATACAATGGTTTGAAGTATTATTGTTATCCACAGCCGCCCGGGGATAACATTGTATACAAAGTTTTTTTTCATGTGGAAAAGTGACAATATGCCCTATTTTTCGACATTGTTACAATGTTGAAATCTGTTCGCAAACATCCAAACATTAGTTGACATAATACCGAAGGCAAAGGGAGTTAAAGAAGGGACAAGCCATGTTAAAGGAGAGCATTTTTTATAAAGAAGATCTGCCAGTGAACTGTTCAGTGCTGAACATAGAGGAGTATCCAATCCATTTTCACAACGATCTGGAGGTAGTATTCGTTCTGAAAGGCAATGTGAGGTTAAAGAACGGTTACTACAACTATGATATGAAGGCAGGGGACATCTATATACTCAATGACAGGGAGATCCACAGCTATTACGGCACGGGAGAACCGAATGCCGTCCTGATCCTGCAGTTGAATCTTTCCTATTTCTCCCGCTATTATGAGACCCTCAAGAATAGTTTTTTTATCACGGATATGAATGGGGCTGAAGATGAGAGCATTGAAGAGTTGCAGGAGCTGATCGCCCGGATATCTTTTGAGAACTTAAGTCGTGAGCGTGGTTATGAAAAAAGGATCATAGGGCTTGCCCACAGCCTCATCGGATGTCTGATCAGCAACTTCCAGTATTTCGCCATGGAAGACGGAAAGTTTGTAAATGAGGCCAAGAATAAGGGAAATAAGGTACTAGCAGGGCGGCTTAACCGTATTACCGATTACATGTATGAAAACTACAGCAGGCGGCTAACACTGACAGAGATCGCAGAGATGGAACACTTGAGTATATATTACCTTTCTCATTTCATAAAGGAGGCCACCGGACTCAGTTTCCAGGATCTTCTCAGCTTCATTCGGGTAGAAGAGTCGGAAAAGCTGCTCTTGGGAACGGATAAAAAAATAGGTGCCATTTCCATTGAATCAGGATTTTCTGCAGTGCGATACTATATTAAGTATTTTACGAAATGGTTTGGGATGCATCCGGCAGATTATCGGNNATGAGATCAAGGATCTTCTGCGCCAGCATATCGAGGACATCTTTGATGTGGTTCGAAAGGACAGAGCCCAGGTGGTCGCAGTAGAGTTTGACACAGAAGAGGCTATGTGGAAAGAAAGCAGCCTTTTCTATATGTTCATGGCTTTGATGGAGTCGGACTATATGAAACCAATGGCAGAGCTGTTGGATTTCGTTGGGCTGCGGGGGGAGGACATCGTTGCGGGAGCGCCGGGCTACATAATCTTGAGAAGCAGTAAAGATGGTAATCGCGGAGCGCAACTCAGTTACAGCATACTTTTTTATAATTTCAGCGACAAGTTGATTAAAACCGCCCCTGGCTTTTTGACACAAAGTTTGATCAAACAAGAGATAGGGTCCTATGCGAAGCAGACAGAGTTTTTTGTCAAGCTGACCGGACTTTCCGGGCAATACCGTATAGCCCGGTGTCAGTTTCGAAAAGAAGCCATACTAGCCCGATATGGACGGGAAATCAGTGTAAAATCGCATGTGGATAACCGTGAGAAACTGGTGCATAGTTGGTTGGAGGCTCCGATTTTTTCCGTAGATACAGAACTGGCATCGCAGGTTCTGAACATACAGGCACAATTGCCAGGCAGCAGCATGGAACTGGTATTGATCGACCTGGTTTAGGTTTTAGTAACAGATACTGTTTTGTGGTTAATGGCAATCTGCTCTTTGATAATAGCAAAGCAATACATTATTAGAGCAAATATATAATTGAATATTCTGACTAAACATAGTAGGCTAGAGTTGGCTGAATGAACGTGGCATAAGGTCCGTTACCAATCAATTATATTAATGTATCGCGGGAGGTATAAATATGGACATGAAGCTGTTAATTATCGGTACCGGTGGTGTTGGCACATCTGTAGCCAAGATCATCAAGAGAGCCGGAAAAGAAGGCGAATGGGCACAGAAAGTAGTTCTTTCAGACTACAACGTTGCCCGGGCAGAAGCAGTAGCAAAGGATATCGGCGATCCCCGCTTTGTTCCGGAAAAGATCGACGCAAGAAGTGCTGACAGCATCAAAGAAGTGGTTAAGAAACACGGGATTACCTGGGTTCTCAACACGGTGGAGCCGGAATTCAACGAGAACATCTTTGATACCTGCTATGAATTAGGCATTGGTTACATGGACTGCGCTATGACTCTGAGCAAGAGACATCCGGAAAAGCCTTTCGAGCTGGCGCACATCAAGTTGGGTGACTATCAGTTTGAGAGACATGAAGCATGGAAGAATAAGGGCATTATGGCTCTGGTAGGCTCCGGCGTAGAGCCCGGAATGGCAGACGTATTTGCAGCATATGCACAAAAGCACCTCTTTGACGAGATCGATGAGATCAACGTGAGGGACGGTGACAACTACGATATTCCCGGTTATGAAGGTGTTGCATTTGGATTCTCCGTCTGGACGACCATCGAAGAATGCCTCAATCCTCCTCATATTTGGGAAAAGGGCAAAGGGTGGTTTACCACAGAGAACTTCTCCGAGCCTGAGATCTTCAGCTTCCCCGGTGGCATTGGCGATGTTGAGGTTATCAACGTAGAGCATGAAGAGGTTATGCTGGTACCCAGAGTAATCGACTGCAACAGAGTTACCTTTAAGTATGGCGTTCCCCGTGAAATGAGACAGCTGCTTCTGAACCTGCGCGATGTAGGCATGGCAGAGGCTGAAAAGAAGATCAAGGTTGGGGATTCCGAGATCGCTCCCAGAGATTTCCTCGTCAAGGTTGTTCCTGATCCTCAGGAAGTATCCAAGAACATGGTCGGAAAAGGCTGTGCCGGTACTTGGGTAACAGGAACAAAAGACGGTAAGAGAAGATCCGTTTACCTCTATCAGATCGCGGACAATCAGGAATGCATAGAAAAATACGGAACCAACTCCGTAGTTGCTCAGACTGCTGTGAGCCCAACTATCATGCTGGAGCTCATTGCAAAGGACATTTGGCATCTCGAGGGTGTTCATGGTCCCGAGTCCTTCGATCCGGATCCCTACATAGAGAGACTTGCCAAGTATGAATTCCCCGCCGGTATGGAAGAAAAAGATTCCGAGTATGCGGAGATGCTGCACCAGAAAGCTTTGCTGGCAGTAAAATAAACAATTTAATGAGTTAATAAAAACAACCACGGGGTCAGACCCCGTGGTTCTTTTTTCAGCCATGGGGACAGACCCCGTGGCTGCTTTTGCACCCGCGGGGACAGACCTTTATCTCATTCCTGCGCAGAAATCTTTTACGGCCTGGATCGTTCTGTCAATCTCATCTTCCGTATTATAAGGTGCGAGACCCACACGGACAACGCCGCCCTGATCTGTCAGCTTTAATACTTCATTTATAATATGTATGGCGTAGAAATCACCGTCCCAGACAAAGAGACCTCTTTCAGCCATGAATTTAGCAACATCGTTAGAGTTGGCTCCCTTTACCGTGAAAGATACTGTGGATGTCTTTGGTACATCCTTGGCCGGACTGTAGACTTTGACACCTTCTATGGCTGCTAGTCCTTGTCTGAGTTTTTGTGCTAACGGCTCCTCGTAAGCTTCAATAGCCTTGATTCCAGCCACTACATATCTGCGGCGTCCTGTGAGCGCTCCCAGTTCATCTGCAAAGAACTCCTCGTGCTCTTTGCCGATACCAGCGATAAACTCAACTGCAGCAGCAGCGCCGGCAGCCAGTTCAAAGGCAGGAGTGCCCGTTTCAAACTTCCAGGGTATCTCCGTGTTATCATCGGCCATGACACGCACGGATTTGATCTTTTCGCCCACTTCGGCCTTGGCGTAAAGCACACCGAGATGAGGACCGAAGAATTTATAAGCAGAGCAGACCAGGAAATCCGTATCGATATCTTTCACATCAATGGAGCGATGGAGAGCGTAATGGACAGCGTCCACTACAGTAACAGCACCCACTTCGTGAGCCATACGGATAATGGTTTTCACATCGCTGATGGTGCCTGTTGCGTTAGAAGCCCAGTTGACGGCTACAACTTTCGTCTTGTCNNTTCTTTATGACGATTCCGAAATCCTCAAGGGTTCTCCAGGGAGAGCGGTTCCCCTCATGATCGATCTCTGTGATAATGATCTCATCTCCAGCCTTCAAAATACTTCTCAGAAGGCCGAAAGCCAGCATGAAATTATTGGTGGAGGAACTGGCTCCAAAGGCTACTTCCCGGGCCTCGCAACCCAGAAAATCTGCGAGAGCTTCTTTGGCTGCCCAGTAGGAGGCGTCGCTCTGCACGGAAGTTACAAATACGCCATGGGAGTTCGCGTTGTGGTAATAGAGATACTCATTGATTTTCTCCACGACGGACCGGGGAACCTGAGTACCTCCCGGGCCATCGAGAAAAGCGGCGGGATAACCGTTCACGGTTTTGCTCAGAGCCGGAAACTGCTCTCTGACAGAATCGAGATTGAATTTAAAGTTTTGCATTGCGATTCCTCCTTTATTAATCTACCTTACTGTAGTGTATCACCGTTAATAACCAAATTCAATCGGTCACCAGATCGAAAAGTTCCCGGTTGATCCGTTTCACCGGTGCGCCTGAGAGATTGGAACAAACGGTGATGGAAGCTGACAGCTCCGGGCAGACCCAGAAGCTTGAACGAAAACCATCATCATTCCCTTCATGACCGTAGAGCAGGAACCCATTTTGTTCCCGGCGGAACCAGGAAAGGCAGATCTTCTCCCCGTTATT
>DCUA01000095.1:1548-2355 GCA_002329675.1 Firmicutes bacterium UBA1426 | reverse complement strand
TCCTTCAGATTGGAAGTGAGGGTAGAACTTGGACCGTGTGCCCGGTTATATGGAAAATGCTCCAACACAGTGAAGTGGTTTTCTTCTGTCTTCCCGTGAGGTGCACACACATTGCTCATATCGCGCTTTGTGGTAATAAGCTCGGAATCGGTCATCCCCAAAGGAGAGAAGATGTTCTCTGCAACATAATCTTCAAAGCTGCGGCCTGAAACAGCAGAGATCAGAGCCCCTAAGATCTCATATCCCATATTGCTGTATGCGAACTTGCCCTGTTCCGGATCCCAGAGAAGATGTCCTTCACGGACTTCCGGAGAGAGGACATAGCGCAGCAGAGCACCATCATCGGTCTCCGGACTTTCCCAATGGTAGTCCTTTACATCGGGCATGCCGGATGTGTGAGAGAGAACCTGGCGAATCGTGATCCGGCGGTACCTTTCGTCAGCCATATGAAACTGAGGCAGATAGGTGATTATCTTCTCGTCCGGATGCAATAAGCCCTTTTCCCAGAGCTTCAGGATCGAGGTCCCAACAAAGAGCTTCGTCACGGAAGCCATGTGGAAAATATGATGTTCCTCCAGAGGTTCCCGGGTGAGAGCGTTCTTCCAGCCCTTGACCGAAAAGTAGTCGCGGTCTCCTATTCCTACGTGGACGGCCAGCCCGGGAAGGTTGTAATAGTTGAGTGCTTTTTCCAAATAACTATTTAGGTCGTTATAATCAGCCTTATTAGCCATAGGTAAACTCCTTGTGATATAATAAGGCTATTATACCACAAGACCCAACCAGAGGGACAGACCCCGTGGGTTCAAA
>DCUA01000095.1:1065-1527 GCA_002329675.1 Firmicutes bacterium UBA1426 | reverse complement strand
AGGGTCTGTCCCCGTGGTTGAATATAGGAGGAATTTATGCAGTACAGAACGTTTGCTCCGACAGGAGAAAAAATATCTTTGTTAGGTTTTGGCACAATGCGCCTTCCTGTTATGGAAAAAGACGAGACGGCCATCGATGAGGCGGAAGCCATCCGCATGATACGCTATGCTATCGACAATGGCGTGAACTACATGGACACCGCCTATATGTATCATGGCGGAACCAGCGAAGGGGTCTTGGGCAAAGCTCTGAAAGACGGTTACCGGGAAAAGGTTTTCCTGGCTGACAAGATGCCCATATGGCTGGCGAAAAAAGCAGGAGGCATCGAAGCCCTTTTTGAGGAGCAGTTTCGCCGCCTGGACGTAGACTACATCGACTTTTATCTGGTGCACAATTTATCCAGAGACATATGGAAGAAATGCAAAGACAATAATCTCATGCCCTTCCTGGAAGAGATGAAA
>DCUA01000095.1:0-1032 GCA_002329675.1 Firmicutes bacterium UBA1426 | reverse complement strand
AACGATTACCCCTGGGAGTTCTGTCAGATCCAGCTCAATTATATGGATGAAGAGCTTCAGGCAGGGGTGGCCGGCTTGAAATATGCCGGCGAAAAGGGCCTTCCCGTCATCATAATGGAGCCTCTGAAGGGCGGGAAGCTGACCAAATCGATCCCGGAATCCGTACAGGCGGTATGGGACCGGTCTCCCATAAAGCGGACACCTGTGGAATGGGCTTTCCGTTGGGTAGCGGATTTCCCGGAGGTTCTTACAATTCTCAGCGGTATGAGTGAAATGGAGGAAGTGAAGGAAAACATCCGGATTCTTGGAAACGCAACTCCCGAGAGCCTGACTGAGCAGGAAAAACATCTGATCAGGGAGGCATCAGCAGAATACAACAGTCTGATAAAGGCATCCTGCACTGCATGCAAGTACTGTCTGCCCTGTCCAAAAGATATCGACATTCCGGATGTTATGGAACAGTACAATGAGTGGCATATGTACAAAGCCTTCCGTACATCCTTACGGCTGTATAACTTTCATCCTCAAGGGAAGAGACCCACGGACTGCATCGACTGCAAGGCCTGTGAGGCTCAATGCCCTCAGAGCCTTCCTATTTCAGACATTATGCGGGAGATGGGGGATACCTTTGGCAGGTAATACAGACAGCCTCATCTTAGTGTTTTAAGAAAATCGTCAAAATCTTCAAAGCTGCTCTGGATAAAATCATAGAGAACAGGCTCCTTGAATTCATATTTTGCTGTAGGAAGCAAAGTTGGACCCAGGGGGCTTTTTTGCAGGGTTCTTTCTATGGAATGGATCTCATCCAGCCCATAGGCAGCAAGGATCAACTGGCCAAAATCTGAAACGTAGTACAGACCGTGCACATCCTCATTGAGGCGGAAGGTTTTCCTGTTGACGTGATCGTTATTTTTATTGAACTCCATGAAAAGCCTGCCGTTGTCGTGATTGGTCTGCATTGCAGCGGTGACCATGGGCAGAAAGCGCTCGTCGAAATCCATGGGATCTGAAAGGATCTCATAGACCGTTACA
>DCUA01000080.1 GCA_002329675.1 Firmicutes bacterium UBA1426 | reverse complement strand
CCGCTACCCGATTCCCCTACGATGCCCATTACTTCTCCATAATTCAGATCATAGGAAATTCCTCCTACGGCTTTTACTTCGCCGACGGGAGTGAAGAAGGACACTCTTAAGTCTTTTATTTCTAACAGTTTTTTATCTTTCATATTATTATCCATATTTCCACCCCCTATTTCTTCAACCGGGGATCAAGAGCATCCCGCAGTCCGTCTCCGAAGAGATTGAGGGATAGAATCAACAAACTCAATATTGCGGCGGGAATCATCAGCCTGTAAGTATATGTATACATACCGCCCAGGGCATCTGAGGCCATAGAGCCCAGACTGGTAAGCGGTGCGGAAACACCCACGCCCAGGAAGGACAGGAAGGATTCCAGGAATATTGCCGATGGTATCTGAAGGCAGGTTGTAACGATGATCTGCCCGATGCAGTTGGGTAGTAAATGACGCTTGATCACTCTTGAACTGGAAGCACCTAAGGCCTTAGCAGCTGTCACGTACTCCTGTTCCTTCAGCATCAATACCTGACCCCGGATGATACGGGCCATTCCGACCCAGTACAGGAGTCCGAAAGCAATAAATATAGCGATCAGGCTGGGGCCCAAAATCGACAGCGCACCCGCCAGGGCACTATCTGATGTATTGAACCAGTCTGTCAGTGCCGGTTTCAGTGCAGTAGACAAGAGCAGAACGACCAGTATATCCGGTATTGCATAGATCAGTTCCACAAGACGCATCATGACATCATCCACCCGGCCTCCGAAGTAGCCGGAAATAGCTCCGTAGGTGGAACCGATGACCAGCACGATGAGGCTGGCCGCTATGCCGACGATGAGTGAAATACGGGTTCCAAACATGGTGCGGACGAGCAGATCCCGTCCAAGATTATCAGTACCAAAGGGATACTGCCATGACGGATCAATGTTTTCATCCCCGCGAACCTGGGTCGTATAGTCATGTTCGAAAAAGAGAGGCCCTACAAATGCAAAGAGGAGCAACAATATGACGATTACCAGGGATACCATGGCAACTTTATTCTTTTTCAAGCGTCTCCAGGCATCCTGCCAATAGGAAAGGCTTGCCTTGGTCTCAATGAAATTCTCCTTTTCGCACGATTCCGCCAGATTAAAATCATCTTCTTTATAATCACGCTGTCCTAAAACCGCATCAACATCCATTTGCCATGTGGGGAAGGGAAAGAGTCCAAAAACTTTTTGAATGCGCATTATTTTGAACCTCCCTTCGCCAGATCGATCCTCGGATCCACGGCCTTATATAAAATGTCAACTATCAGGGTCATGGTCACGATGAAGGCTGCTAAGAATATGGTCGTTCCCATTATAATAGGATAGTCGCGGTTCATAATGCTCTGAACAAAGTAACGGCCAAGACCCGGAATGTTAAATACAGTCTCCACAACAAAGCCGCCGGTAAGAATTCCCGCGGTCAGTGGCCCCAGATAAGTCAGAACGGGAATAAACGCATTCCGCAGTGCATGTTTGAATACGATAGAGAGTGCAGGCACACCTTTAGCCCGTGCTGTTCTTATGTATTCCTGGTTGATGACATCAAGCATACTGGAACGGGCCAGCCTTCCGATATAACACATGGGGTAAAAGGCCAGACTGAAACAAGGCATGATATAACTCTGCCAGCTGGTCAGACCCATGGTAGGCAGGAGTTTCCACATAGACCCGAGGAAAATCAACAACACCGTTGCTACAACAAATCCGGGAATCGATACCCCCAAGGTTGTTACGACCCGCAGCGTGCTGTCTATCCAGTTTCCTCTGTTATATGCCGCAATACAGCCGATGGGAACTCCGATCAGAACCGCTCCCACAAGAGCGATCACACCCACCTTTGCAGATACGGGAAACATCTCCATAATAATAGTAGTGACGGGTCGATTTTTCTGCATCTTCAGAGAAACGCCAAAATCACCCTGCACCATATGAACTATGTAATTCTTCAGTTGAACAGGAACTGGTTTGTCCAATCCATATTTAGCTTCCATGGCCGCCAAAACCTGGGGAGGAGGATTTTTTTCACTAAGGAAAGGACCTCCGGGAACTAAATTCATCAGAAGAAAAGTAAGGCACGTAATCAGAAGTATCACAACCAAGGCCTGAGCTACGCGCTTAGCGATGAATTTTATCATAATTGTACATCTCCATTGTTTATTCGTGAGTTTTTTATCACTCGCAAACCTCATTTTATACTTATTTGGACAAAACGTCAAGGAGAACGGATTTACATAATATGGAACACTCGCTTTCCCGCTCTATTCAAAACTTTTCTAAGCGTGTTTTCTTCTTAATTTCTCGGGATCCGACAATATGACCCCACCACGGAAAAGCTCCACCATTCCCTCGGCGGCAAAGTATTTCAGCATTCTTGTCACCACTTCCCTGGCAGTGCCCATATGCTTTGCGATGGCTTCGTGGGTAATGGTCAGGCGGTTGGAGCCTTCGATGTTCGCCTGATCCAGCAGGAATAAGGCCAGTCTCTTATCGAAGCTCATGAACAGCACCTGCTCCATGATCCACATAACGTCGGAAAACCGGGAAGACATGAGTTGATTGGTATAATCCGATACCGCGATGGAGCTCTGCAGAAGACTCTGGTAAACGGTAGAAGGAATAAGAAATGCCTCCGTATCCTTTTCTGCCTCCACAAGGATTTCAAAGTTGATGTTTCTCAACATACAAGAGGCCGAGAAAATGCACATATCCCTCTCCAGTAAGCGATAAAGTGTGATTTCCTTACCTGTTTCGGATACGATAAATGCACGGGCCTGCCCCTTTTTTACCAGGAAAAGGCCATCCAGGTCATCAGCACCCCCATGCATGATGGTCCCTGCAGGTATGCGGCGCAGGGTAATGCTGTATTCAAGGATCTCCTTTTGTTCTGCACTCAGCGCATTCCAGAAGGGTAGTGCGTCTTTAACAAATGTAAAATCTTCCTGTTTCATAGTTCTCCTTTACGCACCTAACCACATTTGCAGAGCAAATGTTCGGTAGGTGGTGCCATGTCAGGATTCCCCAGCTTTAGCTGGATTGGAATCTACGGCGCCGCCATGGGGACAGACCCCGTGGCTAGTTTATCACTCGAATAGTACTATTTAAGTATTGCACACTGTGTCCTTATTTTCAAGCTGATGCGATGAGTTGAACTAGGTTTACACAATCTCAATACAGCGGTCTTGTTTGCTTTCCAACCCCAAAGGCAACAAGGAATCAG
>DCUA01000075.1 GCA_002329675.1 Firmicutes bacterium UBA1426 | reverse complement strand
CCGCTGTCTGGAGCTTTCTCCACACTATCCAGTGGCTTAAGTGTCGGATAGATTGCTTCTCCAAATTCGGCCACTGTCACCAACTCGTCCAGATTGAATATTTTCTGTTCATGAGTTTCCCTGCGGTCGCACTGCACCTCATCGCCATCGATATTCATAACTGTATAGATATCACTGACATACCCCGTCTTCAGCGCGACCTTGGATCCAACACGAATCGGTACGTCATAAAGCGGCGTGCACTCCGGCAGATGTTCTTCAAACACTAATCCGAACTTCTTCTGCTTCAGTAATTTATTTGTTTCCTGCAAGATTCTCTCCTTGAGCGCCGGATCGTCAATCTGCTGGATCAGGTCTTGTAATAATGCCATAACGCCACCTCATTCTTCCGTTATTGTTTTTTCCTTAATATGATAATCAATACCGTGCTCCTGACAGAAGGAAATCACTTCTGTTGCGCACTCATTGTAAAAATGCCTATGCCCTTCGTAGGCGTTTGCTACCTTACTATAGTTCGTTCTCCCGAAAATGATCCGATCTGTAAAAGATACCGCCTCAAGCAGTGCGTGCAGATCCTGCTCAACCATGTTCGGTGTTGGATACGGTTCCATACTTACCCATGTCTTACAACCGGCATCATGGAGTGCTCTCAACGCTGCCAGTCGATCTGCGCAGGAAGCAGCGCCCGGTTCCATCTGTTCCCGATAGGCTTCATCCAGAGTGATCAGTGTGATCCCGTATTCGTTTTCCGGAGAAAGCTCTGCCAATTCTATAGGTAGCAGTCCCTTCGTCAGCGTAGTGCATTTGATTCCGGCCTCGTTCAGCTTTCGGATAGCCGCAATGCTCATCTGGGACACCTCTGGATATCCTTCCATGAACGGATCTGTGGTAAAGCAAAGCTGCACAGACTGAATCTTATCTCTGAGCCTCGGTATCTCTTTATCCAGCAATTCAAGCGTGTTTGATACAAGCACCGGTTCAAGCCAGCTCTCATAATCCTTAATTTGCCCGAATCGCTTCTTCATCAGGAATGCGTAACATGGATATTTGCACCCATGTGCGCAGCCCTGCACGTGATTCATAGTGTAGTCACCATACTCTACCCCTGTTTGATAAAGCATGGATTTTCGTTTTATCGTCTTCAAGTCGCTATCATCCTCCGCCTACTTGTTCTTTAATATATAGTCTGCCATCCGCAGTGCAAGTCCTTGCGCTTTCGGACTCTCACTCGCAATGGCAAAACAGAATAGAAACATCGGCGAGTTCCTGCTGTTCCTGAAAATCCGTGCATGCTTTGACACGCATGGAAAGATTGTCCCAAGCCGAGAGAGGATATATTCCTTTATGGGATCTGGATTTGCGTCTTTAACCATCCGTTCGCCATCGCTCTGTCCGGGCTCTTGAAATAGATCAAAAAGCGTTATCTGGGGATCTTTCTTATAGAATTCCTCCCGCCATCCGGAATCTCCAAGCAATCGATCTATGCAATCCTCCCATTTATCGTACTTTCCGTTTTTCGGTAGCATCCGTTCAAGTGCCGAGAACGGAAACAGGTACCATACATCTATCGATTTCGTCTGCGCTACATTTTCAAGCGTAGTCCAATTTACCTGCGTCGCATATGGATCTAAGAACAGCAACCCTCTGTTAAATCTCCAATTTACGCTGCCAATAATCTCCGCGAGCTTATCATTCGCATCGCCACAGTAAATCGTAACAATTCGCCTCATCTGCGGGAACTCGGCGTTTATCATATCCTGAAGTTCTCCGGCCTTCTGAGAGTCCGCTTCTATAAAATAGTAGTGATCGAACTTCTTCTCAGACGCCAGCGCACGCTTAGCGGAGCCCACAAGATACTGCCCGCCGTCGCTGGTCTCGATCTCGCCAGTTCCAGCAAAAGCGTCTATATAAATCTTCTTGAACTTCTGGTTTTGCAGTGCAATCAGGTACGCGTCCAGATAGCTGGTAAAGATATTCAGCTTCTCCTCCGTCCAATTGCCACCAAATTTCTGCGACGTTGCCATAAACTCCAATCACCTCATCTATTTGAAACTCCGTCTCACGAAGAGAAAGAGATCACCGACTCCTTTTTTCCCGTATCAGGGTTCACAATCTGCTCAATCTTCGCACTAAAGCAACCAGTAAGATCACTTTTGACCTCATTGCGAAATCCCTCTGAAGGGAAAATCGGATGGTTATCCAAAAGCTCCCACATCTCATCAAGAGGTACCTGCTTGCGGCCTTTCAGGCAGCGATGCAGATATTTCGCGATATCGATAACATGCAAACAGCTTTCATCTTCCTCTTCTGTAATCTCTCCGAAAAGGTTAAATGACAACTGCCTGTTCTCAGCCGAATGCTTTGTAGAGGACTGCGCACCGAAAACTTTCCAAGCACTCTTCTTGTAAAGCTTAAAGCCCTCCTTGTTGCTCGTGCAATGAATCAGATTGTAGACGAGCGAATTCTGCGTGTTATAGAACGGAAATGCCGATACATAGTATCTGCGGGCTCCTTTCAGTGAATTTATGATTTCCTCCACTCTGGCCTCATAGGCCTTCTTGTCACTTCCGTAAGGCACCAGTTTCTCAAAATCTTCCAGATAAGTGTTCTCATACTTTGCCTTTGTCGTTTTCTTCTTGGCGCTTGTGATCGCCCGCACTGGATCTGAAACCATGTGATTAATCATAACTTCACCCCAGTTACGGAAAAACGGCAGAAGTGCTTCCCAGTCAATGGTCGCATCATACGGATCGTAAAGCAGAAAATAATGCAGGTGCCCGGTTCCATATAACTGCGGCCCGATAGTTCGGAGTAGCTCGTGCGCATCACCACAGGACGTGACAATCTTAAAATTGCGCTCATCCTGTGGAAGATGCTTTTTTAGTTCATCTACACGCGCTTTATCCTTGTCATTTAAGTAAATGTGTATATTTTTCTCCGTATAGGTTCTTGATGCTTCCCTGAGTGCTTCTGAGACGCGTACTGCTGTACCTTTCACCAATTGCCCAGCATCGTCGGTGTATACACCACTGTTGCACATGCAGTCTATAAAGATCAGTCCATTGCAAGACTCAGTCAGCAGCAACTTCTGTGCCCACGATTTTATATATTCCTCAATCAACTCAAATTTCTTGATCGTATGAGGACTCGCTTTACTGATTACGCTCTTTTTCCTGCCGGACATCATATCACTCCTCAAGTAGTTTCATTTTCTTCTGTAGGGATTAGCTCCATGATGTCCCCAATATCGCAATTCAGTGTTTTACACACTTTCATTAGAACTTCCATGCTTACTGTCTCTCCCTTCGAGAGCTTGGTTACCGAAGCCCAGCTGATCCCGGCAGCTGCCTGCAAGTCTTTCTTCTTCATGTCTTTGTCAATCAATATTTTCCACAATTTTTTATAACTAACTTCCACGGTAGTCACCTCTCGATTTTCAAAAACGTGATTTTTGCCACTGTACTTCCACAGTATAGCACAAAGCCTTTGAAAAATCAAGAGTAATTCTTCACATACGCAAGAATTTTCTTTCGTTCCTATTGAAAAATTAGCGGGTTTGTGTTATACTGTGCTTGTATCCTCAAATTTTGTGTCCAAGAAAGGGAGTCTGCTGGCCGTGGGAACGTATAACAACGAGATCGAGCAGTTTATATATACTGTGTGCTACCGCCCCATGTGGGAGGCAGCTTATACATACATTGCAGAGCATCCTTATGCCCTGAATTTATCTTATTCCAGAATTCAGAATCCGGATTCTGCCATGCTTGAGGACATGATCCTCGAATATACAAAGAATATCCGAATAGATGAAGACAGCCTTCTGTTTGACGCGGTCGTAAGCTGCACAATAAATCTGACCGAAGATACATACAAAGGCACAGCATCGCACGAAACAAGTCAATGGCTCGTTCTTTCCTGTGTGGCGGTCGTAACCGATAAACTCGAATCTGTTACTGTTATGAATATCTCCGGATACACCTCTGGCCAACCTCGCAAAACGGATGGTCATGCCGTCTCGAAGAACATAGTTCCGATCTTATACAAAAAGGATTTGGATGATGAAGCCACAACTTTTCTCCAGCAATATTTCCCGGAAGCACTGGAAAAGCCAATGGCCGTCCCTATTGCTGATATTGCAAAAGGTATGGGACTTGAAATTATCCAAGGCAATCGGATCACGGATGATTTCAGTGTTTTTGGAGAAATATACTTCACTGCTGGGAAGGCAACCATCTATGGAGCCAATTTCAAAACGCT
>DCUA01000131.1:8398-16942 GCA_002329675.1 Firmicutes bacterium UBA1426 | reverse complement strand
GCGCTACGTGCCTTTGGTTTAGACGGCCCGTCTTATCAGGTGGCCACTTGCTTGCCACTCGCTGTGGTGCAATACCAAGGTACAATCTCCGGATCCACGGGGTGTGTCCCCCTGGGTTCAAAAGCAGCCAAAGTGTCTGTCCCCGTGGTTGTTTAATATTTTAACACATACTGGTAATAAAATGTGATACAATGATATAATTATTCAGGAGGTCATGCCCATGGAACTTCAATTTGTCAAGTTTAATCCCAGTGGGAATACCACGGTGCTGATACTGGACCCTTTACCCAGGGAAAAGTATCCTGAAATTGCTATTAAAATCATGTCGGACACCTACCTATGTGCAGAGCAGGTGGGCTTCCTGGAAGAAGCCGATGAGCCCGGCGCCCTTGCGAGGCTACATATGATGGGGGGAGAATTCTGCGGCAATGCTTCCAGAAGTTTTGCCGGCTGGCTGGCCTTAAGAGGGTCGGAAGAAGCAAAGCCGGAAGGGTTCCGGGAGGATGAAAAAGAGGTTCGTATCCAGGTTTCAGGCCAGGCAGGTACGTTAACAGTCCGGGTGCAGAATCAGTGGTCGGATCATACCTGTAATGCGGAGATCGATATGCCTCTCCCTCTTAAGATCCTTCATGGCCGAAACGATCAGCTCAGCGAGTACAGCATAGTGATCTACGAGGGCATCACCCACGTTATTCTTTGGAATAAGGTGGCGGCGGAGGTCTATGTCAATATTGTAGAGGATTTCCTGGAAAAGGAAGGTCTTTCCACCGATTGCTTCGGTATTATGTTTTACGACAGCCGAACATCGGAAATGGTCCCTGTGGTCCATGTCAAAGCTGTGGATTCACTGGTTTGGGAGAGCAGCTGTGGTTCAGGAACTGTAGCCTTAGCTTCTGCCCTGGCAGACAGGCAAAAAGAGTCTATTGAACATTTGCAGGTTCGTCAGCCAGGCGGAGATCTGTTCGTAAGTGTGGACTGGCAGGATTCCATCCGGGGAGCGCGCTTGTCCGGAGATATATTGATCACAGCAGTAGGAACTACATACATCGACTGAGGATTACAATGTTTGAATTTGAGCATTTCATTGAAGAAAAAATTGAGACGCTGGTGCTCATGATCGAGAGCAACCTGTGGTTCGTTCCGATCCTGGCTTTTCTGGCGGGTATCCTCACCTCAATAACTCCCTGCTCGCTCACCAGCATTCCTTTGATCATTAGCTATGTGAGCGGCACCAGGAGCAGGGAGAAAAAAAGAGCCTTCCGGCTCTCTTTGCTCTTCGCTATTGGAATGGCTGTAGTCTACACCACTCTGGGTATGTTTGCATCATTTCTGGGTAGCCTGCTTCACCGGCTGGGGTTCTGGTGGTATATTCTGCTGGGAGTCGTTATGATCCTTATGGCTTTGCAGATGTTTGAAATAATCAACATTATTCCGGAATCCCTGTCACATTCCAGGAGCAAAAGGAAGGGCTATACGGGGGCTTTTGCTGCCGGTATGCTGGGAGGTCTCTTTGCCTCACACTGCGCTTTGCCTGTGTTGGTAGTGTTGCTGGCTATAGTAGCGGAAGGCGGCTCTATGGTTCGGGGAGCATTTTTGTTATTGCTCTTTGCTCTCGGACATAGTATCTTTGTAATCATAGCAGGCACCTTTGCGTCTGCTCTTGAGAGGATGACCCGTAACAAAAAATATGGCATTCTGGTCAGGTTTATCAAGGTGCTGATGGGAATTATCATGTTGCTTCTGGCAGCTTACATCATTTACATTGGTATATACGATCCTCATTGATAAAAATTGAAAAAACGGACAAAGCATGGAGGTTTCTATGGAAAGTTATACAGCATTAAGAAGATCTTCATCCAAGAAGGATTTTTCAAAACTCACCATCATCATCGGCATACTGATAATAGCATACGCTTTATTCACAATGGATATCATTATGGCCCTCTTCGGAGCAGTGGTGATCTATGTCACGGTTTACAGCAGAGATGTGATCGTAGATGAGAATGGTGTGACCACTCATTATCACGCCATTTTTTATAATAAGAGCAGGTCCTATCCTTTTTCTGCCTTTTCGGAACTGCGTGTACATGGCAGAGGCGGGCAAGAAATGGTGATTGGCTTCGTGCGTAACGGATCCAATACCAACCACATATTTACCGCATCCGATGCGGACGGGGTGATCCGTCTTGCTACGGAAGGAAATCCCAGGATAAGGATCAGGGAGTTTTAAGGCAAGAGCTCTTCGGGGGCATTAAAAGACACTCTTTAATAAAAGGAGCAGATAGTTATTATCGTAAAGAATGCTCGCGATTCTGGAGGACCCAAGAGTTGCTGCCAGGCTATCTCCGGAGGAAAGACCTATAACGGGAACGAGGAGAGCCAGTAACAGGAAGATTATCAAGAGACCCTTGATCGCACCGGCCAGGAGTCCGAAAACCCCATCAATAAATCCCAGAAAGCCTTCATTGTTCTTTTTACTGAAAAGAGAAGAAAAGAGCATAAAGACCAGACGAATGGCTACAACAAGTAAGAGAAAACAGATCACCTTGAACAAGAAGTCAGAAACCCCCATAGCGATGGCATCCGCCACGCTATTTTTAATGGAATCAATAAACTCCTGCAGGATCACCGGCATGTTTTGCGTAAAGGAAACCCCGGCGGAAGAGCCTTCTTCGGCTACTCGTTCGGCAACCTTGTTATAAACGGTGTCATAGAAATTCGTCTTATTGCGCATGAAATTCTCTACTTTTGCATACCAGGCAAAAGCGAGAACAATGGACAGAAGCCAACCGGCAGTATGAATAAAGGTATGTACGAAGCCCTGTCGAAAACCAACAGCTGTGGAAATTACAAAAATCAAAGCAACCACAACATCCATCCACACGGTAACCGCCTCCTCTCCGTCATATTCGGCCAAGCATAAGCATATAACTATACTACCAATTTGTCCTGATAATTACAAGATAATTAAGGGTCCTCAGTATCTTTCGGAGAGGAGAAGGTGAAAAATGAACTACATAAAATACACCAGAACATTTGTAATGATGGAGGAGCAGACAGCAGACTTCAGTACCCGCGAAGCTCCTGTGAAAGGCTATTTAAAGGTGGAGACAGGCAATAATAAAGGAGCCCTTCGATGCGTAGTCCAGAATTTGAAGTATTACAGCAGAGGGGATTACATATATAAGCTGATCCTGTTTGGAAAAAGTGGGGACAGGACTCTGCACACAGTGTTGGGAAGCCTTACCATCAACCGTTATGGTAACGGTGAGACCTATTTTCGTTTTGATCCTCTGGATATGGATGGGAAAGGGAATTGTTTTGATGACTTCACCATCGCAATTGTAGCTGCGGTATCCGGTAACAACGATAGAGAACCTTTGCATCCGGTACTGAAAGGGATCATGAAAAAAAGCAATTCATCCTCGGACAAAGTCGAGTCAGAGGAGGAGATGCGGGGTGTACAGCTTGTGATGAATCAGGACGATGACTCGCTTGAGAGTGCACAGGCACAGCAGGAACAGGAGAAACCAGAACAGAAGGAAGCAGAGTCAGCAGTTGCGATGCAGGAACAAGCACAGGAAGTACCTCAAAACCCGGTTAATTATAACGCTTTTTACAATGAATATCTGCTCCGGTTCTGTGGATATACCTGCAAGGCCGCCAACTATTACGAGGATGTTTTTCCTTTTGAAAACGACCGGACAGGAGCACGCTGGAAGAGGATCCAAAATGTGGCCAGTCTGCCGCTTGTATCTCCCGGCGCCCACTTCTTCGCAACTCAGTACAGGCACTTTCTCTTCGGGGCAAAGCCGGACGCAAGTGGGGTTGCCTGCCGGTACTTCTTCGCTGTCCCCGGCAGGTTTGTCCAGGAAGAGCAGCCCGATGGAGGCCGGTCGGGCTTTGTCTACTGGCAGCCCGTAGCGGGCGCCTTACCCGGCACGCAGAATCAGAACCACAACGAACCCGGATATGGCTACTGGATCGTGGCCGTGGATGCGGCTACCGGCGACATCATTGAGGCCGGTTAATTCAGCACTCTTGCAATGATGCCATTCGCCATGTAATTGCCCATAGTAACGGTAAGATCCTGGATCTGGTCATAGATACGGATCTCGTTCTCGTAATTTCCCTGAAGGATGGACAGGATCATCTGGATGCCCTGGCTGATGAACTGTGTATACAAATCTCTCCATCGATCGGCTTCCCAATAGTCGTTGACGCTGGCAAGAAAGTCAGCTCCCTGGCTTGCTCTTTCATACAGCTCCTGAGTGGCTTTTTGCACTCCTTCCTGGTCGCCGCTTTTCATTGCTTCCATCAGCCTCCAGAACACCACGATAATATTGGAGATCCGATTCAGGTATGCCTCGGCAATGTCATTGCCATAGAAGACCACAAGGGCATTGTAAAACCGAAGCGGAACGCCCGCATACAGGCGATTTGTCACGGCCTCCAGATTCGGGTGGTCATCGACGAAGCTTTTAGTAAAATTACGCATCCACATGGCCATGTCCAGCCAGACGGTCCGGAAAGTAAGGATAGCGTTCATCTGTTCGAAGGTGATATTTTGTGGGATCGGTTCGAAAACAATTCCGTTAGGCATAGGAAGCTCCTTTTATTGAGTTGGTTCTGCAGGCTCAGCCTGCCGGGCGGACCTGCTTCGGATAATACCTCTTGCCATACTGCTTCCCATGAGCATGGAGAGGGTCTCCAGCCGGTCAAAGACACGAATCTCATTCTCATAATTTCCCTGAAGTATGGAAAGGATCAGCTCATTAAGCATGCTGATATACTGTATGAACAAATTACTCCAGGTGGACTGATCCCAATTAGGATTAACTCTTTCCATAAAAGCAGCATTATCACGTACACCCTCATATAGAGCCATAGTAATATCAGTTATAAGATCCGCTCGACCGCTTTTTATTGCATCTACCAGCCTCCAGATGCGTAAAATGAACCGGGACATCCGTCCCAGAAATTCTTCTGCTATCTCATCGCCATAAAAAACGGTCAACGCATTATAAAAATCCAGGGGAACACCCGTATAAAGCCGGTTTGTAACGGCCGCCTGGCTTGGGTGGTTGTCAACTATGCTGTAAATAAACTCCCTTGTCCACATGGACAGTTCGATCCAGATCGTCCGGAAGGCGATGAGAGCATTCATCTGTTCAAAGGTCATATCAGGGAATAATGGCTCGGT
Organism: Firmicutes bacterium UBA1426; assembly: GCA_002329675.1. Classification (GTDB taxonomy): domain Bacteria; phylum Bacillota; class Clostridia; order Peptostreptococcales; family Anaerovoracaceae; genus UBA1426. The sequence continues at coordinate 11,739 of DCUA01000131.1, read as the reverse complement.
TGAAGCACCATTAGGCATAGCGGCAGGCTCCTTATTTACTTTATAACACAATAATATGAAGCGGCTGACCTTTTCGTGACTTGAAAGCGGTGCTCAGGAAATTCACATTGAAATACGCACAAAACTATGATAGGATATTAAGGCTAATGCAGAATAGTAACAGAGATGCAAGGACCGCATATTTCGGGCCTGTGAAAGCGTTGCAGGTGACAAAATGACTCCGGATTATTTTATGAATGAAGCCTTATTGGAAGCAAAGAATGCCTTTGCTATCGGCGAGGTGCCCATTGGTGCAGTCATTGAACGCGACGGACAGATCATCGGCAGAGGCCATAATCTTACAGAGACCCGAAAGGACCCAACCGCTCATGCGGAAATCATTGCCATCCGGCAAGCGGCAGAGACTATTGGAGCATGGAGGCTGCTGGGTTCGACCTTGTATGTGACCACAGAACCCTGCGCCATGTGTGCCGGCGCCATTGTCCTTGCGCGAATCGAAAGGCTCTACATCGGAACGATGGACCCAAAAGCGGGGGCTTGCGGTTCCTTGATGAACATACCCCGGGACGAAAGGCTCAACCACAACCCGGAAATCCACGTCGGCATCCTTGAAGAGGAATGCCGCCAACTTATGAAAGATTTTTTCAGGGACTTACGGCAAAAGAAAAAATTACTTTGAGAGACACCAGGAGGAACAGTAAATTATGAAAAGATTAGGCAAAATTCTATGCCTTTCCCTAATGATCGCACTCATGGCAACAACTGCCAGCTTTGCTTCAGGGCTTACGCTGATCAGCAGTTTTCCGGAGGAGGGCAATGCCGCACTGACACCGCAAAATGTAGCAATTAAACTGGTTTTCTCGGAAAAAATCAGCGATCCGGTTTCCATAGCGACGAATGCAGATCGCTTTACCGTTGTCGACGAGGAAGGGAATGCCATTGCATTTGAGCCTCTATATAACGAATCCAAATATCCCAACGAGGTCTGGCTGCAGATCTCCGAAAGCCTGACTCAGGACACTGCCTATAAAGTCATTATTTCCGAAGGAATGCAGAGTAGTACGGGAAACAGTCTGGAAGAAGATATCACGCTGAACTTCTCAACCCGTAACACCGAAGCCGACAATACAGGTTACATGGTTCTCATGGCTATCATGGTTGTGGGAATGATGGTGTTTACAGTCTTTGACACGAAGCGCAAGCTGAAAAAGGAAAGCAAAGAAAGAGAGGAAGAGCAGAAGATCAATCCCTATAAAGAAGCAAAACGTACGGGTAAATCCGTCGAGGAAGTTGTTGCGCGTACAGAGAAAGAAAAGGCCCAGGCGGAAAGACGGAAGGCCAGGGTCACCAGACGACAGAGCGCAAATCAAGCGGAAGAGAAAGAACCCGTTCGTCCGGGTGTCAAGAGAGTCAAGAGACCCAGAACAATTTCCGAAAAAGGCTATGCAACACCCAGGAACTTCATTGAAGAAAGAATAGCGAGAGAGCAGGCAAGGGCTGAAGCGAAAGAAAGAGCAAAGCAAACCCGGCAAACTAAGAGTAAGGGCAGCAAACAGCAGCAGAGAAAGAAAAAATAATAAAGCAGGGTAAGCAGATGAGCAATGGAAAATTCTCTCAAACTGTCTCTCTTGCAGAGGAGATCGAACACATTCTGCGGGAGAGGATCCTCAAGGGCGAATACGGAATCGGCGAGCGGATAAAGGAAAACCAGATCGCCGAAGAGTTAAAAGTAAGCAGGACGCCCATCCGGGAAGCGTTTAAGCAGCTGGAAAAGGAAGGATTGATCGAGTCCATCCCCAACAGAGGTTCATTTGCTTTAGGACTGACAAAGCAGGACGTAAAGGATATCTATGCCGTTCGGGCGGCTGTAGAAGTTCTTGCAGTAGAATGGGCGATACCCCGCATCAGCGACGAAGAGATCCTTCGCCTCAGAGATGCTTTTGAACGGATGGAATTCTATACCGGGCGACAGGACAGTAAGAAAGTTCTTGAGCTGAACAAAACGTTTCATGAAATCATCTACAGTGCATCGGGAAGCCGTTTCCTTACGCAGATACTGAAATCTTATCAGGAATATGTAGAAAAGACCCGAAAAGCCACCGTATATTGCAGCGACAATCTACCCATAATATTAGAGGAGCATCGAGGCATTTTGGAGGCAATTCAAGATAAGAATAAAGCGAAAGCTGTGCAACGAATTTCTGCACATTTGTCGAACTCCAGAAAGCGGGCGGAGCAGAGCCTGAACCTATAAGTCAATCAAGGCAACGCTTTAGAGAGACAGCGCAGATTGTATACACAAATACGATAAACAATTAACAAGCATATATACATGGCTATCCCCTGTTTATTCGTTGTCATCTAAAATGCGAAATGATAGCATGAAGATAGGATAAACGATAAATGTAGGAGGTAGTCTTTTTTATGGATCCACACAACGTAGAGCCTTTACCAAGGGGCGGCCGAAAGGTGATTCTCCAGGGCAATGAGGCTTGCGCAAAAGCAGCAGTATATGCCGGATGTCGTTTTTTTGCCGGCTATCCCATTACTCCTTCTACAGAAATCATAGAATATCTTTCAGCCGAAATGGTCAACGTCGGCGGATCTTTCATACAAATGGAAGATGAAATCGCATCAGCCTGCGCCATCGTCGGAGCCAGATGGGGTGGGAAAAAAGCCATGACAGCCACCTCCGGCCCCGGCTTTACTTTAATGCAGGAGACCATAGGCTTTGCCGCAGTCACGGAAACGCCGGTGGTCATCGTCAATGTTCAGAGAGGCGGACCCTCGACCGGGCAGCCTACCATGTCATCTCAACAGGATATTTACCAGGTCAAATACGGAAGCCACGGCGATTATGAGATCATTGCCCTGACACCTTCTTCGGTGCAGGAGATGTATGATTTCACCATTCGCGCTTTTGAGCTGTCTGAAAAATTCCGGACTCCCGTGATCCTGCTGGCGGATGAAGTTGTAGGCCACATGAGGGAGAAGATCACTATTTATGACGGAGAGCGAAAGATCCGCGGCGGACATCGCAACTATGTGGTGTCCCCCCAGGAGGATTTCTATACAGGGGGCAATTGTCTGGTAGAAGGCCAGCTTCACGATGAAGAGGGTAAGCGGATCGGCCACCTGGCAGAAAAGAGCGGAGAATTCATCCGAAGCATCAGTGGCAAGATACGGAACCACATTGATGAAATACAGGATGTGGAAAGCTATTTCATGGACAATGCGGACATCGCCATACTTGCTTACGGCTCCGTCAGCCGACCTGCTTTGAATGCGGTAAAACTGGCAAAAGGCATCAAGCTATCCGCTGATGAAAAGGAAGGAAAGCT
>DCUA01000131.1:3897-8360 GCA_002329675.1 Firmicutes bacterium UBA1426 | reverse complement strand
GGCTGGCGGCAAAGTGCCGCTATGTCTTCGTGCCGGAAATGAACGCCGGCAAATACTATAAAGAGATCGAAAGATGTTTATGGGGCAGCACGGTGATCTCTCTTCCCAAAATCGGCGGCGAGATACACAGTCCGGCGGAACTGATGGAATCCATTGCTAACGAGGTGAAAGACGATGAATAGGCTCATGGAACGCTACCTGAGGCGGGATGCACTGCCCACTCTGTTTTGCCCCGGATGCGGTAACGGTATCGTTCAATACGCGGCTATCGCTGCCATTGACAACCTGAANNTTCGATATGGATGTAATGCATACCACTCACGGGAGAGCTCTGGCCTTTGCTCAGGGGCTTAAGCTGGCGCAGCCGGACAAGAAAGTCCTGGTTTTTACAGGTGACGGGGACTGCCTGGCTATCGGAGGCAACCATCTGCTTCATGCCTGCAAGCGGAACATCGACATCACTGTGATCCTGGTCAACAACCATATTTATGGCATGACGGGGGGGCAGAAATCACCTGCCACACCGGAGAACGCCGTCACGAAGACCTCTCCATGGGGCGCATATGACGAGCCAATGCTGGGGGCGGAGACGGCTATGGCACTGGGAGCCACCTACGTCGCAAGGTGGACCACAGCCCACCCGGTTCAACTGCAGAAGAGCATCGAGGCCGGTATTAAGCATAAGGGCTTTTCTCTCATCGAGGTTATTTCTCAGTGTCCCACTCAGAGCGGAAAGAGCGTCTACGGGAGCAAAGACCCTGCTTTCATAATGAGCTATCTGAAGGAAAACAGCTACGTTTATAAAGAGGGAATGGATGAGCCACAGGGAAAAATAAAGTGTGGGGTCCTGATCCATGACAACGACAGGCCGGAATATATCGAGCGAATGGAAGCCACAATGGAACAGTTCAGAAATACCAGGCCGGCGAAGCCAAAGAACAACAAGGAGCCTGAGAATACCTGGAGCGTGGAACAATGAAGATCAACATAGATAATACTCTCTGCAAGGGTTGTTTGATTTGCCTGGAGATCTGTCCGAAAAAAGTATACACGATCTCAAAGAAGAGAAACAGTTACGGCAGTGCCATGCCGGAAGCAGTACTGGAAAATGAGTGCATTGGATGCAGATTATGTGAACGATTATGTCCCGACGCGGCTATAAATGTAGAGGAGGAACGGAAATGAGATTGAATGTGCGTTTTGCCGGGGCCGGAGGTCAAGGGGTCATATTATCATCCGTTTTGCTGGCAAAGGCCTACGGGCTGGGAGAGGACTTCTATATCACTCAGACCCAGAGCTATGGGCCGGAGGCCAGGGGAGGCGCCTGCAAAGCGGAGGTGGTCATATCCGACGAAAACATCGACTATATGAAGGTGGACGATGTAGACGTCTTCATTGCTTACAATCAAAAGGGTTATGATAAATATTGTGCGGATCTGGAAGATCAGGATATGGTACTGATAAACAGTACTCTGGTCGAAACAAGAAAACCCGGCTACTATGAAGTGCCGGGCACGGCCATCGCAGAGGAAATGGGAAAGCCGCAAGTTGTCAATATGGTTATGCTGGGAGCTTTGACAAAACTGCTTCCAAAGCTCCATTACGACAAGGTCATGGACGCCATAGAGGAAGACTTCCCTGCATCTTTAGCCGTGAGCAACATGGAGGCCTTCGACCGGGGCTACAAGTATATGGAAGAGCAGCTGGCGGCAAGAGCCAGACTCCAATCCTAAACCACAACCANNGCTGCTTTTGCACCCATGGGGACACACCTTAAGCCAGAGCAGCCCGGATCCCGATGGCGCACTCTAACCTTTTCTTCTCCATCTTACAGCCCATTTGATATGGTTCAGCTAAAGTCCCGTTCATGTTGTAAGCATTGGCATGACAGCCACCGCTGCAATAGAACCTGGCCCAGCATGAGCGGCATTCTTCCTTGTTGTAGATGTGGGCTTTGTTGAAATCCTCATATAGCCTGTTTTCAAAAGAATCCTCGGCAACATTTCCCAATCGGAAATCCGGATTTCCCACAAACTGATGACAGGGGTAAATATCGCCTTCGGGAGTGACGGCTACGTACTCCGTACCCGCACCGCAGCCGGCTACTCGCTTGTATACGCAAGGTCCCTGTTCCAGATCGATGTTAAAATGAAAGAATTCAAAGCTCTTACCCTCTTGGATCGATTGAAGGTAAAGATCTGCTAATCTGTCGTACTCTGCAAAAATCCGCTTCAGGTCTTCTTCCTGTAAGGCATAGGCCAGAGATGGATCCGTCACAACCGGCTCCACGGATATATTCCGAAAACCAAGATCGGCTAAATGCTTTACATCTTCAGAAAAGTCCAGATTTTCCCGCGTGAAGGTACCTCTGACATAATAGGTCCCCTTGCGATTCTTCACGAAGTCCAGATATTTAGATGTGATGACATCATAGGTCCCTCTCCCATTGGGAGTTTTGCGCATCCTGTCGTTGACTTCCGGCCGGCCATCGATGCTCAGGATCACATTTTCCATATTCTCATTTATGAAGCGGCTCTTCTCTTCATCCAGAAGCAAACCATTGGTTGTAATGGTGAAGCGTATGTTCTTTCCAAAGGCCTTCTCAGCCTCGCGGCCATAGGCCACCAGCTGTTTTACCACTTCAAAATTCATAAGAGGCTCACCGCCAAAGAAGTCGATCTCTAAATTGCGGCGGGTTCCGGAATGGGTCAAGAGAAAATCAAGAGCTTGTTTACCGGTCTCAAATGAAAGCAGAGAGCGCTGGCCTTCAAAAGCTCCTGTGTCTCCAAAGCAGTATTTGCAGCGCATATTGCAGTCGTGAGCTACATGCAGGCACATAGCCTTGATCACTTGCCCGCGGCCTTCCAGCATTTCTGTTGTTACCTGGGAGTCATCAGCAAAAAGCATTCCGGCCTGCTTTAGAGTCTCGATTTCGTCGAAAGCCTCGTTAAGGTCCTGAATGCTGTACCTGTCTGTCAGTTTTGAAATGACAGTTTGCTTTGATTCGGCGGGGTAAAAGTCCAGTATGTCGTAGACGATGTCACTGATGACATGGATCGCACCGCTGTTGACATCCATAGCGATGTTTAGATCATGAAATTGAAATTTATGAATCATTGTTACCTGCGCTTGGTGTTGTCACACTGCTGGTTTGCTACAGTGCAGGAGGTTTTACAGGCGGACTGGCAGGATGTCTGGCACTCGCCGCAGCCTTTGCTGGCAGTATTCTTTAATGTTGGCTTTGCGATAGTCTTGATGTGTTTCATTTTATTCTCCTCGTTCCTTGATTCGTTAGGTTAATGCGGACAGCGATTCCGGATTCGCCGGATGCTGAGCCGATTTACTACCGTAGAATACTGCAAATAGCAGTCTTTGTCAAGAACCGGACTGTTCCGGGTATGTTCCCGAGGTATGTTCCGGCATTTTACCTCGGCATTTTCTGAAATCAACTGCAGCCGGCCATCAACCTGCTTTTATCGTTGCCTTTTTCCAGTCGGGGCAACGATATCTGATCAATCCCAGACCTGATCGTTGCTCTTTTTTATTTTCTAGATGAAATTTATGAAAAGAGCAACTGCAACTGTCTTGAACCTGGATTTATCGTTGTCTTTTTCTAATCGGGGCAATGATAATCTGACCAATCATTACTCTGTAGTTGCTTTCTGTAATTTAATGGTATGAACTTTCGCCAATGGTCAACAATAGATGGACATCTGTTTCGAATATCGTTGCCTTTTTTCATTCAGAGCAACGATAATCTGAATGATTACCTGTATGTAGTTGCTTTCCATTTTCTAAGCTAATGAATTCTTTTGAATTTCGTAGAGTTTCAACTACTTGCTTCAGGGATCAGAAAGCAACAAGGTTCTGAAAGAAAGATTTCATTGTTACCTATCGGAGATGGTGGATTATGCCATAAAACTTAGATATTTATGGTATAATAAATACGACTAGAGGAAGCAAAATCTGCGAGCTTTACCACACATGTGAGAACCCCTTCGGAGAGGAGAAGGTATGAAAAAGAAAGTAAGCATTGTTGTGATCCAGACAGCACCTACAAAGGATCTCAGACGAAACTTCAGGCAGGCAGTCCGGCTGATGCACGAAGCATTGATATTGTACAGGTATGTGGACATGGTCGTCTTTCCGGAACACTTTCTCTACTTTCCTGAAAACTCAGAAGGATCTCTTATTAAAGGGATTCCCGATGTTTTTATCAGGACTTTTTCAACCTATGCAAAGAGATACAACACCTATATAACGGCGGGAACCCTTGCCAACAGACGCGATGGCCGAATATACAACACATCGTTGCTTTTTAACAGGGAGGGTGAAGTTGTGGGTTCCTACGACAAAGTTCACCTATTTGATGCACTCAACGCAGCGGAGGGAAAAAAGGAATCAAACCTGATCACCCCCGGCGATCATCTGCTGACATATGATGCTGATTTCGGAAAAATCGG
>DCUA01000131.1:1319-3732 GCA_002329675.1 Firmicutes bacterium UBA1426 | reverse complement strand
GTAGCCATTGCTACCGCTTCGGATAAGCCCGGTTTTATCCAGGCATATGTGGATGCAGATTATCCCGGGAAGATCCGGGATGCGGTGGGAACCTTTCATAACCGAGTACCCGGGCTCTACAATATCCCCAGAGAGTAAAGGGCGTGAAATGGGCGGCCGTAGCCCTTTCCAAACTGTCACTGTAATGGTATAATATCCGCAACCCGCCACCGGGTATGATCCAGTGGCTGACAATTAAGGAGGCGTCAGTATGGCTGAAGCGAGAGAAACCAACAACTTTATACACAACATTATCGATAGAGACCTGGAAAACAAAACTTATGGAGACAGGCCGATTTACACCCGGTTTCCGCCGGAGCCAAATGGCTACCTGCACATTGGGCACGCCAAATCTATCTGCCTCAACTTCACCACAGCCCAGAAATACGGAGGCAAGTGCAATCTACGCTTCGACGACACCAATCCCGTAAAAGAGGATACAGAATACGTAGAATCCATCAAAGGAGATGTGAGATGGCTCGGCTTCCAATGGGACGAGCTCCTTTTCGCATCCGACTATTTTGATCAGATGCTGGACTGCGCTATTACCCTCATCAAAAAGGGCAAGGCCTACGTCTGCGACCTCACCGCAGAAGAGATCCGGCAGCATCGCGGAACCTTAACAGAACCGGGTAAGGAGAGCCCTTATCGCAACCGCTCCGTTGAAGAAAACCTGAAACTTTTCCAGGAGATGAAGGAAGGCAAGTATAAGGACGGAGAGAAGGTACTGCGTGCAAAGATCGACATGGCTTCGCCCAATATCAACATGCGCGATCCCGTCATATATCGCATTGCCCATGCCTCCCATCACAACACGGGGGACAAATGGTGCATTTATCCCATGTATGATTATGCACATCCTTTAGAAGATGCCATCGAGCAGATCACACATTCTATCTGCACATTAGAATTTGAAGACCATAGACCTCTGTATGATTGGGTGCTTCGTGAGCTTGACTGGCCCATGCCGCCTCAGCAGATCGAATTTGCACGCCTTAACCTGACCAACACCGTTATGAGCAAGCGCTATCTGAAAGCACTGGTCGACAACGGTGANNTATACACCGGAGGCCATCCGTGACTTCTGCGATCGCATCGGCGTTGCAAAAGCAAACAGCACAGTGGATATCTCTTTGCTGGAGCACTGCATTCGTGAGGATCTGAAAACAAAGGTGGAGAGCCGTATGGTTGTACTGGATCCTTTGAAAGTGGTCATTACCAATTATCCGGAAGATGTCACCGAAGAAGTGGATATTGAAAACAATAAAGAAGTCGAGGAGATGGGAACCCGTAAGCTACCCTTCTCCCGTGAGCTATATGTAGAGAGGGATGATTTTATGGAAGTCCCGGAAAAGAAGTACTTTCGCCTTTTCCCCGGAAACGAGGTTCGTTTCAAGGGGGCCTATTTCCTCACCTGCAATGAAGTCATAAAGGATGACGCAGGAAAAGTGATCGAACTCCGCTGCACCTATGACCCGGAGACCAGGAGCGGAAGTGGCTTTGAAGGCCGCAAGGTCAAAGGGACCATTCACTGGGTCGAGGCGAAGACAGCGGTACCCATTAAAGTCAGAGTCTACGACTACCTCATGATCGAGGACGAAAATGGCGAGAACATTATGAACCCCAACTCGATGAAGATCATGGAAGCAATGGCCGAGCCCGCACTGGCAGACGCCGAGGCGGGCGAGCGGTTCCAGTTCTTCCGCCAGGGATACTATATTGCGGATGAGATCCTCCACAATGGAGAGGACCGTGTGTTCAATCAGATCGTGGACCTGAAGAGCTCCTGGAAAAAATAAGCAGCACCGGAGAGTATTATGAAGGAACGAATTGAGCGGGATTCCATGGGAGAGATCCGGGTGGAAGCCGACAAACTATGGGGAGCCCAAACACAGCGCAGTCTTTTGAACTTTTCTATCGGTACCGAAAAGATGCCCCGGGAAGTAATTCAGGCTTTTGCTGTGCTGAAAAAAGCAGCCGCCATCTCGAACCTCGATCTGGGCAAATTGGATAAGCAGATAGCTGAGGTTATTGTGCAGGTTTGTGACGAGATTCTGGAAGGCAGATGGGACGACCAGTTTCCTCTCGCGGTCTGGCAGACGGGCAGTGGGACCCAGACCAATATGAATGTCAACGAGGTCATTGCCAATCGTGGAAACAACATTCTGGGCGATAAAAAAATCCATCCCAATGACCATGTCAACATGGGTCAGAGCTCAAATGATACCTTCCCTACCGCCATGCATATAGCTGCGGTACTGGAGGCAGAGCAGCGCCTGCTCCCGGCTATTGAAAAGCTGTCCACCACTTTCGCTCAGCTTTCGGAAGAATACGCAGATATCATTAAAATCGGCCGCACCCATCTTCAGGATGC
>DCUA01000131.1:0-1275 GCA_002329675.1 Firmicutes bacterium UBA1426 | reverse complement strand
CATCCGCAGTTTGCCGAAAGAGTGGCAGGCCACATCAGCGGGCTGACTGCAACTCCTTTTACATCGGCTCCGAACAAATTTCATGCCCTTACAAGCAAAGACGGGATCGTGGTATTTCACGGGGCACTGAAAGCGCTAGCTGCTGACCTATTTAAGATCGCCAACGATGTACGCTGGCTGGCCAGCGGGCCGAGGAGCGGGATCGGTGAAATAAAAATACCCGAGAACGAGCCGGGTAGCTCTATCATGCCGGGGAAAGTCAACCCCACGCAATGCGAAGCGCTTACGATGGTGTGCTGCCAGGTCATGGCCAATGACGCAGCAGTTGGTTTCGCCGCATCCCAGGGAAATTTTCAGCTCAATGTCTTTCTGCCTGTAACCATTTACAACGTGTTGCAATCCATTCGCCTTCTCAGCGACGGGATGGTTTCTTTCAATGAAAATTGCGCAAAAGGGATTCGCCCTGATTATGACAGGATAAAGCAGAATCTGGACCGTTCACTGATGCTGGTAACGGCACTTAACCCCCATATCGGTTATGATAAAGCGGCGACAATCGCGAAGAAGGCTTACGAAGAAGGAACCACGCTGAAAGAGGCAGCGGTAAGCCTGAGGATATTGACTGCAGCGGAATTTGACGAAATGGTTGATCCGGCGAAGATGGTTTAGAAGAAGGATGAAGGAGGATGAAATGGACCAAATCAAAGTAAAAACTCCCGAAGAGGAAGCGTTAGAAAGCAAAGCATATATAGATGGATACATTCAACGAGCCCGGGCTGCTCAGGCGGTGCTTGAAAACTATACCCAAAGCCAGGTGGACCGCCTGGTCATGGCCATTGCAAAAACGGTTTACGACAATGCGGAATATCTGGCGGAGCTGGCTGTGGAAGAGACCGGGATGGGTATATTAGCGGATAAAACCGCCAAGAACAAAGGCAAGGCAAGCATAATCTGGAACAGCCTCAAGGACAAAAAAAGCGTAGGCATTATTGAACGGGATGAGGAAGCTGGTATCGTTAAAGTGGCGAAACCTATGGGAGTAATAGCCGCAATTACGCCAATGACGAACCCCACCGTTACCCCAATGAGCAATGCCATGTTCGCTGTGAAAGGCAGAAACGCCATTATCATCACACCTCATCACAGATCCATCAGGTCCAGCACAGAGACAGTAAACATGATAAATGCGGAGCTGGCTAAACTAGGCGCTCCGGAAAATCTGATCCAGATCCTGGATCAGCAGTCCCGTGTTAACACCCGTACTCTCATATCCAG
>DCUA01000110.1:2951-11072 GCA_002329675.1 Firmicutes bacterium UBA1426 | reverse complement strand
TATACCAATGAGGTATGCTTGTATTGCGCAGAAACGAACCGAATTTGCATCACCCATAAAAACGGAGGTAATACATGTTCAATCGCTTCGGACTCAACCGGGTCCTGGAACCAAAACACGTGCTTTCCACATCTGCCTGGAAAGTTGATAATAATCGGGAGATCCATCCCACTGAACTTCGCATATCCATACGGAAGCTTCATATTGAAAGCACCAGCTTCAAACAGATCTGCATCGAGGCAGATAATCACCCCCAGAAGATTAAGGAAAAGATAATGGACATCGTCATTCGAAGGGGGAAGCTCCATAATCCGGTAACGGATACGGGAGGTGTGGTCTACGGAGTGGTGGAGGAGATCGGCAGCGCCTACAACAATAAAAAAGGCCTGAAGCCGGGAGATGAGGTTATTTGCAACGCGTCCCTTGCAGCGATCCCTCTTTACATAAGTCGCATAAACAGGATCGATATGGCATATTCTCAGGTGGATGCAGAAGGCTATGCTATTTTTTTCAATGAATTTCCCGTGGTCAAACCGCCAAAAGGCCTTCCCATCAACCTTCTCCTTTTTTCCTATGACGAATCCGGCACTCTTTACGCAGTGAGCGAGGAGGCCAAGGGAAAGAACCATTTTTTGGTGGTAGGCAATAACCTGCTGACCAACCTGCTCTTTGGCACTGTCATCCGAAATGCTGCAGGGCCTGATGCTCAGATTGTCTGCCTCTTTGATAAGAAGTCGGATATCATTTTCAAGGGAAATGTTATTGATGAACTTCTTAACGATATCTTTACGGAAATTCATTACGTGAATATCCTGAAACCGGTGGAATGCCTGAAGCGGCTCAATGCGGAAGGGCTTTATGATATGAGCGTTAACTGTGCGGACATCCCCGGAGCGGAAACGGTAAACATCCTGGCAACCCGTTACGGGGGAACCGTGTTCTTTGCCAACCTTATCAACAACTATAATATAGCGGTTTACATTACGGAATCCATCTCCCGCCAGCTCACGATCCGGTGTGCAGAAGGCTATCTGGAGGAGTATGATGAATTTGGAATCGACCTGATAAAGAGCCTTACGCCCTACTTGAATGCTGCATCGGTGGTTGAGTCCAAGGTGGAGGACGACGCCGATTATCCCTTGGGACGTTCCAACAAGAGCCTTGAAATGCCCCATTACCGCAAAAGCCTCCAGGAGGATTTCATCTGCGAAAGCAGGGCTATGGCCATGGTGCTGGATGAAATTTTAAGCGTGGCGAAATATGATTGCAACGTACTGATCACCGGAGATACGGGAGTGGGAAAAGAGAAGGTTGCCACAATAATTCAAAAGAACAGTAACAGGAGAATGCAGCCTTTTGTTAAGATCAACTGCGCTTCTATAGCGAAAGACCTCATCGAATCGGAGATGTTCGGCTATGAGAAGGGGTCCTTTACCGGTGCCAATCCCTCGGGTAAGAAAGGTTATTTTGAGCTTGCGGATAACGGCATCATCTTTCTGGATGAGGTGGGAGAACTGCCTCTGGACGTTCAGGCAAAGCTGCTTCGTGTTATTCAGGATGGAGAGTTTTACCGTGTAGGTGGGACGAGGGCTGTAAAAACCAACGTCCGGATCCTCTCTGCAACGAACCGGGATCTGGAAGATGCCGTTAATGCCAGGAGATTCCGGAGGGATCTTTATTATAGGCTCAATGTTTTTCCCATCAGAGTTCCTTCTCTTTCCGAGCGGCGGGCCGAGATCCCTGCGTTGGTATATTACTTTATAAAGAAGTACAACGACAAATTCGGCATAAATCGCGGCATTACAGAGGATGCGGTGGAGTACCTGAAGAATTGCGACTGGCCGGGAAATATCAGAGAGCTTGAAAACATGGTCCAAAGACTGCTCATTTCCGTGAAAGGGGAAAACATTACTGCCTTCGACGTAATGAGGGGAATGCACCTGGATCTCTTCGATAATATCAACCCCTTGGAGCCGGAGGAAATTGTAGAGGAAAACAAAACACTGGATCTGAATCTGATGGTGGCGAACTTTGAGAAGGGTATCATAAAGAGTGCCTATGAAAAGTACGGTTCATCCAGGAAAGCTGCGAGAGCCATCGGGATAAGCCAGACGCAACTGGTGAGAAAAAAGAATAAATATCAAATATGAACACAAATCGGTTCGACTTTTTGCGAGTTTGAACCGATTGTGCATCTAAGGAGGTGATGATCGTTTATTGGTATACGTCATTCCGGAAGAGAAGAATCTTAATCCAGCGTTGATTTGCAAGGAAAGGACACACGCTCTTCTCGAAAAAAGAGTCAAAGGGGATAAAAAACGCCTTTGGCACAAAATTTGCTCTATATAGTATGCAGAAGTCCATTTCAGCAAACAGTAAGGAAGCAACGTGGAAACACAGTTAAGACCGTTAAAAGAGCTGAAGTGCTTTGTAGTAAACGTTGAAATTTATAGGAGGAACAACTATGAAAAAAGGATGCCCTTATGGAACACACCGTGTAATTGAACCCAAAGGCGTACTGCCCCAACCCGCAGAAAAGATCGACAACACAATGGAAATTTACGACAACGAGGTACTGATCGACGTACAGACCTTGAACATCGATTCCGCAAGCTTCACGCAGATTGAAAAGCAGGCAAACGGCGATGTGGAAGAAATCAAGAAGATCATGATGGGTCTCGTTGAAAAGCAGGGTAAGCACAAGAACCCCGTTACAGGTTCCGGCGGAATGCTCATCGGTACCGTAAAGGAGATTGGTCCTGCTCTGGAAGGTAAAACAGACCTGAAGGTGGGCGATAAGATCGCGACACTGGTTTCCCTGTCCTTAACACCGCTGGTGATCGACGAGATCCTGGAAGTAAGACCTGACATCGACCAGGTAGACATCAAGGGTCAGGCGATCCTCTTTGAGAGCGGTATCTACGCAGTTCTTCCCGATGATATGCCGGAAAACCTGGCACTGTCCGTCCTGGACGTTGCAGGTGCTCCTGCTCAAACTGCGAAACTGGTTAAGCCCGGCGATACAGTTGTGGTTATCGGCGGCGGTGGAAAATCCGGACTTCTCTGCCTCTATGAAGCGAAGAAGAGAGCCGGAGTCACAGGTAAAGTTATCTGCATCGGCGGAAGCGACAAGAGCACAAACAGAGCCAAGAAACTTGGTCTTGCCGACGAGTACTTCGCTGCTAATGCGACAGATGCTATCTTTGTTTACAACAAGATCATGGAACTCACAAACGGAAAACTGGCTGACCTGGTCATCAACTGCGTCAACATCCCCAATACGGAGATGGCAAGCATTCTGGCTACCAAGGATGGCGGAACCGTGTATTTCTTCAGCATGGCTACCAGCTTCACAAAGGCTGCATTAGGTGCTGAGGGTGTTGGAAAAGACATCAACATGATAGTCGGAAACGGCTACACAAAGGGACATGCTGCCATTTCACTGCAGGTTCTCAGAGAGAGCCCGGCATTGAGAGAGCTGTTCACTGAAATGTATGCTTAATACGCATAATGCGTTTGGTCGAAAGGTGTCAGACACCTTTCGACCCATAGTAATTATTGCCGAAAAAGTACTATAGGAGGAAATTTATAATGGCAAGAAATTGGAAAGACATTGAAGCTTACAAGAATGTAACGGAAGCTCAATGGTACGATTGGAAGTGGCAGGTTGAGAACCGGATCACATCCGTTGAACAGTTGAAGAAGATCATCAACCTGACGGAAAAGGAAGAAAATGATATCAACGAAGTAGTCAAGAACTTCCGTCTGGGAATCACCCCTTACTATGCATCCCTGATGGATCCTGACGATCCCAGATGCCCGGTCAGAATGCAGGCCGTACCGGTTCTCTCTGAGACCCACAGGAGTGAAGCGGACATGCTGGATCCCCTGCACGAGGATGAGGACTCCCCGGCTCCGGGACTTACCCACAGATATCCTGACAGAGTTCTGTTCCTTATCACAGACCAGTGCTCCATGTACTGCAGACACTGCACCCGCAGAAGATTAGCAGGCGAACACGATGCGGCCAGAAGCATGGACGATATCAACAAGTGCATCGAATATATCAAAAAGAGCCCTGAAGTCAGAGACGTACTGCTCTCCGGAGGAGACTGCCTGCTGGTAGACGACGACGTACTGGAATACATCTTCAGCGAACTCCGGAAAATTCCGCATGTGGAAATCGTAAGACTGGGATCCAGAACTCCTGTGGTTATGCCAATGAGAATAACGGACAATCTGGTCAACATGCTGAAGAAGTATCATCCCGTCTGGCTGAACACCCACTTCAATCACTCCAAGGAAATGACTCCCGATGCTATGGAAGCATGCCGGAAGCTGGCAGATGCCGGTATTCCTCTTGGCAACCAGTCCGTACTGCTTCGCGGTGTCAACGATTGTCCTCACATCATGAGAGATCTGGTCCACAACCTGGTGAAGAACAGAGTGAGACCCTACTATATCTATCAGTGTGACCTCTCGCTCGGAATCGAGCACTTCAGAACACCGGTTGCAAAGGGTATTGAGATCATTGAGGGCCTGAGAGGCCATACCTCCGGTTATGCGGTTCCCACCTTCGTCGTGGACGCTCCCGGCGGTGGCGGAAAGATCCCTGTTATGCCGCAGTATCTGATTTCCCAGTCTCCGGACAAGGTCATTCTCAGAAACTACGAAGGTGTTATCACTACTTACACCGAACCGGATCTGCCCAAACTGGATTGCACATGCGATTATTGCACAGGCAAGAAAGAATACCACTATGAGGGCGTTGCCGGCCTGATGCAGGGCGAGCGGTTGGCTCTGGAACCCCAGAACCTTCTTCGTCACGAGCGCAACAAGTAATAGAAACGCCGCGGGATATTTGCAAAAGATGTAACACAATAAGGAGTATGAATGGGTATCCTGAACCAACTCGCACAAAAGTATAAGAGGATCGCAATCGTGGGAATGGCTAAGAACGCGGGTAAGACCACGACTCTCAATTATCTGATAGAAGAAGCCATGGATGAGGGGATCGTAATAGGTGTCACCTCTACCGGGAGGGATGGAGAGAACACGGATCTGGTTACGGGAACGGATAAACCCAGAGTGTATTTAGATGCCGGCACTATCGTGTCCGTGCCGGTACAGTTATATGAGCTGGCAGATGCGGGGCTCGAGATATTGAGAATGACTCGGTATTTTACAGCCCTGGGCCAGCTGATGCTGTGCAGAGTAGTGGATAGCGGCTATGTTCAGATAGCCGGACCCGTGAACACAGCTGAGCACAAGGATATGTGCAATGAGATGATGGATCTGGGCGCAGAACTGATCCTCATCGACGGGGCGGTGGATCGGAGATCCATTGCAGCTCCTGCCACCTCGGATGCTATTATATTGGCTACAGGTGCGGTTCTTTCCAGAAGCTTGAAGAAGGTAGTGGAGGAGACCCTTCACATCCTGAGCACATACCAGTTGCCCAGGATCCCGGAAGGGGAGCTGAGGGATAGAATCAAGACAGGCGCTGCACAGGACAGGATCATGCTTATCAAAGGAGGGCGGTCAGAGTTTCTGGATCTGAAAACCAGCCTGACCGCAGGCAGGATCCTGGACGACGCCATCGACCAAGAAACAGAATGGGTCTTTATACCGGGGGCACTGACACAGAGCGTCATCGGGGACATTCATCCTTCAAAACTTAAGGGTGTAACGTTTGTGCTCAAAGACCCCACGAAGATTTTCATAGGAGCCACCTCCTGGCAGCAGCTACGGAAGCGGGGTTTTCAGGTCAACGTGCTTGAAAACATCGAAATTGCTGCCTTGACGGTAAATCCTTATGCCCCTTTGGGCTACTCTTTCGATCATAGAGAACTGCTGACAGCTATGAGGGAAGCTGCCGGCAATATACCGGTAATCGATGTCATGTACGGTGAGTAGGAGAGAATATGCGACTCTGTAATCCCAAAACGAAAACAGAAACAGGATTTGACTACGTAGTTCACGGTCTTTCCATCAATACTCCCTACGGGAGAAAACGGGTAAAGGCTATTTCCGCCTTTGAGCCCGGAAAAGAAGAGGCTTTAAAGGAAGAGCTTCTGAGGCTGGAAAAGACCGTAGAGTTGGTTGGCAGTCAGCCCGGCCGGGTGGAGGAGCTGCTTGAGACGCTGCAGGAGATGAAGGATAATTCCTTCACCATCCAACGCAGCGATAACAGCGTGCTCAGTGTGGTTGAGCTTTATGAGATCAAGACTCTTCTTCTGCAGATGGACAAAGTCCGTAGTTTACTGGATGCAGCGGATGTGGAGGTTCCGGCGGAATTTATACTGCAGGACACCACAGCATTGCTTGACATTCTGGACCCGGGCAGGGAGAGGATCAACACCTTTTACATTTACGATGCATTCTCAGAAAAGCTTGCCACCCTGCGAGGAGAAAAGAGAAGGATTGAACTGGATATCCGAAAGGTACAAAAGGAACAGAAGCGCAAAGTGGAAGCTGCCTACGGGATCAGCATGACTCCTAAATTTGAATATGTGATATCGAAAGCAGACAAGCAGCTGATGGAGAAAACCAGGGCGATACCGGAACTTACCCTGCTGGATGAGGATTACGTGTCCGCCACATTTACGCTTAAGAGCGACGATAGAGTCGATGACCTCAAGAGGAGCATGGAAAGACTTAATGAGGCCATTGAAGAGGAGGAGCTTTGCGTTCGTGAGCGGCTATCGGCGGAGATCGGTGCCTTCCGATCCATGCTGCTTGAAAACTGTACAGCCATCGGAGAGCTGGACTTTAATCTGGCCAAGGCCTTCTGGGCCCGGGAACACAATTGCGTGAAACCGGAGATCGTTAAGGATCATGTGCTGGAAATCGTGGAAGGACGCCAACTGGTGGTGGAAGACATTCTACAGAAGAAGGGCAAACAATTCTGCCCTGTGAGCATAGATCTGCGGGATGGGGTGACCTGTATTACAGGTGCGAACATGGGAGGTAAGACCATTTCTCTGAAAATGGTGGGGCAATGTGCCATGCTGGCTCAGCACGGCTTTTATGTGCCCTGTACCCGTGCGAGGATCGGCCTGTCCAGCTACATTCATATTTTAATCGGTGACAGCCAGAACCTGCAAAGGGGGCTGTCCAGTTTTGGAAGTGAAATGGAGGAGTTGAAGGATATTCTGGATCGCAGCAAGGACGGGGCGCTACTTCTCATTGACGAAATAGCCAGTGGAACAAACCCCGTGGAGGGCCTTGCTCTGACAAGAAGTATCGTAGACTACCTGAGTGGTCAGGCTTATATCAGCCTGATCACGACTCACTTTGACAATGTGTCCATAGGTGGAAAGATCCGTAACATGCAGGTACGGGGTCTCGCAGACGTAGATTTCGAACTCTTGTCCAGGGAGATCCGCTATGCCAATCGCAGGGAGAGGATCGAGATCATCGGAAAATACATGGACTACAGGCTCTATGAAGTTGCTGACAATAAAGAGATTCCAAAAGATGCATTAAATATAGCACAGATGCTCGGGATTGACCGGGACATCATAACAAGAGCCAGAAAATATATGGAGGATCGAAAAAGATGAAAAGTAAATTAAACTTAGATCCCAAAGTCATTGACAGTGCCAGGTCATCCGCGGCAGGCATCGCCGCCGATATGCAAAAATTTATCGACAGGCATACCACTGTCAGCACAGAGAGAACTGTGGTGAGACTTTTGGGCATTGATGGCGTGGATGAAGTGGATACTCCACTGCCCAATGTAGTAGTAGATGCCATCAAGGATGGCGGAGGGCTGCCCAGAGGCGCGGCTTACTGGATCGGAAATGCAATGATCCAGACAGGGCTTTCTCCTCAGGAGATCGCTGAAAAAGTGGCGGCCGGAGATCTGGATCTTTTGAAGCTGCCGTTGGCAACTGCCGAAGAAGCGGAAAAGAAGCTTCTTGACGTAGTCCAGAACACCTTAAAGACCATCAGAGAGCAAACGGCTAAGAGAAAACACTATCTGGATACCATTGGCGAAGGCAAACAGCCCTACCTCTATGTTATCGTAGCAACCGGCAACATTTATGAAGATATCGTTCAGGCTAAAGCTGCTGCAAAGCAGGGCGCAGATATTATTGCCGTAATTCGTACCACTGC
>DCUA01000110.1:0-2887 GCA_002329675.1 Firmicutes bacterium UBA1426 | reverse complement strand
GTGGAGCGTCTGGACGTCATGCTCAACGATGCTCTTTACGGCATTTTGTTCCGTGACATCAATATGCAGAGGACTTTAGTCGACCAGTACTTCTCAAGGATCATCATCGGTTACTCAGGCATTATCTTCAACTCCGGAGAAGACAATTATCTTACTACCGCAGATGCTTATGAAGAGGCCCACACAGTTCTGGCTTCACAGCTGATCAACGAGCAGTTCGCTGTGCTTGCCAATATTCCCGAAGAGCAAATGGGATTGGGACACGCTTTTGAAATGGATCCGGATATGGAAAATGGCTTCCTTTATGAATTGGCCCAGGCTATCATGGCCAGAGAGATCTTCCCCAAGGCATCATTAAAATACATGCCTCCCACGAAGTTCATGACCGGAAACATCTTTAAAGGCCACATCCAGGATGCGTTGTTCAACCTGATCGCTGTATGGTCCGGTCAGTCTCTCCAACTGCTTGGAATGCTTACAGAAGCCATCCATACACCTCATCTCCACGACAGAATGCTGTCTATCGAAAACGCGTCTTACATCTTTAATAATGCAAGAGGCATCGGTGAAGAAATCGAGTTCAAAGAAGGCGGCATCATTCAGTCAAGGGCACAGAGCGTTCTGGCTGAAGCGGAAAAACTTCTGAAGAACATTGAAAAAGAAGGTCTCTTCTCAACCATTGAACAGGGCAAATTCGGTGGTGTGAAACGGGCAAGAGACGGAGGAAAGGGCCTGGCAGGTGTCTGTGCGAAGGATGAGCAGTACTTCAATCCCTTTATTCCCCTGATGTTAGGAGGTGCAAAATAATGGGTTTCAACAATACAACTGCGACAACCACAGTAGATCTGACTAAAGTAAAGCCATACGGCGATACCATGAATGACGGCATGGTTCAGATGTCCTTTACTCTTCCCGTGCCCACGGGTGCTGAAGCTAACGAAGCGGCAAAACTCCTGGCAAAGAAGATGGGATTGGATGAACCCAGCGTTGTCTACTTTAAGGATCTGGGCATCGGTTATACGTATTTCGTTGTCTACGGAAAGTGCCAGCATACGGTAGATTACACCACGATTAAAGTTCCTAAAGTGGATGTTGACGTTATGGACAGGCTTGAATGCGAGAAATTTATCGAAGAGAATATCAAACGCAATGTAGTCATAGTGGGCGCCTGCACCGGTACCGACGCACATACCGTTGGCATCGATGCTATCATTAACATGAAAGGCTTCCACGGTCACTTCGGACTGGAACGCTACAANNAAGGCGGATGCTATTCTTGTATCTCAGATCGTTACACAAAAAGACGTTCATATAAAGAACCTTACCGAACTGGTAGAACTCATGGAGGCTGAAGGTCTCCGGAACAAGATGATCCTTTGCTGCGGCGGACCGAGAATTTCGCATGAGCTGGCGCAGGAACTGGGTTACGATGCCGGATTCGGTCCTCATACCTATGCGGAGGATGTGGCGTCCTTTGTGCTGACTAAACTTGTAGAAAGCAAATAGCAGCTATCAGCTGTTTGAGGGTAACATAATATGTTACAGAAAGGAAGTGGAGGATATGATTGATAAAATCAAGACTGCGGATGAGGCCGTAGCCGTTATCCAGGATGGCGCAAGCATCATGGTGGGCGGATTTATGGCCTGCGGAACGCCGGAGATCCTCATCGATGCGTTGGTCAGAAAGAATGTAAAGAATCTGACGATCATCTGCAACGATGCAGGTGTTCCGGGGAGAGGAGTCGGTAAACTTCTTACTAACGGACAGATCAAGACACTGATCGCTTCGCATGTGGGCCTGAACCCCGAAGTCGCACAGAGGATGAACACCGACGTTGAAGAAGACAAGCTGGAGTGTATCCTTGTTCCTCAAGGAACGCTGGCGGAGAGGATCCGTGCCGGCGGGACCGGACTTGGAGGCTTCCTGACTCCTACAGGAGTAGGGACCATCGTAGCTGAGGGTAAGCAAGTTCTCAATGTAGGCGGAAGAGATTATCTTCTTGAGCTTCCTCTGCGTGCGGACTTTGCATTTATTCGCGGCAGCGTAACCGACAAATTCGGAAACACCACTTACAACGGAACCACAAGAACCTTCAACCCCATGATGGCTGCAGCAGCAGATCATGTGATCGTGGGAGCCTGTAAGATCGTTGAGATAGGAGACATTGATCCGAATAACGTAGTGACATCGGGCATCTATGTAGATTCTATCGTAGGAGGTGAGAAACAATGGCAGATTTAAAAGAGATCATCGCAAGAAGAGTTGCGAGAGAATTGAAAGATGGTGACGTCGTAAATCTTGGCATCGGCCTTCCCACTATGGTAGCCAACTTCCTTCCGGAAGGAGTTAATATCGTTCTGCAGTCTGAGAACGGGATCATGGGAATGGGACCGGCAGCGGAACCCGGCAAAGAAGATGTGGACATCATCAATGCAGGTGCGCAGTATGTGACTGTTAATCCGGGAGCCATGTTCTTTGACA
Organism: Firmicutes bacterium UBA1426; assembly: GCA_002329675.1. Lineage (GTDB taxonomy): Bacteria > Bacillota > Clostridia > Peptostreptococcales > Anaerovoracaceae > UBA1426. The sequence continues at coordinate 405 of DCUA01000110.1, read as the reverse complement.
GTGCCACATCCTTTGGGATCATCCGTGGCGGACATGTAGACGCTACGATTTTAGGGGCCCTGGAAGTGGATCAGGTTGGGAACCTGGCCAACTGGATCGTTCCCGGTAAGATGGTTCCGGGAATGGGCGGTGCTATGGATCTGGTAGTTGGAGCCAAGAAGGTTATCGTGGCCATGCTTCATACCCAGAAGGGCAAGCATAAGATCCTGGATTCATGCACTTTGCCTTATACAGCAATCAACGTAGTGGATATGATCGTTACGGAGATGGGTGTTATGGAAGTAACGCCCGAAGGTATCGTTCTCACAGAAATCAATGAGGATTACACCGTTGAGCAGGTGCAGGAAGCGACTCAGTGCAAACTGATCATCAGCCCAAGCCTGAAGAAAATGGAGTACTAAAAAA
>DCUA01000141.1:17954-19559 GCA_002329675.1 Firmicutes bacterium UBA1426 | reverse complement strand
ATACCTTTCTTTCCTATGATCACTGCAAGCTCTATTTCATAATCTACTTTTTCAGTTGTATGGCTATGGAGAAGGATGGTCTCCTCCGTCCCGATCACTGTATGGTCTGGCTTAGTAAAATAAATGGGATGTGTAGGGGGCTTGTCGGAAAATATCTGACCTTTTAACTCTTCAGCATGAGCCAGATAGTTTTTTCCAAGACATACCATATTCCTCGCCGGGGCAGGAATCGGTGCCAGAAGCTTTACTTCGTCCAGAGAGATTGCCATCTCAGGGTTTGTTCCAAAGAAAAGAGCAATCCGATCAGTCCATTCCGGGCGATAAGAGCGGATCAGGTCCAGCATGGACCCGGGAACATCTTCTGAATCGCATTCGCGATCAAAAAATTCCCTCAGCAAAAAAACTCTGCCGCCGACCCCGTCAATGCAGCAAAGCTGCTCCTGGTCTTCATATAGTATAGTTGCATAAATCATTCTGAGTTGCACCTCTTTCCTATTCTATGTTGGTTATTATAATACCATGTATCAGGAAAGTCCATAATCGTAGTGCATGGACCGAAATTGAAGCTGAACATAAAAATAATTATTCGGCCCAAGTGGTAAAATTGCGATTATGGTCAGTTGCCGTAGGAGCTCAGACCTTTATTTGCAACAAAGTAAGTGAGGATTACCAAAAATATTTATTCAAAGGCGAGAGACTTGTTCATATGAGGGTTGATATTTTTTATTGTGGTTAGGGATAATTTATGATATATTAAAAAAGCTAAAAATAATGTCAGAATAATATCGCTGTTCCGTTTGAGATGTTAAGACAGATGAACGTTTTTTCTTATGATTTAATGGTGCCATACTAAACACCTCTTTTCGTGATGAAAAGAATGAATAGGGGGGATAAAGATAGACACATTATTCTTCACGATCGTAAACAGAGGCAGGGCAAACGCGGTATTACTTAAAGCCCGTGAATGCGGTGCAACAGAGGGAACCATCTTCCTCGGAGAGGGCACTGTGCAATCTGTATTTCTTGAACTGGCAGGCCTGAACGAAGTACACAAAGAGATTGTTGTGATACCGGCATCGGCCGAGCTTTCCGATAAATTACACGAGACCATCAGTGCGGACTTTCAACTTTCTAAAAGAAATAAAGGTATTGCCTTTTCTATACCATTCAAAAAACGAAAATTACACATAAGTGATCAGGACAGTCAAATAAAAATAGTAAATCCTAAGTTCTACTGCATCATAACCATTGTGGATAAGGAATGGAGCAGAAATTGTATCGATGCGGCAAGGGCTGCCGGTGCAAAGGGAGGTACCCTGATACACGGCCATGGAGCAGGCGTGCCGGCTGATTTTTATTTTCCGGTCATATTAGAGCCGCAAAAGGATTTAGTGTTCATAATCACTACAAAGAACAAAGTCAGTACAATTCGAAAAAAGATTCTTACCGAACTAAAACTTGAGAAAACAGGAAAGGGAATCATCTTTACACTCCCTGTGATCAGGACCAGCGGTCTTGTTGAAAACTGGACAAGGGAACGCATGGGGGTGAAATCATGAATCTCCTTATTGATAAAGCCAAGGAAGTCAATCGAACACTGTTACC
>DCUA01000141.1:0-17854 GCA_002329675.1 Firmicutes bacterium UBA1426 | reverse complement strand
ATGAACCCGATCGGTGATCATATGTCCATGGAAGTAGCTACCTCAAGAGGTCCTGTTAAAATAGCGGTTCTCAGTTTACTGTTGGGCTTTTTAATAACTGTTGCAGAGCCGGATCTGCTGATCCTGGGCTCACAGGTCGAAGCTGCCTCCGGTGAGACTCTCAATGCTTCTATTATCGTATATCTTGTTTCTCTGGGTGTTGGGGTCATGATTTCCCTCGGTGTTTTCAGGCTGATGCGGGACAGACCTCTGAATGTGTTCATGGCAGTAGTCTACGGGATCATCTTTGTACTGGCGATCCTTGTATCCGAGGAATTTCTTGCTATTTCTTTTGATGCTTCAGGGGCAACGACGGGAGCTCTGACTACCCCCTTTGTCTTGGCATTATCACTGGGGTTGTCGAGGATCAAAGGCGGCAGGAATACTGAAGAGAATGCCTTCGGACTCGTAGGTGTCATGAGTGCAGGACCGATTTTAGCTATTATGATCATGTCCATCGTTTCAGGGCAGAGAAACATACAAGGGGATGCTGCGGAATTCGTGGCCAGAGAAGGAGTCTTCGGGCCTATCATCGAAGTTATTCCCACAATCTTCGTGGAATCGCTGATCGCTCTTCTGCCTATTACAATATTGTTTTTCGCATTCAATTTTAAGAAATTCAAAATACCAAGAAATGAACTTATAACCATTATCAGAGGACTTATCTTCGTTTTGTTGGGCCTTTGTATTTTTCTTACTGCTGTAAACTCCGGATTTATGGACATGGGTCGTATCATGGGGATGGAATTGGCCAGATTGGGTCAATGGATACTGATCGGGGTGGGTTTTGTCCTGGGCTTTATCGTTGTTCTTGTTGAGCCTGCTGTCCATGTACTGGGTGAACAAATTGAGCAAGTTACCGGTGGCCATATACCGCTTAAGCTTATTCGAATGACCCTTTCAATAGGGGTTGCCCTTGCAGTTGCATTTTCAATGATAAGAATTGTCGTTCCTGAAGTAAAATTATGGTTTTTTATACTCCCCGGGTTTGCCATAGCCATGCTTCTTTCCTTCAAATCAGACCCGGTCTTTGTAGGCATTGCTTATGATGCAGGCGGCGTTGCTTCCGGGCCGATGACGGCAACATTTGTGCTCGCATTCGCTCAGGGAGCTGCTTCGGTTATTGAAACCGCTGATGTACTGGTGGATGGGTTCGGAGTAATTGCAATGGTTGCAATGGCTCCCGTTTTTTCTCTTATGATCCTTGGAACAGCGTTCCGTCATAAGAAAATTGCATATCCTACAACAGGTAAAAAGCAAGAGCAGATTCCCTCAGTGGAGGAGCTGGACGAACTGCAGCACAATTGTGTGCTGCTAATCGTAAACAGAGGATTTGCGGAAAAGGTTGTAGAGATAGCGAGCCAATCCGGTGCGGAGGGAGTTACGATCCTGCACGGAAGAGGCACAGAAGCAGATCAGAAGGTCATGCTTCCGATTATTAATATCGAATTACAGCCTGAGAGGGAGATCGTTTTATTCATCAGCGGCAGACGAGTCAGCGAGCGTATAGCAGATACTCTGTTGTCCGATCAACAACTGGATCAGGATGGGAACATATCCGTATTTATCTCGCCGGCGGAAGTTATGATTGAAACTTTAACAGCGTAATTTCCGCTACAATTTATATTAATTCTGATTTGGCTTTTAAGGAACTACCTTCAGTGGTATAATATTAAAGTTAACATGGAGGTAGTTATGAGAATTCTAGTAACAAACGACGATGGTATTCGCGCGGAAGGAATCCAGCGATTAACTGCAGCATTAGCCTCTGTAGCAGAGGTTTTTGTTTTTGCTCCCGACACGCAACGGAGTGCTTGCGGCCACGGGATCACAGTCACTGTGCCCATCGAAGTGAAAAAGTATGATATGCCGGGTGCAGTACAAGCGTGGTCCGTATCCGGAACGCCGGCAGACTGTGTCAAGCTGGGGCTCCGGATCCTGAGAGACCAGGGCATTCAGATAGACCATGTGTTTTCCGGAATCAATCACGGATCCAATTTGGGGACGGACACCCTGTATTCCGGCACTGTGTCCGGTGCCATAGAGGGAGTCATCAACGGTCTTCCTTCCTTCGCCGTTTCCGTACATGAACATGATCCCGTGTATTTTGAAGCCAGCTGCAGCCTGGCGCTACATGCGCTGAAAACAGCTTCCGGGAAGTTGGACGGCGGAACCGTGCTCAACATCAACCTTCCCCACGTTCCGGCATCGCAGGTGAAAGGGCTTCGCATTACCAGGCTGGGGGCAAGGGAATATGACGAAGATTTTAAAGTTCAAAAGTCAGAGAATGGAAGCACATTTTATGTGTATTCGGGAAAACCGGTAGTATATACGGGCCTTGCAGATGACATTGATGTTAATGCCCTTCAGGAGGGCTATGCATCCATTACACCCCTGCATTATGATCTGACCAACCATGAGCTATTAGAGGAAGTCAGGTCCTGGAGGTTTTAATTCCGGATCAGTCACTATTTAAGAAAATTAGGAGGAATATATATGAAACCTTTAAGAGTAACACGAGAAGATGCGATCCTTGTACTAATAGATTTTCAGGAGAGGCTCATGCCTGCCATGAAAGGTGCTGATGACCTTGAAGAGGTTGCGGTGAAACTGGTTAAGGGCTGCAGGATCCTGGGAGTACCGGTACTGGTAACCCAACAGTATACCAAAGGGTTAGGTGCCACCATTCCAAGCATACACGACGCTCTCGGAGAGTATGAACCTATTGAAAAGACAGCGTTCAGCGCGATGGGGGAACCAGTTTTTGTAGAAAAGCTGAAAGAGTCCGGACGTAAGACCGTTATCCTTGCGGGTATTGAAGCCCATGTATGCGTTTTGCAGACAGCACTGGACCTTATGGCGGAAGGATATGCAGTATTTCTTGTAAATGACGGAGTCGCTTCCAGAAAGAACAGCGACCGGAAATATGCGCAGCGCAGAATTGCAGAATCCGGAGCGGTTGGAACCACTTACGAGTCCGTTCTTTTTGAGATCCTGAGAGGCGCTAAGGAAGAAGGCTTCAAGGACATATCAAACTTAGTAAAGTAAGGCGGCATCTACAATTATGTTTATGTTTGAAAATCAAATCACTATAGGTTCGAGAGCCGTTTTAGAGGAATACCTTAACAGCTTCGAATACAAGACATCAGGACTTTCTTTTACATCTTTATATATGTGGAGGAACATCAACTTTTTCAGTTGGCAAATCATCGGAGATTATTTATGTATTGCCGGTCTCAGCCATTTGGAATTAGATAAAAAGGAAGCATTTTTATTCCCGCCCCTGACGAAGACAGGTCATTATGAACCTGCCAAACTCAGGGAGACCATACTGATGGCCAGGAAGATTTTCGAAGAAAGCGGTCAGAGATTCAACATCCGGCTCCTCCCTCTCCATATGATCGAGATCATTGAAGCGGCCTTTCCCGGTGAGCTTCGTTTTATTGAGGACAGGCCTAACTACGACTACGTGTATCTCACCAAGGATCTGATACAGCTTGCAGGAAGACAGTATCACTCCAAGAAAAATCATCTGAACTACTTCAGAGAAAACTATAGCTATGAATACAAGTCTTTGACCTCTTCCATGGCTGAGGAAGCTATGACATTCATACGTGAGTTTAATCTGCGCAAACAGCTTCCGGACCATGAGATGGATCTTCTCCGCATGGAGGAGATCGCTATGGAGGATGTATTTTATAATCTTGAGAGGGTAGGATATCTTACAGGTGCTCTGATCATCGACGGCAGGCTTCAGGCACTGAGTATCGGTGGAGCTTTAGGCCGTAAAACAGTCACCGTACACGTGGAAAAGGCCAACGTTGAATACCGAGGTGCCTATCAGGCCATCAATAATGAGTTTTGCAGGCATATGGCCTCCCATGTGAAGTACATCAACAGGGAAGAGGACATGGGTATTCCCGGTCTGCGAAAGGCAAAGCTATCCTATAAACCGATAAAGCTCATCGAGAATCATATCGCTGTTTTCCGGTGATCCGACGGGAATCCCGGCACATTGTTGTAAGTTTAACAATTATTGAGTTATGCTGAATGAAGTGATAGTATATTAATGTTAAGGTACTAACATACCTATTTTATATATCTATTTGTTTGTTAGGAGGGATAACAAATGAGGGAAGTTGTTATTGTAAGTGCAGCGAGAACTCCCATCGGAAGCTATGGTGGGGCATTAAAAAACACTCCGGCTGCTGAGTTGGGAGCGATTGCTGTTAAGGAAGCTATCAAGAGAGCCGGGATCACACCTGACATGGTGGACGAATTGATTTTCGGGACGGTGCTGCAGGGAGGCCTTGGACAGAATGTGGCCAGGCAAGTATCCATTGCTGCAGGTATACCGATCGAAGTTCCGTCTATGACTTTGAATAAAGTCTGCGGATCCGGACTCCGGACTGTTTCTCTTGCTGCGCAGATCATCAAAGCGGGAGACGCGGATGTGATCATTGCAGGCGGATGCGAAAACATGAGTATGGCAGGATATTTTTCTCCAAATATGAGATGGGGAGCCAGAATGGGCGATGTGAAAATGATCGACATGATGGTACATGATGGATTAACAGATGTTTTCAATAAATATCACATGGGAATTACCGCTGAGAACATCGTTGAGCAGTGGGGCATCACCAGAGAAGAGCTGGATGAGTTTGCAGCCAATTCTCAGCAGAAAGCAGAAGCGGCTATCAAGGCCGGTAAGTTTAAGGACGAGATCGTTCCCGTGGAGATTCCTCAGAGAAAAGGCGATCCAATTATTTTCGATACTGATGAATTCCCAAGGTTTGGTTGCACAGTCGAAGGCCTTGGTAAGCTGAAACCGGCCTTTAAGAAGGACGGAGTAGTAACTGCAGCAAATTCCTCCGGTATCAATGACAGCGGAGCAGCTTTGGTAGTCATGTCCAAGGACAAGGCCGATGAACTGGGGCTTAAGCCTTTGGCAACCATCAAATCCTACGCTTCTGCAGGCGTAGACCCGATTATCATGGGAATCGGACCGGTACCTTCTTCTCAGAAAGCTCTGGAAAAAGCGGGTCTTACCGTTGCGGATCTGGACCTGGTCGAAGCAAACGAAGCTTTTGCGGCACAGTCCGTCGCTGTCGGCAGAGACCTTGGCTTTGATCCCAGCAAACTGAATGTAAACGGCGGAGCCATTGCTCTTGGTCATCCCATCGGTGCTTCCGGTGCCAGGATCCTTATCACCCTGCTCTATGAGATGCAGAAGAGAGATTCCAAGTATGGACTTGCGACTCTTTGCATCGGCGGCGGCCAGGGAACGGCTGTTGTTGTGGAAAGATAAGAAATCAAAGACAGATACAATAAAAAACAAGCGGAAATATCCGCTTGTTTTTGTTATACTAAAACAAACCACGGGGACAGACACTTTGGCTGCTTTTGCACCCAGGGGGACAGACCCCAACGGGATCGGGCCTTGGTATCACACCCCTGCTCGATAGCTGGCGCGCTACGTACCTTTGGTTTAGACTGCCCGTCTTATCAGGTAGGCACTTGCTTGCCACTCGCTGTGGTGCAATACCAAGGCCCGATCCCGTTGGGGTCTGTCCCCCTGGGTGCAAAAGCAGCCAAAGTGTCTGTCCCCGTGGCCGTGAGGAGAACACTATGAACGAAATCAAGCTTAAAGCATATGCAAAAATAAATTTGTCCATCGATGTGACCGGCAAGCGACCTGACGGCTACCATGACGTGATTATGGTGCTGCAGCAGATCGATCTGTACGATACTGTGACAGTGCGAAGCCATGGTGACATAGCCGGTACTCCTGTCAGGATCTCTTCCGATTCAGCAGAAATGCCCACAGGACAGGATAACATCGTCTGGAAAGCTGTTCATTTGATAAAGGAGTATTGTCCGGATAAAGCCCGGGAGAGCGTTGAGATCCACATCGAGAAAAACATTCCTATGGCTGCCGGTCTTGCCGGAGGCAGCGCCGATGCCGCTGCAGTGCTCCGTGGGCTGAACGTTCTCTGGAAGTGCGATCTCTCACTTTCGCAACTGATGGAAATCGGTGTGAAGCTGGGAGCGGATGTGCCCTTCTGCATCATGGGGCAGGCAGCAAAGGACAATGCCTTAGGAATGTCAAAGGAAGAGGCCTCCACCTGTGCCCTGGCTCAGGGAATCGGAGAGGTATTAACGCCTCTTCCTCCTCTATCGGGCTGTGTGGTGCTTTCAAAGCCTCCCATACCGGTATCCACAGCGGAGATCTATAAAAGCCTGGACCTGAATGCAATTGAGAGACGTCCTGACACCCAAAGTCTTATTAAGGGTCTGCAGCGACAGGATTTCTCAGCTGTTAGAGCTGCCATGTACAATGTTCTGCAGGAGGTCAGCGTTAGAAAATACCCGGTAATCGCTGAGCTGATCCAATTGCTGGGGTCCATAGCGCCAGAGGCAAAAGTTATGATGAGTGGCAGCGGGCCGACAGTTTTTGCTATCACACCGGATAAGGACCAGGCCTTATCTATTTATAATGAAATACAATTAAAGCATTCAAACACCTTTCTGGTGACAACTTCCTTGTCATAATAAAACTTCCCCTTGAATAGACTATTACAGCAGAGGCGGGACTGTCCAATGCCTCTCGACCGTCGACTTAAAGGGGGAGAGAACCATGGAATACAAGAAGGATTTCTTAGACGGAGAAAACATTCCGGATTTTGCGCTGAAGCCTGCGAAACCAGCGTCTACATTTGATCCGACGGTATATGATAAACTGTTCGAGTCCATGAGGCAAGCGACAACACCAGAAGCTGAGGAGCAAGCAGTTGCTGCCGAAGTACAGTCAGAGGTGCCTGAGGTCGAACCGGTGGTTGCAGAGGCTCCCGAATCTGAGCCTGCTGTTGTAGAACTGCCTGAAGCTGAGCCGGTAGTTGCAGAGGTCTCCGAGGTTGAACCGGTGATTGCAGAGGTTCCTGAAGTTGAATCGGTGGTTGCAGAATTGCCTCAAATTGAACCGGTCATTGCCGAAGCGCCGATGGATCGTCAGGAGGAGCCTGCCGCTCCTGTAGCGGTGGCTGTGCCGGTCCACATTCCACAAAAGCCTTTGCCGATCAAGGCAGAAGCAGCATCAGACAGGCAACAAAGGAGAAAAGTCAAGTACACGGATTTTCGCAAACTAAGTCCCGTTATTATTCATGTGGAAGAGGATGTTTTAATACCGGACACAAAGCCGGACATGATCCAGATGCTCGGTTTAGAAGGAAGTTGTCAGTTAGCGGAGCGGAACGTTTCAACAGGAGCCCATGGAACTCAATCCATGCGTGTAACCGGGGATCTCAAGGCTCAGGCTTTGTACAAGGCGGAAAATGACGATGATGAACCCGTCATCGTTTCTCTTGATACGAAGCTTTTGTTCCGGGAAGACTGCATGATAAAAGGGGAACTGGATGCCGCAATTGCTCTCTCCGCAGATGTTCGCTCCCTGGAGTGGGACCGGATCAATGAAAGGAAGTTCAGAGTCCGCGCAGACGTTGAAGTTGGTATGCGGGAATACTGCGACAGGGAATTTGAACTCTTTGAAGGCATTGAAAAGGAAGAGCTACAGCTTCTGAAAGACGAGATACAGTTTACCGACATCGCCATGCGCAAGACTGAAATCATGGAGGTCAGCGAGGAAATCCGGCTCAAGGAGGGAGCTCCGGAGATTGATAAAATCCTCTGCTATAACGTAAACCTGGTTGAGAATCATAAACAGGTCAGCGGCGAAAAAGCCATGATCAATGTGACCGTATATTTGAACCTCCTTTATCGAAGCGATGGATGTCCTGTTCCATATAGCTGCAGGACAGAATTCACTCAGTTTATCCGCATGGATGAGGACAGAATGGACCATCCGCTTCTGGCAGGCCGGGCGTCCTTCGATGTATTGGATTGCTCCCTTACTGCGAAGAGAGATGAAGATGGTTATTGTACGATCTTAGGCCTTTCCATGGATGTAGAAACAACCTTAGAGTATTATCGCCAGATCCATGAACCCTGCATCGTTGATCTGTATCACTATTCCAAGGATGTGGAGTATGACAGAGCAACGCGGGAACTCAACTGCTTCTGTGGAAGCTGTGCAGCTGATATCCCCATTCGCGAAATCGTTGAGATACCGGACCGGTATGGCAAAGCAGAGCAAGTTCTTTATATTTCCGGCTCGCCCAGGATCAGGGATCAGAAGAGTTTCCAGGGCAAAGTAACGGTGGAAGGGATCCTTCCTGTCAGATTGATCTGTGTAGGCGGTGCAAGTGGCAAGCTTCCGTTTAACGTGGAACAGGAATTGGAATTCAGGGCTTCTTTGGATATTCCGGGCTGCGGAGACGAAGGAAACCTTGACTGCCAGGCTGTGGTAAAGAATCTATCCTTTGATCAGATCAACGATAGGCAAATTGCAGTAAATGCAGAAATCGCTGTCTCGGGATTTGCTTTCGAAAAGTCTTCGGCAGAATTAATTCAAACCGTAAACATTATAGACCGTGCAGAAAGCGCCGGACCCGATCCATCCATCATTGTATATGCGGCGAGAGAAGGAGATACAGTCTGGAAGGTGGCTAAGAAGTATCGCGCACCGATGAATCGTATCCGCTCCGTCAACGACCTGGCAGAGCATGAGGAAATCAGGGCAGGATCGAAAATCCTTATAGTAAAATAGGCGGGCAGATAGCAAAAAGTATACAACAACCCTTTCATGGAAATAATAATTCTGAATATGTTCCATGAAAGGGGAATTTTCTTTGAAACTGAGAAATAAGCAAATAGGGCTGATGTTTTTCATTCTTTCGTCTCTGTTTGTCTATAGCTGCTTCATGTCGGGAGATAGTGCCCAGGTACTTTCTAATGAGGACTTCATCCGTTTCCACGTTGTAGCAAACAGTAACTCCCCGGAAGATCAGGAGCTGAAGCTTCTGGTAAGAGACGAACTTCTGAAATGCATCAACGAAGGACTGGCTGCGGAAACCATGGCTATCGCCGGTCCAAAGCAGAGTAAAGTGGCTTTGGATATCGACAGATCAAAAGAATTCATCGAAGAAAACCTGACGGAGCTTGAAAAGGAGGCCAGAGTGATCCTTTCCAGGGAAGGATTCAACTATCCTGTAAAGGCAAATTTGGACGTGGCCTGGATTCCTCAAAAAACCTATGGTAACCTTACCTTTCCTGCCGGAAATTACAATGCTTTGACAGTGACCATCGGTGAAGGGCAGGGTGAAAATTGGTGGTGTGTCCTGTTTCCTCCTCTCTGCCTTATCGGGTTGGATCCCGAGGGGGATGGGGAAATGGAGGATCTTTACAGAGAGGCCATTCTGGACGATAAATACAGTGTATTGCTGGAAGAATCAGAAGAGCCTAAAACTCTTAAACTGGAATTCAAAGTACTGGAATTGCTGAAACAGTAGGTCATCGTTCAAAGCGCTCCAATTACAGGAAAGCCCGCTCCCTGCCCCCGCCGGCAGCTCGCGGGCTTATTCATTCTTTATTATTCCAAGCGAGAATGAAATGTGATAAAATTGGGTATCAGGAAATTAGACTTTGACCAGAAGAGGAGAAATATAATGCAGCATGATATGGATTTTGGCTATGCCCTCGGTAAAATGGAACAATGGCTTTCACATCAGGGTATGACACCCAAATTACATAGAGAATTGACATCGTTAGAGGGACGGCTGGTAGATAACTCCGGCGATAGGGAAGCAAAGGAAGAAATCTTCGATCGCTTTTACAAAGATCTGGAGTTTGGGACCGGAGGGCTTCGCGGAATTCTTGGCGCCGGTACCAACCGTATGAACATCTTTACCGTAAGGCGTGCAACCCAGGGTTTTGCCGACTATATCAACCGTCATTACAGCGGGAGAGAAAAACATCCTGCGGTAGCCATCGCCTATGATAGCCGCAACTTTTCTACCCGGTTTGCCCTGGAAGCAGCCGGAGTACTGGCTGCCAACGACATCAAGGTCTATTTATACCCGGAGCTCATGCCTACACCGGCACTGTCCTTCGCCGTGAGATACTATGATTGTGCCGGAGGGATCATGATCACTGCCAGCCACAATCCGGCAAACTACAACGGATACAAAGTATACAATGAAGAGGGCTGTCAGGTGACGCAGGATGCCGCTTCGGAAATTCTCCGCTGCATTGAAAAAGTAGATATCTTTACCGGTGCGAAAACCTTAGGTGAGGAGCTGGAAAGCATCAATGAAAGCCGATTCCGGGATGAGCTGCACCATGAGTATATTTGTATAATACCCCCGGAGACCACGGAAGCCTATATGGAAGCGGTAAAAGCCAATCGGGTCGGCGTGGAGTGCGGGGATCTTGAAGTGGTCTACACACCACTAAACGGTACCGGGAACAGGCCTGTCAGGAGAATACTGGCAGAAATCGGTGTAGAGAAGGTCCATGTCGTTCCGGAACAGGAAAACCCCGATGGAAACTTCCCCACCTGCTCCTATCCCAACCCGGAAAAAGAGGAGGCCTTGTATCGCGGGCTGGCTCTCTGCCAGGAGCTGGGAACGCCCGATCTTCTGCTGGCAACCGATCCTGACTGTGACAGGCTGGGCGTTGCTGTACGGCATCATGATCCCGGGAAGGATAAGATCACCTATAAAAGACTTAGTGGAAACGAGATAGGCATTTTATTGCTGGACTTCATCTGTTCCGAAGGAAAGCTTCCGGAAGCTCCGGTTGCTATGAAGACCATTGTGTCCACTAAGATGGCGGAAGCCGTGGCTGCCTCATATAACGTTGAGATGATTAATCTTCTGACCGGTTTTAAGTATATAGGTGAACAAATCGGACAGTTGGAAGCCAAGGGTCAGGACCATCGCTTTATTTTCGGCTTTGAAGAGAGTTATGGCTATTTAGCGGGCTCTTATGTCAGAGACAAGGATGCGGTAAACGCCGCCATGTTGATCTGCGAAGCAGCGGCTTATTACAAGAAACTGGGGAAAACCCTCGTTGACCGGATGGAAGCGCTATACAATACCTACGGTTGGTATCTCAATGATCTGTTGGAATTCGGATTTGAGGGAGCAGCGGGCATGAAGGATATGAACGCTCTGCTAACCGGACTCAGGCAGGAACCGCCGGGTGAGGTCATAGGCTTCCGGGTGGTGGAACTGGCGGACTACCGTGAAGGGAAACGCCGCATTATTGGAGCATCCTGTGACATGGCTGCCGGCTATCGTCCCATAACGCTGCCTCCTGCAGATGTGCTGGAATACGTTCTGGAGGACGGAAGCAGTGTTATCGTGAGACCTTCCGGCACCGAACCAAAGCTTAAGATCTACCTCTCGGCAAAAGGCGCGGATCAGGCAGCATCAAAGGATACAATTGATAAACTGCGCAATGCAGTAAAAGAATGGGTAAAGAAATGAACAAAGGAATTATAGGAATCGACAAAAGCGGATCTTTTCGGGTGCACTTTGCAGTGTCCACCGGTCTGGCAGAGGATGCCAGAAAAACGCATAATACCGCACCGACTGCAACGGCAGCCTTAGGGAGGGTACTGACGGGAGCATGCCTCATGGGGCTTATGCTAAAAAACCCGAAGGACAAGCTTACCATACAGTTTAAGGGGGACGGCCCGGCAGGGGAGATCCTCTCAACAGCAGTAGGAACGGGAAAAGTCAAGGGATATATTTCTAATCCCGATGCGGATTTGCCTCTCCGGGAAGATGGTAAACTGGATGTGGGTGGTATTGTGGGCATTGGTACGCTTACGGTGATCAAGGACCAAGGCCTTAAGGAGCCTTACGTAGGTCGCATCGATCTTGTAAGCGGAGAAATCGCTGAAGACCTTACTGCATATTTCTTCCTCTCAGAGCAGCAGTCCACTTCGGTGGCTTTAGGAGTCAAGGTTGACGTGGATGGCAGTGTAATGGCTTCCGGCGGCATGATCATACAGATGCTTCCGGATGCGGACCCTGCTTCGGTGGATGCTTTGGAAGCTCTCATCAAGAACATGCCTCCACTCACCAGCATCATCGAGCAGAAGATGAAAGAGGGGAGTCCAAAGACAGAGGAAAGCCTGGCTGCAGAGGTATTTCATGCGATCTTCGAAGGCCTGCCGGAGGAATTCAGCTTAGAAATTCTGGAATACCGGGATATCGGTTGGGAGTGCGGTTGTTCCGTTGAACGGCTGGAGCAAGTGCTTCTGAGCATCGGCGAGGCAGACCTGAGGAAGCTGGTGGAAGAGGACGGCGAGGCAGAACTCACCTGCCAGTTCTGTACGAAGAGATACCATTTCGACAAGGATCATTTAGATATGCTTCTTCGCGTAGCAGTTAAATCCAAAGAAATCATAGAAGACAGGAAGAAAAGGATGGAGGAGACACAATGCTAAAAGAATTTAAAGAGTTTGCACTCAAAGGTAATGTGATGGACATGGCCGTAGGCGTTGTGATCGGAGGGGCTTTCGGAAAGATCGTCACCTCATTGGTACAGGATCTGATCATGCCGATTATGGGTTTCCTCACCGCAGGAATGGACTTCACCGATTTGAAACTCGTCCTTTCACCGGCAAGGGTAAATGAGGCAGGAGAAGAGATTGCAGAAGCAGCCATCATGTACGGCAACTTTATTCAGACCACCATCGACTTCATTATCATCGCTTTCTCCATTTTCATTGCCATCAAGATGATCAACAAAATGCGGAGAAAGCAGGAAGTTATCGAAGAGGAAGCGGCTCCCGCAGCACCCACAGAAGCGGACCTGTTGACGGAGATCCGGGATCTTCTCAAGGAGAAGTAACCGGCTGTGAGCTTTCCGATGGTATAATAGGGAAGCAGGACGGAACCAAAATAGAATAGAATCGTCTAATAATTAATAAACATAGAATGACATTATAGAATGATACTGGTGGCAGGCGGTCTTTTCGTTTGCTGCCTATAATAGATTGGAGATTTGAATGATTCGGTTAGGAGTACTTTTTGGAGGCCGTTCCGGAGAGCATGAGATTTCACTCATGTCCGCAGCTTCCGTGATCAATGCCATCGATAAGAGCAAATACGAGGTGGTCCAGATCGGGATCACCCGGGAAGGGCACTGGTATATCTTTGACGGACCGACGGAGCAGATCGAAAGCGGGAGCTGGGAGCAGGAGGCAAAGGCAGCTCTTGCTGCAGACCCCGAAAAATACAGCCTTCAGATCCTGGGAACCGGAGGAGCTTCCCTGAAGCAGCGGATCGATTTTGCATTGCCCATCCTCCACGGCCCATACGGAGAGGATGGCACCATCCAGGGGCTCTTTGAAATGATAGATATCCCTTACGGAGGAAGCGGTGTAACAGGGGCGGCGTTGACCATGGATAAGATCCTGGCCAAGGCAGTGTGCGAAAAAGCCGGTTTGCCTCAGGGCCCTTACATGGCAATGACGAAGCACGAGTTTGACGAAAGGGAGCAACAGCTACTTCTGGAAATCGAAGAGAAACTCAGTTATCCTATGTTTGTAAAGCCCAGCAACATGGGGTCCAGCGTAGGTATAACAAAAGTCAAAACCAGGGAGGATCTGAAGAAAGCCATTGATACCGCGGCAATATACGATCACCGCATCCTCATTGAGGAAGGTATCGACTGCAGAGAACTGGAAACAGGGGTTTTGGGAAACCGTGATCCCCAGGTTAGCGGGGTGGGTGAAATTATCCCTTCCGCAGAGTTTTACGATTACAAAGCCAAGTATTTCGACGGAGGCCAATCCAAATTGTGCATCCCCGCAGACATACCTGCGGAAAAGGTGGAGGAGATTCGCTCCATAGCAGCAAGGGCTTATAGTTTATTGGATTGCAGCGGTTACGCCAGAGCGGATTTCTTCATGGACAGGAGAACAGGTAAGATCCTGTTGAACGAGATCAACTCGATACCCGGATTTACCAAGTTCAGTATGTTTCCCTTATTATGGGAGGAAAAAGGTATTGCGTACCCGGATTTAATAGAAAGGATAGTGAGTTTAGGATATGAGAGATATAATGCTAAAAATAGTAGGTAGACAGATTATCGGCGATCTCCCCGATGAAGAGGAGCAGCTGGAGCTGGTTACCGAAGGAAAATACCACGAGGAGAACGGAACGGTTTTCCTGTCTTACGACGAAAGTGATTTTTCGGGAATGACAGGTTGCACGACGAGCCTCGCCATTAACGATGACGGGATATTGATGAAGCGCTGCGGAGAGGCCGTTCCTCTGGATACGGAGATCCGCTTTGAAAAGGGTAAGCGCTTTACCGGTTACTACGGCACCCCCTTCGGCGCAGTAGAGATGGAAGTCCTCACCAACGATGTGGTGAACAACATCAGTCGGGACGAGCCTAAAGGGTCTTTGAACATCGATTATCACATCAGCCTTCGCGGCCTGTCAGCGAGCAGGAGTCGGCTGGATATCGAGATCATATAGATTTTCTTCGGACAAGCCTTTAGGAGGTAGCGTTTCAATGAATCCAAAAACTACGAAATTGATTGCGAAAACCATCGCGATCCTGTTAGTTGTGGCCCTTGTGGTCACTTCTTTTTCCTTTGTATTTTTCTGGGGCGCAACACCGCTGGTGGTTTACGCTTCCCAGGAGAAGGAACCGGACTGGAATCGGGAGCTCATGTTTATCAAAGAGTTCATCATGGAGACCAAGGCGGGTTATAAGGATGACATTTCCTACGAGGATCTCATCAACGGGGCTTATGAGGGAATTATCGACACATTAAAGGATCCCTACAGTGTCTATTACATATCCGACAGCGACAGCCAGCAGTTTGTTGAATCCGTCAGCGGTGAATTTTATGGGGTCGGTGTCAGCCTGGAGCTGATCGATGGTTTATGTAAAGTCGTTGCTCCCATTTCCGGCGGTCCTGCAGAGAAAGCAGGAGTTTTATCCGGTGATGCGGTGACAGGGGTAGACGGCAAAGATGTGAGTGGCATGATGCTGGAAGAGATCGTGCAGCTGCTCAGAGGAGAGGGAGGCACGAAGGTCACAATGACAGTGACCAGGGGAGGTAAAACCCTGTCCTTCTCGCTGATCCGGGAAAAGATAAAGCTTGCGGCCGTAAGCTATGAACTGTTGCCGGACAACATCGGTTACATAAAAATCACTCAATTTGACAGCGATGTTCATCAGGAATTCAGAAACGCTAAGCTGAAGCTTATAGCTGCCGGAGCAAAATCCTTTATCGTTGATGTAAGAAACAACCCCGGAGGTTATGTAAATGCAGCGGTGGATATTGCTGAGCAACTCATGCCCGCGGGGCCCATCGTTCATTTTCAGCATCAGGGTGAGATAGTTGAAACCTATTCTGCGGACGGAAAAGGGGATTTGGGAGTTCCCGTGGTCTTGCTGGTGAATGAAGGAAGTGCCAGTGCGTCAGAGATCCTGGCAGCTGCATGGAAAGACAGCGGCACGGCCACGCTGGTAGGAATGAACACCTACGGCAAAGGCGTTGCCCAGCAAATGCTCAATACGGCAAGGGGTAACAAGGTGAAACTTTCAACCTTCTATTTCCTCAGTCCCGGTAAAAATGTGATCGATGTGGTAGGGGTCGCGCCTCATTACACAGTGAGGAACTATGCGTCTGTGGATGTTGATAGGCTGGATCGGCTCTATGAAGAGTACAAGAAATTTGCGCCCATGAAGGAAAAGAGCAAGCCCGGCCCCGGGGCCACGGGTTTGAACGTGTTCGGAGCGCAGCAACGCCTATCGTTATTAGGCTATGTGACGGATATTTCGGGGACGATGGATGCGAAAACGGTTTCTGCTGTAAAGAGATTTCAGCAGGAGCAAGGGCTGTTCCCTTATGGAGTTCTGGATTACTCCACAATGGCTGCCCTGGACAAAGCTGTCTTGCAATATGTATCCGGAGCGACGGAAGGAAAAGATCTGCAGTTGGAAAAGGCAATCGAAATACTGAACTAAGAAAGATATGGCAGGCGACACTGCTTAACTAAAAGCGCCGTGCCGGGACTACCCGGCACGGCGCATTGTATTTTATTCTTGTTAATTAATTGAAGTACAGGTTGTTGGTCAGGTATTCCGGATCGCTGGTGGCATCTATCCCAAGATCCTTTAGAGTCTGATCGTCTCTGTCACTGAGGATAGCTGTGCAGTGCGCCTTGCAACCATTGAGCAGCAGCAGCTTCTCCACTGCCACCTGAGCCGACGGGTTGGTGGTGGCCGATATTGTAAGAGCCGAAAGAACCTCCTCGCAATTCAGCGAGGTTTTTTCATGGCCGAGTATATCGGTCTTTAGATGCTGAATGGTTTCCAGAACTGCCGGAGAGATCAGATGGATATCATCGGAAATACCGGATAGCACTTTAATTGCGTTCAACACTGCCGCTGCAGCGGCAACCATTCTCCTGGAGCTGCGTCCGGTAATGATCCTGCCGTCGGGCAATTCAAGGGCCATTACGATCACATTTTCATATTTGGGATTCAGAGAACGCTTATACTCTGAGTATTCCCTGGCCGGCAGTACTACAGCCCGGTCTGAGATCTTAAGCTCCAGCTCGTCCATTAGCAGCTTTGATTTTGCAACGGCATCCTCGTCAATAATACCTTTTTTGTAATCGCAAAGTGCGATGAGATAGCGCCGTATGATTTCCTGGCAGGCCGCTTGCCGGCAGATATCATCATCAATGATGCTGAAGCCTACGCGGTTGACCCCCATATCCGTCGGCGACTGATATTCCGACTCCTGGCCGGTGATCCTCTCGATGATACGCTTTACGATGGGGAAGACTTCCATATCCCGGTTGTAGTTTACCGCGGTCTGGCCATGAGCTTCTAGATGGAAAAAGTCGATCATATTCACGTCTTTCATGTCGATGGTAGCCGCTTCATAGGCCATGTTCACCGGATGCTTCAATGGGAGGTTCCAGATGGGGAATGTCTCGAATTTCGCGTAGCGAACCTTGTTGCCCCTAATGTGCTCGTGGTAGAGCTGGGAAAGACAAGTGGCCAGCTTGCCACTGCCGGGCCCGGGGCCGTTGACAACAACCAGAGGCTTTGTAACTTCAATATAGGGATTGACGCCATAACCCTCATCGCTGACGATCTTATCTACATCTGTGGGATAACCCTTAGTATAATAATGCTTATATGTCCGGATACCCCGGCGGTTCAGTTTGTTGATAAATGCATTCACTGCACCGTGGTCTTCGTAACGGGTAATAACGACGCTATTGATGGTCAAATCGTATTTGCGGAAGGTATCGATAAGACGGAGAACTTCCAGATCGTAGGTGATGCCAAAGTCAGCCCGTGTTTTGTTGGTGGAGATATCACCTGCATACACACATATGATGACTTCAGCCTGATCCTTCATCTTTTGCAATAACTTAATTTTTGCATTTTCGTCAAAACCGGGGAGAACGCGCATGGCATGTTTGTCATGGACCAGCTTTCCTCCGAACTCCAGATAAAGACGTTCTTTTTTATTCTGATTAATGCGCTCTAGAATGTACTTGGATTGTTCTTCGATGTATTTTGCTGCATCAAAACCGACCATGGTTTCACCTCTTTCCTTCACTGCTGTGACTGATACTTAATAAAAAAACAACATCAATTATTATATCAGAAAGTATTCCCTAAGACAACTGAAAAGCTTCTTCTTGAGTTTCCGCAGATTTCCCTGCCATTTCTATGGAGAGCCTCGGAAGTATAGATCTTTCTTATAGAAACTTTGAAAAATGCCTAAAAAACAAGGAATCCTATCCCTTTTTGTAGTAAAATTAAGCTATGAAGAAAAACCTTACTAAACAAAAAACGGAGGATTCCTTATGACTAATTTTACTACAAATACTTACACTTTGAAACGTGAAATCTTAAA
>DCUA01000113.1:4250-6035 GCA_002329675.1 Firmicutes bacterium UBA1426 | reverse complement strand
TTATTTCCCATTCCTGTTCCTCCTAACTTCACGATTATTCTTTGATGGCCTCTCTGACCCGGTTTATCCTCTTCATCAAGTGATGGAAAACTTCCGGCGTTATAGATTGCTGTCCGTCGCAGAGAGCCTTCTGGGGCATATTGTGGACCTCGATGATCAGGCCGTCAGCGCCCGCAGCTACTGCCGCAAGAGCAAGCGGCTCCACCAGTTGCCAATGTCCTGTCCCATGAGAGGGATCGGCTATCACAGGAAGATGACTTTTCTGCTTCAGTACCGGGATCGCCGATAGGTCCAGAGTATTCCGCGTAGCTGTCTCGAAAGTTCTGATTCCTCTTTCGCAGAGGATCACCTGGTCGGTGCCTCCTTTAATAAGATACTCCGCAGACATGAGAAGTTCTTCAATAGTAGACGAAAGGCCTCTTTTCAGCAATACAGGCTTTTTCAGACGTCCCACTTCAACGAGCAGGCTGAAGTTCTGCATATTCCTCGCCCCGATCTGGATCACATCCACGTCTTCCGCAAAAGCCTCCAGGTGATCCTGGGAAAGGATTTCGGACACTATGGGCAACCCTGTTTTCTGCCTTGCTGCTTTCAGGAGTTCCAGACCGTCAAGTCCCAATCCATGAAATGCATAGGGGGAACTTCTGGGCTTAAAGGCTCCTCCTCTGAGAAAGCCGGCTCCGGATTTTGTGATATCCCGGGCTATGGAGAGGATCTGGTCTTCACTTTCAACAGAGCATGGCCCTGCAATAACTGAAAAGTACCCTCCGCCGATCTTTGCCTCTCCTGCACTTACCACTGTATCCTGAGGATGAAAGCGCCTGCCCGCCAGTTTGTAGGGTTCCCTCACCGTCAGTACCGACTCTACGATATCCGCACGGCTTATGGTATCCGGGGATACTGTGGAGACTTCCCCTGCCAGCCCGAGCATCCGGGCCGTTCCTCCCTTTATGTCCTGTACGATAACGCCTTGGTTTTGTATGCTGGCCTTCAGCTGCTCTATGGCTTGCTCCGTTGCCTCCGGTTTGATTACGATGATCATAGCCCTTCCACCTTTCCTTTAAGATCGCCGATGATCCTATTGTATGCTTTTATTCTCATTATCTCTGCCCCTAAGTAGAGACTATCTGCCTCCAGGGCTTGTTCGATCAACATATTTATGCCCCCTAAGGTGCGGAGCCCTCTCTTTTCTGCTTCCATAAGAAATCTGGTTTTAGCAGGGCTGTATATCAGATCGCAGATAATGGCGCCCTCCTCTACCTGGTCCAGAAAATCGTAGTGGGGGAAGTCCTCCTCTATACCTTCCATTCCCAAAGGAGTGGCATTTATTATAATGGAAGAGTCCCATTCGCCCCCGTACCCATCCCTGTTCAAGAAGGGATGCAGGCAGGAATCGGTCCCATAGTATTCTTTTATCTTTCGGGCTATATCCTGCGCCTTGGCACGGTCCCTTGCTACAATGTGGAGCTCCCTTGCCCCTTCCCTTGCCGCTCTCATGGCGATAGTGACAGCAGCACCGCCCGAACCGATGATCGTTACCGCTGAACCTTTAAATCTCTTGCCCTCAGATGCAAGGGCACGTGCAAAACCCTTCCCATCTGTACTGTAGCCCCAGAACTCTCCGTTCTTTCTCACGACGGTATTGACGGACCCAAGCTCAGAAGCCTCTTTATCTATATGATCTAATAGCGGTATGATTGCTTTCTTATGTGGCATGGTCACATTGAAGCCTTCCAGTTCCCCGTTTTTAATCCGGGCAAACCATTGAGGCAGTTCATCCCGGGC
>DCUA01000113.1:0-4205 GCA_002329675.1 Firmicutes bacterium UBA1426 | reverse complement strand
GAGATCTGGGTCAAGCGGTGAAGGATCGCACCCGGTCGCCCGTCGCATCTTACCCGGAAATCCGCATACCTTTCATAAAGGGGGAGCCTTTCCCGATGAAGTTTATACAACTTTTCCGGTGCTTTGTTTAAAAGGGGCCGACTCTCCAGATTTACCCTCCGCAATATATCCTTGACACGCCGATCCATGAATACAACGATTCCTTTTTGCGATAGCAATTCCATATTGATCTCTTTTAACACTGCACCGCCTCCGCAGGCGATGATTGCATCTTTACTTCCGGATATTGCTTTTATTGCCTCTGTCTCAGCAAGACGAAACCCCTCCTCCCCTCGTGCCGCAAAAATCTCCGGTATGCCCGATCCTTCCCTTTCCTCTATCAAAGAGTCAAGATCGATAAATTCCCGGGACAGACGATGAGCCAGCCTTTTTCCCATACCGGTCTTACCGCTGCCGGATATGCCGATCAGGACAATGTTTTTCATATTTCGCACCCTGCTTCCATCAAGCTATCCATCAGGCACAGCGCCAGGGCGGATTCCACTACTACCACTGCTCTGGGAATAATACATGGGTCATGGCGACCCTCAAATGCTACCGTTTTATTTTCTCCGGTTGTAAGGTCAACGGTATTCTGCGGTTTCCCGATGGATGCGGTGGGACGAAAAACAGTGCGGAAGACGATGGGCATACCGTTGGTGATGCCTCCGTTAATGCCGCCGCTGTGATTGGTTCTCATTTTTATATGGTCATTTTCATAGTAAAAAGCATCGTTTACTTCACTACCCCGCATATTGGCCATATCAAAACCATCACCGAAGGCGATGCCTTTCATTCCCGGTACTGAAAACAGCATGGAGGCCAGACTGCTTTCCATGGATCCGAAGAAAGGCGAACCCAGTCCGGCCGGCTGCCCGATCGCAGCGCATTCTATGATTCCTCCAACAGAATCCTTTTCCTCTGCGACCTGCAGGATCTCCTTTTTCATCGCCCCGGCTTTTGCTTCATTTAATACAGGGAAATCCAAACCGGTAAGTCCATTCAATAACTCAGCATTAATGTCACTGAAGGCTTCGTCCAGATGAGGGCCGATCTGCAGGATATGGGCACCGATATGAATTCCTTTGCTCGCGAGGATTTGTCTTGCGATGCTTCCCGCAAAGGTCAGAGGAGCGGTAAGGCGTCCCGAAAAATGCCCTGCACCCCTATAATCGTTGTAGCCCTTGTACTTGATATGTGCAGTCAGGTCGGCCGTTCCCGGCCGGGGCAGTTCCTTCATGTAATCCTTTGAGCGCGTATCGCGGTTTCGGATCATTCCGCAGAGTGGGGCACCTGTAGTGATTCCATTGAACACACCACTGAGGATCTCGACCTGATCCGCCTCCTTCCTTGGGGTGGTCAACTCGCTTTGGCCGGGTGCTCTTCTGGCCATATGGAAGCTGATTTTATCGAGGTCCAGGGGATATCCAGCCGGCAAGCCGTCTATCACGATACCTATTCCCTCCCCATGGGATTCTCCGAATATTGAGAGTCTGAGATTTCTTCCCCAAAGGTTGCTCATGCTCTTCCCTCCTTTTCTGCTCTGCAGAAGTCTTTCCAGAAACCGGGATAGGATTTATTAACACAATCCGGGTCAAGAACGGTAACGGTTCCGCGGCTTTTCAATGATGCTAGGGCCCCTGCCATAGCGATACGGTGATCGTTATGAGGATCAACTGTACCTCCTGCCAGTTCCTTAACGCCCAGGATGTGCAGATGATCGGAGCCTTCCGTAATCTTTGCTCCCAGTGCATTCAACGCCGTGGTGATCGACCTCAGCCTGTCGCTTTCCTTCATTCGAAGCCGGCCCGCTCCGATGATCCTGCTCTCTCCTCTGCAAAACGACAGGAGGACCGCAAGAGGAGGTGCCAGATCCGGGCATTGGCTGATATCCGCAATTATCCCATGGAGATCCTCTGCAGAGGCTCTTATTGTCCCTCTTTCATCAGAGGCGATTCTGCCCCCGCAACGACGTATGAAATCAAGTATCTCTCTGTCCCCCTGGAGCGACTCCGGTGAAAGGCCGGTGCAACCCACAGAACAACCCAAAGCCCCCGCTACGAGGAAGTAGGCTCCTGCGGAATAATCGCCTTCTACTGTATAGGTAGAAGCCTTGTAAGTCTGTCCGCCGGTAATCCGATAACTATTTTCACGCTTTTCTGCATAAACTCCAAAACGTTCCATAACATGGAGGGTCATAGCCACATAAGGCTCTGATTCTAAATTTGACGTAAGTCGGATCTCACTGTCTTCCGGGAGTAAAGGCAGAGCCATCAACAAGCCGGAGATGAATTGAGAACTCACATTGCCGGGCATTACAAATATTCCCGGCGTCAGAGGGCCCTGCAGATGGAGAAGTTGGCCTTTTAGGTTTACTCTGGCTCCATTGGCACACAGTGCATCTGCGTACTCTTTTATGGGACGCTGCATCAACCGTCCTCTACCAGTCATGGTTACAGGTGCTCCCGACAACAGGGCCAGAGGGATGAGAAATCGCAGTGTAGAGCCGGACTCTCCGCAATCCAGTGTATTATCTTCCCGAACCACCTCGTCCTTCTGCAAAGGGCTTATCCCTTGCGTAATGACCAAGCGGGTCTTCTGCATCTCATAACTAAGCCCCATTTCCACAAGGCATCCAAGAGTGGCGGCCACATCTTCACCCCATGATCCTAAGCCTTCCAGGATGGTACCCTCTCCCGCAAGAGCTCCGCAGATCAATGCCCTGTGTGAAAGGCTCTTGGAGGCTGGCAGATGGATGGTTCCTTCCGGAACACAATTTATTTCCAATGCTTCTCTTTTGTTCATAACGCAAGCTCCAAAATGTCCTCTAAGATTGTGCTGAGCTCTGCCTCCGCAACGGTATAGATCATACTTTTACCCATTGCTTTCAACAGGATCAATTTATGTCCCTCGTGATCATTTTTTTTATCCATGGACATATGATGAACCAGTTCTTTATACTCAACATTTATTTTTGTAGGCAGTTGGTATGCCTGTATGATCCGCTTGAGTCTCTCTCCCGTACCTATGGGTGTCAGTCCCAGGGCCTCCCCCGTTTTCGCAGCCATGACCATGCCCAGTGCGACGGCCTCTCCATGACTGTGTTTCCTGTAAAGTCCCATCTTTTCGATCGCGTGGCCGAAGCTGTGGCCGAAGTTAAGCTTCTGTCTCTCTCCGCCGTCCCGCTCGTCCTGTTCCACGAATACGCGTTTCGTGTCGCAGCAATGAAAAATGATATCTTCCATATGAGGAAGGGCTCCTTCTATACTGCCGTATTCCTCTAATTTCACGAAGAGTTCTTCATCTGAGATCGCACCGTATTTGATGATCTCTGCCATCCCTTCTGCAAGATGTCTTTTATCCAGTGTTTTCAGAAGATCCGGGTCCGTAATGACTATCTGAGGTTGATGAAAGGCTCCTACAAGGTTTTTGCCCTGGGGCAGATCGATAGCCGTTTTACCACCAACTGAAGAATCTACTTGCGCTAATAGGGTGGTGGGTATTTGTACATAAGGCAGACCTCTCATATATACCGCAGCTGCAAATCCGGCCAGGTCACCTACCACTCCGCCTCCGAAAGCAATGATGAGGTGGTCCCGCTGCACATGTAAGTCAGCCATGTTCCCACACACACGGGCGAAGCATTCCATTGTCTTACTGCCCTCACCGGGCGGGATCAGGATGCTGTCCACGAGGAAACCAGCATTCACTAAAGCAGCTTCCAGTTGCGATCCGTAGAGGCTCCATACATTTTCATCAGAGATTACCACTACACGCTCCGCAGCGGATACAGCCCGGATCTGATCACCACAGCGACCCAGAGATCCCGCTTCAATTTGTATTTTATATGAACCCGACGGCAACCTTACTTTTATTTCATGCATGTATAGGAACTCCTTTCGAGTGCTCGTTATAAAAAAAGAGAGGTTCTTAGCGATGAACCTCTCTGGAAGATTGTTTTCTATTCCAATGGTGCTGTTAAATAAGCTCCTGTGCATCGCTGTATCTATTATACCAAAAGTAACCAAAGCTAAAGAAAAAGCTTTGGAAAAAGTTGATAAAAAAGTTTACAGCGTTGATCATAGTTTTCATTTGTACAGAACCTTTCTGCGAAACCATTCTGCTTAGACCTTTTATCTTTTATACCATAGCATATGTGGATTTGC
>DCUA01000010.1 GCA_002329675.1 Firmicutes bacterium UBA1426 | reverse complement strand
AGGAGGCAGGCAGATGGCGATTTCATACAAAAGATTATGGAAGCTGTTAATAGATCGGGATTTAAAGAAAAAGGATCTCCAGGTTATGGCGGGAATAAGTGCGGCTTCCATAACAAAGTTAGGAAAGAACGAAAACGTAAATACAGAGATTATAGAAAAAATATGTCATGCGCTTCAATGCGACTTTTCAGACATTATGGAATTAACGAAAGATGAGCATGACCAGGAGGTTGATGTAGTTAAATGAACAGTTATACACCGCACCAGTCAAAGTATTTTGCAGAACAGATTCTTTTGCAAAGACCGCAGTCGTCTATAGACGGCTTGGTGTCTGCGATGTCTGGTGTAAAAGTTGATTTAAATCCGCATCAGGTAGACGCTGCTCTTTTTGCGGTAAAGTCTCCCTTGAGTACCGGTGCCCTGCTCGCGGATGAGGTCGGCCTCGGAAAAACAATCGAGGCAGGTCTTGTCCTTGCACAGTGTTGGGCAGAGCGGAAAAGACATATATTGCTAATTGTTCCTGCGGCTCTCAGGATGCAGTGGCGGTCAGAACTTTTTGAGAAGTTTTACATAGATTCCCTGCTTATGGAGTCTGCCGTTTACAATAAGCTCCGCAAAGAGGGAGTAACAAACCCCTTTGATGTCAGAGACCGGGTCGTGATTTGCTCTTATCAGTTTGCCTCGAAAAAGGCAATCGACTTGCAGCTTGTTCCATGGGACTTGGTCATCATTGATGAAGCCCATCGTCTGCGGAATGTCTACAAGTCAAATAATGTTATGGGGAAGAAACTGAAAAAGGTATTGAGTGGCAGAAAAAAATTGCTTCTGACAGCCACGCCTTTGCAGAACAACCTCATGGAGCTTTATGGTCTGGTGAGCATTATTGATGATCGTGTGTTCGGGGATGATAAAACTTTTAGGGAGATGTATGTTGCGGTAGCGAACCGCGATATAAGAAACCAGAATTTAAGAAGACGACTTGCCCCACTCTGTAAGCGCACACTACGTAAGCAGGTATCTGAATATGTGAGATACACAGGACGCCATGCAATCCTGAGAGAATATACTCCTACGGCAGACGAAGAAAAACTGTACAATGAAGTTTCTGAATATTTGCAAACCGACAAGCTTTATGCCTTGCCTGATGGGCAGCGGACGCTTATCACAATGGTGCTGCGGAAATTGCTGGCATCCTCTTCGTTTGCCATCGCAGGTACGCTCCAGTCACTCATTGATCGGCTGAATGACTTGCTTGAAGGTGTTGAAGCTGAGCTTTCTCTGGATGATTATGACGGTTTTGATGAACTAATGGATGAAGCGTCCGACGAAGATGATAGTGCCGCTGAGGACATCCTTACCGCTGATCTTAAGCGCGATAGAGATGGCATAAAAGCGGAACTGGAAAGATTGATGCAGTTTGCTGAGCTTGCGTCCGGTATAAATACAAACTCAAAGGGTGATGACCTTATTCTGGCTTTGGAACAGGGCTTTGCTAAGACCGAAGAGCTGGGTGGTCAGAGAAAGGCTGTTATTTTCACAGAGTCCAGGAGAACGCAGAACTACTTGCTTAATCTGCTTTCGAATCATGGTTATGAAGGAAAAATAGTATTTTTGAACGGCACGAACAATGATGAGATTTCAAAGCGAATTTATGCAGACTGGAAAGAGCGTCATAAAAACGATGGCCTGATTTCTGGTTCAAAGCAGGCGGATATGAAAGCCGCTGTTGTGGAGGAGTTTCGGGATCATGCGAGTATCCTCATAGGAACCGAGGCAGCCGCAGAGGGAATCAACCTGCAGTTTTGCAGCCTGATCGTCAACTATGACCTTCCTTGGAATCCGCAGCGTATTGAGCAGCGTATTGGACGCTGTCACCGATACGGGCAGAAAAATGATGTCGTAGTTATCAACTTTTTAAATCGTAAAAATGCAGCCGACAGGCGTGTTTACGAATTACTTGATCAGAAGTTCCGGCTTTTTGATGGCGTGTTCGGCTCGTCAGATGAAATTCTGGGTTCTCTGGAATCCGGTGTGGATTTTGAAAAGCGAATCGCCGAGATCTATCAAAAGTGTAAGACAGCTGATGACATCCAGCATGAGTTTGATGCTTTGCAGGAAGAACTTTCTGATGAGATTGAAGACAAAATGGCATCTGCAAGGCAGTCTATTCTTGAAAACTTTGATGAGGTGGTAGCTGCGCGGCTTAAAGATTGTCAGGACGATACCGTAGCCAGCCTTGATAAATTCACACAGTGGATTTACTACTTCTTCCTGGCACACGGAGCGGAACGAGTAAAGCCACTTACACAGTGGCGCCTTCAGTTTGAGGACGGCGATGTAAAAAGAACATATAACCTTAAATGGAGAGACGCCGAAGAAGAAGGAGATGTTTTCCTCCGTCGCGAAGATCCATTATATGAATCTTGGCTGCAGGAAAGTCTGTCGGCTGATCTTTTGCCTGTTGCCATTCGCTTCCGCCACACGGATTCGGACAGAAATATTTCCTTTTTCAATACTCATCCGGGCATTAAGGGTGTTCTGTCAATTGATAAGCTGTCCTATGATGGTCTTGGCTATGAGGAACATCTTATTTTTACGGTTCTTACAGAAGACGGTACAACAATGGATGAAGATATCATCAACAGTATGCTTGAACTGCCGGCTGAGATTATTGGCGAATGCCCCGATGAATCAGTGGAACTCATTCAACAGCGTGAACGTAGACTTAGTGTCCAACAGGAGCAGATTGAAGAGGCGAATAAGCAATTTTATCTGGACGAGTGCGATAAATTGGATGCATACAGTGATGATCTGAAAGAAGGACTGCAGCGCAAGCGCAAGGAGTTAGACAAGCTAATCAAAGAAAAAGTAAAAGAATGCCGGGAAAGCACAAACCTACCTCTTGATCAGATTATCGCCATGAAGGACGAAATTAATAAATTGAAGGATAAACGGAAAAAGATGCAGCGTGAAATCTATCAGCAGGAAGATGAAATCGATATGCAGAGGGATAAGCTGCAGGAGGAAATCCGACAAAAATTGAACGGAACAACAGCGATAAGCCATATTATGACTATTTCGTTCGAGGTTGTGTAAAGGAGAAAACGATGCAAAGATTGGAACTTACGTGGATAGGAAAAGGACAGGAGCCTGAGGTCGAACCTCGCATTCTGCTCCACGATCCGTCCAAAGATTATGGCGATCCCAAAAGCGAGAATATGCTGATACACGGTGATAACCTTCTGGCACTGAAAGCTTTGGAGCAGCAGTATGCTGGACAAGTGAAGTGTATCTATATCGATCCACCATATAACACGGGTGAAGCATTCGAGCATTATGACGACAACCTGGAGCATTCCATTTGGCTTGGACTGATGAGAGCAAGGTTAGAGTTGTTACGTAATCTTCTCTCTGAAGATGGAACTATTTGGATTCAAATCGATGACGAAGAGCAAGCATATCTAAAAGTGCTGTGCGATGAGATTTTTGGCCGCGGTAATTTTATTAACATGGTCTCCGTTAATATGAAAAATGCGGCAGGGGCATCAGGTGGCGGTGAAGATAAACGATTGAAAAAGAACTGCGAGTTTATCATATCCTATGCTAAAAACTATGAGCTTGTTCAGCCTTTTAAGGGAGCTTTCGATTATACGGAAATGTACGAATATGTTGTAAGTTATCGAGAGCAAGGAAAGAACTGGCATTATACTTCGGTGCTATATAATCCAGGAGGCAAGGAATATGTAGGCTCCACCGTGGATGGCGATGGGAATGAAATAAAAATATACAGGCGGCCTGGAGCAATGGTAATGTCTGTTCGACAAGTAATGGCCAAGGAAGGTATCACAGAAAAAGAGGTCTATTACAAATACGGCACGAGTATTTTTGAGGCAAAAGATGCGCAGTCATCAATTCGTACTCGTGTTATAAGCGCAAAAAAGGAGCTCGGTTTGAATGATGATATTGTCTCCATCGAGTACGTACCTAAGACCGGTAAGAACAAAGGAATTTTATATGAGCAGTTCTATAAAGGAGAAAAATGCCGATTGTTCGCTTGGCTTCGTGACATTAGCGAGGTTATTGATGGTGTGCTCTATAAAAAAGATTTGCAGGGCACATATTGGGACTTTACTTCAAATATCAACAATTTGAGCAAGGAAGGCGGAGTTGTTTTCCCAAAAGGGAAAAAACCCGAAGCATTGGTCGGTAGAATTGTCGAAATGACAACAGAGCCTGGTGATTTGGTTTTGGACTCTTTCCTTGGCTCTGGTACTACAGCAGCTACGGCAACAAAACTTCAGAGAACTTGGATAGGCGTTGAACTTGGCGATCATTGTTACACCCATTGTATACCACGGCTTAAGACTGTTATTGATGGTACTGATGCCGGTGGAATCACTGAGACAACAAAATGGCAAGGTGGAGGTGGATACAGGTTCTATGAACTTGCCCCTACATTGATTGTCAAAGACGAACACGGTAACGATGTCTTTTCCGATAAATACAATGCTCAGATGCTTGTGGCGGCAGTTGCAAAGGTAAATGGTTACTTCTATGCGCCAGTTCCGGATGTTTTCTGGAAGCAGGGATACAGTCAGGACAACAGCTTCATCTATGTCACCACGCAGTATCTGACAGCTGCTATGCTCGACAGCCTTGCCAAGGAAGTGGATGCTTTCGAGAGTCTGCTTATCTGTGCTCCTGCGTTTGATGTTGGCTTAAATAAACGCTATGACAATATTACTGTGAAGAAGATTCCGCAGTCCGTCCTCAACAAGTGCGAGTATGGTGTGGACAACTATAATCTGAATATCATTGATGTGCCGGAATGTGACGAGGAGGAGTGGGAAGATGATTAAGGAATCCTATACTGAGAATTTCTACTCATACAACTCCAAGTACATAAACAATGCGCTCGCACTGCGTCCGCCGCAGCATGAAAGCCTTGAGATTTTTGCCAGACTCTGCGACACACTCAGTCTGGCAAAGAATCCTACGACAACGGAACAGATTCGTTCCGAACATCAGGCGAAACTTGAGACACTTACTACCGAGGACAAAAGAACGAAGAAAATTAGTGAATGGGCTTCCGAGGCAGCTGCGGAATTTTACGCCGATGACCTGGCTGCGGCTCNNCCGACCTTGACATCGTTTGAGCGTGACTTTCCATCGTTCTGCTTTGCCCTGGCAACAGGTATCGGCAAGACCCGTCTCATGGGAGCCTGCATTGCATATCTCCGATACGAGAAGGGCATAAAGAACTTTTTCGTGATGGCTCCTAACCTCACGATTTACAGGAAGCTGAAGGATGATCTTGGAAATTCGTCAAACCCGAAGTATGTGTTCCGTGGGCTGGATAAATTCGTGAGTC
The DNA here is from genome assembly GCA_002329675.1 of Firmicutes bacterium UBA1426. Classification (GTDB taxonomy): domain Bacteria; phylum Bacillota; class Clostridia; order Peptostreptococcales; family Anaerovoracaceae; genus UBA1426. Next base: position 1,102 of record DCUA01000010.1, on the reverse strand, counting down.
CGCCTCGCATTATCGATGGAGACAATTATAACGACTTCCGTCAGGGAACTTTCGGCGTGAATGACGTCGTTATTAACATCTTTAATATTGCAAAACTGAACTCTGACAGCAAGGTCTCATCCGGCAGCCCTGCCCGCATCAAGCGTTTGAATGAGGTGCTTGGGGAGTCCTATTTTGCGTACTTGCAATCTCTGGATGACCTATGCATCTTCATGGATGAAAGTCATCACTACCATGCGGATAAGAGTTTTGATGTCATCAATGAGCTGCGCCCGATTTTAGGTGTGGAGTTGACAGCTACTCCCCAGATTCAGAAAGGTGCGCGAAAAGTAGACTTCAAGAATGTTGTCTATGAATACACGCTTGCCCATGCGCTGAACGACGGGAAGTATGTCAAAGTGCCTGTGGTCTTCACTCGTAAAGATTTCAGACCGGAGGAATATACACCCGAACAGCTTGACCATGAAAAGTTGAATGACGGTGTCCGTCTGCATGAGGAGACAAAGAGCCACCTTGAGATTTACGCCCGGACTTTCGGCAGGCCTGTTGTGAAGCCGTTTATTCTCGTTGTGGCGAAGGACACCGACCACTCGAAAAAAATCAGGGAGTATATCACCTCGGATGACTTTTTCCGTGGCTATTACAAAGACAAGGTTATAGAAATCAATTCTTCACAGCGCGGAGCAGAAAAAGACGAGAACATCGAGCAGTTGCTTTCTCTTGAAAAGCCGGATAATAAAATCGAGATTGTCATCCATGTAAATATGCTGAAGGAAGGCTGGGATGTAACCAATCTCTACACGATAGTGCCTTTACGGGCATCAGCCTCGGAAACCTTAACGGAACAGACTATCGGCAGAGGACTGCGTCTTCCTTACGGCGACAGAACCGGTGTTGATGAGGTGGATCGTCTGTCCATCGTCAGCCATGACAAGTATGAAGCGATTGTCAATCTCGCCAATGATCCGAACTCTCTTGTAAGACGTGTTTATTATATCGATCCCACCGAAACGACCTCATCCGACGAGCAGCGGGTTACGGTAGAAATGCCGACGACCTATGATGAACTCACATCGGATACGAGTTACATGGAGCAGCTGGC
>DCUA01000115.1 GCA_002329675.1 Firmicutes bacterium UBA1426 | reverse complement strand
GCCGGAAAATCGTGCGGGGGGGGGGTACTGATCCTCACTCATATAGGCGCGATCACGAAGAATAAATGCCAGGATTTGTTTGTCAGGACAGTACATGAAATCAAAAAACGCGGTACGGCTGTAATCGGCCTTATGATCGGTGATGTAGTTACTGATGCAGACCGGGACTACAAGAAGAGCATCGATAAGTTCATCCAGGATAACGGAATGAAGAATGATATCTATGCTCCGGGATTCCGTCGTGATATCGGAGACATTTTGGCAGCAACAGATTGTGTTGTTGTTCCATCGTCAGAGGGGATGCCCCTGACTGTCCTTGAGGCGATGTCAGCGAGAACCCATGTTGTTGGCATGGATCAGGGAGGTTCGAAAGAAGTGCTGATATCCGCGGGATGCGGAGAACTGTTTCCAGCAGGCGGGGCAGCAACAGAAGTTGCTGATGCTGTTCTCAGGGCCATGAAGCAAGGAGAAAGCAGTCTGGAGACCGGGTATAGATTTTGCCTACGGCAAAGCTACGAAAACTACAGCAAGGGTGTGCATGGAATGTTTATGACATGAAATGATCTGCCCTTGATAAACGGGAGGATCAGATGTCAAAAACGCTTTTAATCGGACATGTTGCTCTTATACAGGAGTCGAAGAAACAATGGTTTACGCTTAGACTCATTAATGCTCTTCGAGAAAAAGGTTATGACGCAATAGGCGTTTTTGCCGGAGAATGTCGAGAGCCGGATTACATGGCTTACTTGGAGCGCAAGGTTGAAGAATATGGATTAAAAGGGCAAGTCACTTTCCTTGGACGCCGTAACGATATTCCGGATCTTCTCAAGATGATAGATGTGCTGATGATTCCGTCGGCGTTTGAAGGTTTTCCATTGGCTGGTCTGGAGGCTGCGGCAGCGGGAGTCCCAGTGGCAGCATGTAATGTGGCCGGTGCCGAAGAGTTTATTCGTGTCAGCGGAGACGGAGCGTGTTTCAAAGAAGATGATGTTGAGGATGCTGCCCGCGCAATCGAAACGATACAAAAGAACCGAGACCGGATGACTGTAAGCGGCAGAGCCTTTGCCGAAAAGATGTCCAATATAGAGTATGCCAGAAAAATCAGGGCGTCATTTCATGCGATCTCATAATAAAGCTAACGGAGCGGTTATATGAAAGTTCGAGTCTCAAGTCTTATTCTATTAATAATATCAGCCCTGTTTGTGTATAGCACGTGTACATTTATTCGGTTGCAATACAGTTTTTATCTTGCTGCCTTCACGTATGTCATAGTGTTTCTTTGGGCTTTACAGTCTGGACTTTTAATAGGATCAGATTTCTTACATTCTCCGCTTCTGAAGTGGTTTTTTATTGTTTTATTGTTTTCTATTCTGCTATATTTACATGGTGGATCATACCAATGGGTAACGTTCTTTGCGGGTTACCTCCACATTGTTTTCTGGACTTTGTGCTTTGAAATAGTTGCCTTGAACTTTGAAGATGGAGAGAGAGAAGCACACTTAAAAATTCATATTTTACTCATGGCGTTCTGGTCATTTGCGACCATGAGAGCAATAAATATGTACCCATTGGCATCTCGTGCTATGTACGGAAATACTTCTATGGCAATGGATACTTCTTTTCTTCATTCGATAGGATGCGGTGGTTACGGATTTATTTATGGGCTTGTGTTCATTAGTATCGCTCTTTTTTGCAAGCTGTTTCGGAGAGAGAAGCTTGGTCAGCGTCGTATCCTGTACATTGTACCAATAGTTATATTCGGCATTACGATCATAAAAGCTGGATTTACTACAGCTATTATTATGCTTTTGCTGTCAGCCCTATTGCTGTTCTTCTACGCGAGAACGGAAAAGAGCAGCTCAGGCATGTTAGCACTTTTTATTATATTGATCTTTGTTTTGGCGTTCTATCAGTACTTTATGAATCTGATTTATATAATCGGAGATGCATTTGGGGTTGATATCTTTACAGAGAAAATCGGGAAAATTTCCAGTGCTTTAGATGCATCCAACATATTGCAGCTTTCAAGATTTAATTATTTCTATAAGTCGTGGACATCATTCCTAGCTCATCCTCTATTTGGATCCAGCGAAGCGGGTATAGATTCGCAAATATTGGTGCAGCTTGCTTACATGGGGATCGGAGGCATTAGCTATGTAGGATTATTACATTCTGCTTTTTCCGTCATGAGGAGATATATCCATAAACAATATATCAATATGTTGGAGATACTTACATTATTCCTGACATTGTTTAACACGTTTAATGATATGAATTCAATTTCTGTAGTGTTCTTCCTGACACCTTGTTTAATGCTTAAAGGAAATGTCAACCAAGAGACGGACACAACAAATGAGGGGATCGAAGAATATGAAAGTATTCCTAATTAATTCATCCTGTAATGGAAGTACAGGTAAAATTGCAAGATCTTTATGCTCTGTATTGAAAGAATCTGGCAATGAGTATTTTTTCGCATACGGAATTGGCCATTATGATGATGAGAATTCGATATGCCTGAGCAATTGGGTCGAATCGCATATACATGATCAGCTTTCCAAGATCACAGGAAAGCAGGGATATTTTTCTGCACTCAGGACCGTCCAGTTGATTAGAAAACTAAAGGAAGAAAATCCTGACATAATACATCTGCATAATCTACATGGAAACTACCTGTGTCTTCCGATTCTCTTTAAGTATTTGAGGAATACACGGGCAAAAATCATCATAACGATGCATGATTGCTGGTGGTTTACAGGAAAGTGCGCTTGGTTTACCTTTGTACAGTGTGAAAAATGGAAGACAGGATGTGGAGGTTGTCCACAGTGGGGAGTGTATCCCAAGAGCTATTTTTTTGACAGGAGTAAGAAATGCTTTGAAGACAAAAAAAAGTGGCTGACTTCATTGGGCAATCGTCTAACTATTGTAACGCCTTCAGAATGGCTTGCAGGACTTGTCAGAGAATCTTTTCTCGGAGAATATCCAATTAAAGTCATCAATAACGGAATTGACCTGGCAGTTTTCCATCCGACAGACAGCGACTTCAGAACCCGCTATGGTATTAGGGGGGGGGTAAAACTCATACTGGGTGTTGCTTTCACTTGGGGAAAGGCAAAGGGACTTGACGTATTTGTTTGGCTTTCTGAGAATCTTCCAGAAGACTATCAAATTGTACTAGTGGGGACGAATGACACTACAGATAGGGAGTTACCTAGAAAAATCATCTCCATACATAAAACTAATGATCAGCACGAATTGGCAGAGATTTATACCGCAGTTGATGTTTTTGTTAATCCGACTAGAGAAGAAGTATTAGGTATGACGAATATAGAGTCACTTGCATGTGGCACTCCTGTAGTAACGTTTCGAACTGGTGGATGTCCAGAGATTGTGACTGAGGAATGCGGAATAATTGTTCCATACAATAATCGGGACGCCATGTTAGATGCAGTCAAGTATATCTGCGAGAAGAAACCTTTTCATGAAGCATCCTGCATTGACAGAGCCCATGTTTTTGCTGCAACTTTAAAATATGAGGAGTACCTTAAACTATATGAAAAAACATGAATGTGAAAAGAAATATATGGTTTTAGGTGTTGCTTTTAGTTGGGAAAAACGTAAAGGCCTTGACGTTTTTGAATGGCTAGCTAGAGACCTGCCGGAAGAATATCAAATTATTCTTGTTGGCACAAATGAGGAAATTGATAGGAGACTACCGGAAAACATTATTTCAATCCACAGGACGCATAACCAGAAGGAACTGGCTGAAATTTATACAGCCGCAGATGTATTTGTGAATCCAACTCGAGAGGATAATTTTCCCACTACTAATATTGAATCACTTGCTTGTGGCACTCCGGTTGTGACTTTTAGAACGGGCGGAAGCCCCGAGATCATTGATGAAACGTGTGGGATCACTATTGATTGTGATGATTTGTCTGCATTAAAAGCAGAGATAATGCGCATTTGTGAAGACCACCCGTTTTCATCAGAGGCCTGCATGACTAGAGCGAAAATATTTGATATGAACAGCCGCTATACAGATTATTTAGAGATTTACGCGACAGTATAAATAGCAGTTGATTCTCCTTGGAGAAAGAAGAGTAGGTTGAGGATGAAGAACAGAGTAGTAAATAATGCCATGTGGATTATTGGCTGCAAGATTGTGCAAGCTTTGCTCGGCCTAGTGGTCAGTATGCTGACAGCACGTTATCTGGGGCCTTCAAATTATGGGTTAATAAACTATGCGATTTCACTTGTGGCATTTTTGACACCCATCATGAAACTTGGATTGGATTCCATTGTTGTTCAAGAAATAATCAATAGTGAAGAAAAGAATGAGGGTACGATTCTCGGGACAGTCATCACCCTGACATGCTTATCCAGCGTTATAAGCATAATAGCAGTTGCAGCCTTTGCAACGATAGCAAATCCCGGAGAGACAACCACTCATATCGTTTGTTATATTTACAGCCTAATCTTATTATTCTATGCGTTGGAATTGATGCAGTATTGGTTCCAAGCCAAATTATTATCAAAATACACGTCTATTACAATGCTGATTGCGTATGTGATAACGACTGCCTACCAGATTTTTTTGCTGGCCACTAGTAAAAATATCTATTGGTTCGTATTTGTTAAAACGCTTGATGTGATGATTGTTGATGCTATTCTGATAGGTTTGTACCATAAACTTGGAACAAGCAAACTGAGGTTCTCTATAGAACATGCTAGGAGGATGCTCAACAAAAGTAAACATTATATCTTGTCTAATATTATGATTGTAATTTTTGCCCAAACAGACAAGATTATGCTGAAGATGCTAATCGACGAATCGGCCACGGGTTATTATTCTGCAGCAGTAACCATAGCCGCAATGACAAATTTTGTGTTTGCTGCAATTATTGACTCGGCAAGGCCTTCTATTTTTGAAAGTAAAAAAAATAATAACCTTGTATTCGAAGAAAAATTAACAAAACTATACTCCATTATTATATATTTTTCGCTCGCGCAAAGCGTGGTCTTTACGCTTTTTGCACGGTTGATTATTAAGATTCTTTACGGTGCAGCATATGCTCCTGCAGTACCAGCTCTTCAAATAGTGATATGGTACACAACTTTTTCTTATCTTGGATCAGTTAGAAACATATGGGTCTTGGCCGAAAACAAGCAAAGCATCCTTTGGAAAATTAATCTTACAGGAGCTTTGGCAAATGTTATTTTGAATTCTGTGTTAATTCCACCGTTAGGTATTATAGGAGCCGCAATTGCCTCCTTGATAACACAATTTTTTACTAATGTTGTTACAGGCTATATCTTCAAGAGCATAAGATTCAGCAATACCCTCATGATAAAAGGTTTGAATCCCGCTTGGGGTATTGAATTTGTCAAGAGTTTTGTCGAACAGAGGAAGCATAAGTGATGGAGATAAATATAATGGACAGAGAAAAAGTTTCAATTGTTATCCCAGCGTATAATGCCTCCAATTATCTGGCCGAGGCTATAGATTCAGCACTTGCGCAATCATATAAAAACATAGAGATTATCGTTGTGAATGATGGGTCTCCAGATGATGGCGCAACGAAGCGGGTCGCAGAATCATATGGGGATAAAATCCGATATTTTGAAAAGCCCAACGGTGGATGTGCTTCAGCACTAAATTATGGGATCAAACAGATGGAAGGATTCTGGTTTTCATGGCTTTCCCATGATGACCTTTACTTGCCCAAAAAGATAGAAACGCTTCTTGCGCTTATTGATCGTTATAATCTGAATCCTGATACCACAGTCCTTGGATGCAACGATTTAATTATGAGGCCGAGTGGAAAAACAACTTCCAATCTATTTAATAATTCGATAGGCGTCCTTAGTCCAGTACAAGCATTTGGTGAGACGCTGAATAAAAAAACGTTTAACGGATGCGGACTTTTGATTCCAAAGACGATTCTTCAAGAGGTTGGTGACTTTCGGATTGACTATAAACACTTACTGGACAGAGAGCTTTGGATGCGTATCGCTGTGAACGGGTACAGCTACTGCTATGCTGATGAGGCATTAGTCATATCAAGGGTGCATGAGCAGCAAGTCACAGTAAAAGCTCAGGACAGTCTTTATCAAGAAGAAGAAATGCTGATTAAGGAATATTCTGATATTAATACTCAAGCAGATGGTTTTTTAGAGCAGCTTTGCTATTTTGCGGTAAAAAGACAGCATCCAAAACTTGGTAAGTTAATTCAACAGAAGCTCCAACAGCAAGGAAAACTTGATGTAAGAACAAGAATTTCAATATGCCGCTGGGGCATCGAAGGCGGACTGAAAAGAATAGTTAGGAATACATATAAGAACTCGCTTAGAAAAAAATGAGCGTTTATGGTCGGAGGGAGAGCAATGTCAGCATTCAGTGGGGCAACATTAATGATTACTGGTGGTACCGGCAGTTTCGGCAACACCGTTTTAAAACATTTCCTAGAAACAGACATTGGACAGATCCGTATATTCTCTCGGGATGAGAAGAAACAGGACGACATGCGTCATGAGCTTCAGGCGAAGCATCCAGACGCTGCCAAAAAGGTCAAATTTTATGTAGGAGATGTGAGAGATCCCAGGTCTGTAGCGGACGCAATGCCAGGTGTGGATTTTATCTTCCATGCTGCTGCTCTTAAGCAGGTTCCGTCCTGCGAATTCTTCCCGATGCAGGCAGTTAAGACAAATGTTGAAGGAACGGATAATGTTCTCCATGCCGCCATTGATGCCGGTGTAAAGAGGGTCGTATGTTTGTCCACAGACAAGGCGGCATATCCTATCAATGCCATGGGTATCAGTAAAGCGATGATGGAGCATGTCATATATGCCAATGCTCGTGTGGCCGCTGAGCGGTCTGAAACCGTAATCTGCTGTACACGATACGGTAATGTTATGTGTTCTCGTGGATCCGTTATTCCGCTCTTTATCGATCAGATTCATGCTGGTAGCCCGATTACCATAACGAATCCTGAGATGACCCGTTTCCTCATGAATTTGGACGAGGCTGTAGAGCTGGTTCGCTTTGCTTTTGAGCACGCTAATCCCGGCGATTTGTTCATCCAGAAGGCAGATGCAAGTACGATTGGAGATCTCGCCAAGGGTGTTCAGCAGCTATTTGGTGACACAGGAACGAATATCATTGGAACGCGCCATGGAGAGAAATTGTATGAAACTCTTATGACAAGAGAAGAGCGACTCCGCTCAGAAGATATGGGTCACTATTTCCGAGTAGCCGCTGATAACCGCGACTTGAATTATGACAAGTATTTTGTTGAAGGCAAGGTAGAAACCCAAGCAGAGGAAAGCTATACAAGCCACAATACTGTAAGGCTGGACGTTGACGGTGTTGTAAAGAAGATTCTGACAACAGATTATGTACAGGAAGAACTGAAAGGCATTAGACACAATTAAGGGCTGAGACGGATGGATAAACTATTACTCGTAGGAGCAGGCGGATTCGGAAGAGTAGTGCTGGAACATGCAAGCCTACAATATGATTGCGCATTTCTTGATGATGGAAACGCAACCGTTGTTGATGGAATGCCTGTGATAGGCAGAACAAGTGAGATGGCATCCTTCTACCCGGAGTACAAGCTGCTTCTGGTAACCATCGGGAACAACGTACTCCGGGATCGGCTATACAAGGAGGCCGCATCTATCGGCTTCTCGTTCCCGAATATCATCCATCCATCGGCTTACATCAGCCCTCATGCTCACATCGGCACCGGCTGCGTAATCCTGAACAATGCAGTTGTCCAGAACAACGCAACCTGTGGTGATGGCTGCATTCTCAATCCGGGAGTAGAACTTCATCATGACAGCACCATTGGTTCCTTCTGCTTGATCTATACGAACTCAGTCGTAAAAAGCTTAGCTTACGTTGGTGATCGTGTGTGGATCGGATCAAATTCTACGATATCAACATCTGCGAGTGTTTCGTCCGATGGGAGAGTTGAAGACGGAAATACTGTTGGGACTTGATGAGGAACAACTTTTATAATATTGTTTGCCTTGACCCATGTGGTCAACCAAGAACTCAGAATATCGAGAAAGGGAAATAAGGCCACATGAACATATTAATTACAGGCGCGGCAGGAGCATTAGGCCGTAATCTGGTAGAGAATTTAAAGGCAATCAGGGACGGAAAAAACCGGACAAGGCCTAACCTGAAGATCGACGAGATCTATGAGTACGACAGGAATAACACAGAGGATGACCTTGACCGTTTCTGCTCTGACTGTGACTTCATCGTCCATGCTGCAGGAGTAAACCGGCCGAAAGAGACCTCTGAGTTCATGGAGGGCAATTTCGGATTCACATCCACACTTCTCGATTGTCTGAAGAAGCATAACAACAAGGCTCCGATCATGATCACCTCCTCTGTCCAGGCAACACTCTCTGGTCGATTCGGAAACTCCGAGTATGGCCGCTCCAAACTTGCCGGTGAAGAACTGATGTTCAAGTATGGCGAGGAGACCGGTGCTCCTGTGTATGTCTATCGCTTCGAGAATATGGTTGGAAAGTGGATTAGGCCACGGTATAACAGCGCAGTTGGTACCTTCTGCTATTGCATTGCAAGAGAAGAACCTATTACCGTTAACGATCCCTCGGTCCTGATGGAGATGGTTTTCTTCGATGACATCTGCGACGAAATCTATGATGCTATGGAGGGCCACCCACATCGATGCCATTATGAAGGTGTGGAGGCTGTTCCGGATGAATCTGGGCGTTACTGCCACTGCCCGGTGAAGCACAAGGCAACATTGGGGGAGATCGTTGATCTTCTCCATAAGTTCCATGATTTCCCGCAGGACTATATCATCAACAGCCTGACGCCAGGATCATTTGAGAAGAAACTATACGCGATGTATCTCAGTTACTTGCCTCGTGAGAAAACCGTCTTCGATTACAAGATGAATGTGGATCAGCGTGGTAGCTTTACAGAATTGATCCGCACGCTGGACCATGGGCAGGTGTCCATCAATATCAGCAAGCCGGGTATCACGAAGGGTCAGCACTGGCATCAGTCAAAGTGGGAAATCTTCATTGTGGTTCACGGTCATGGCCTGATCCAGATGAGGAATCTGAAGGACGGCGAGATCGAAGAGTATGATGTGTCTGGTGAGAAGATCCAGGGCGTTTACATGAAACCCGGCTGGACGCATAATATCATTAACCTGAGCGAGACGGAAGACCTGGTTACCGTGATGTTCGCGTCAGAGCTATTGGATAAGGATCATCCGGATACATTCTTTGAGCCGGTTGTGAAGGAGTAAGAGTATGGAATATCCGAGTTGGAAAGAAAACGGAAAGATTAAACTGGCCATTATTGTCGGCACAAGACCTGAGATCATCCGCTTGGCTGCCGTCATCAAAAAGTGCCGGAAGTATTTTGATACTCAGCTGTGGCATACCGGTCAGAACTATGATTACAACCTGAATGGTGTGTTTTTTAAGGACCTCGGTCTTGACGATCCTGAGCTGTATCTGGACGCAGTTGGCGATGACCTCGGTGCAACGATGGGGAACATCATCGACCGAAGCTATAAGGCGATGGTTGCTACAAAGCCGGATGCCGTGCTTGTCCTCGGTGATACGAACAGTTGTCTGTCTGTAATCGGAGCGAAGCGCCTGCATATTCCGATCTTCCACATGGAAGCCGGAAATCGCTGCAAGGATGAGTGTCTGCCGGAGGAGACCAACCGGCGCATAGTTGACATAATATCCGATGTGAATCTGGCTTATAGCGAACACGCAAGACGATATCTCGCTGACTGCGGTCTGCCGAAGGAAAGAACGTATGTGACGGGAAGTCCGATGGCGGAAGTGCTGACGGAGAATCTGAAGCAGATTCAAAAGAGCGACATCCACGCGAGACTTGGTCTGGAGAAGGGAAAGTATATCCTGCTTTCTGCTCATCGCGAGGAGAACATTGATACGGAGAAGAATTTCACTTCTCTCTTTTCTGCAATCAATAAGATGGCGGAGAAATACGATATGCCGATCCTTTATTCCTGCCATCCGAGATCCAGGAAGCGTCTGGAAAGCAGCGGATTTGAACTGGATAAGAGGGTTATCGCACATGAGCCGCTTGGCTTCCATGATTACAACTGCCTGCAAATGAATGCGTTCTGCGTTGTAAGCGACAGCGGCACGTTGCCGGAAGAGAGTTCCTTCTATACGTCTATCGGCCATCCGATCCCGGCTGTGTGCATCAGAACGAGCACAGAAAGGCCAGAAGCCCTGGACAAGGGATGCTTCGTCCTGAGTGGTATCGACACAGTTGGCTTGCTGCAGAGCGTAGACCTTGCCGTTGAGATGGTTCAGAACGGAGATCTTGGAATCCCCGTCCCGGACTATGTGGACACCAATGTATCCGATAAGGTTGTACGGATTATCCAGAGCTACGTTGGCGTCGTGAATAAGATGGTGTGGAGAAAAAATGTATGAAAAAAATGACATTAGATGAGCTTAAAGCAGCGCAACTTGACATTCTAGACTTTGTTGCTCAGTTTTGTGAGGATAACAGTATTCATTATTGGATTGATTGTGGGACACTTCTGGGTGCAATTAGACATAAGGGATATATTCCCTGGGATGATGACATTGATATTGGTATGCTGAGGGATGATTATGATAGATTCATATCAGTTTTCCCGAAAAAAAATCTGAATAGCAGATATAAATTATCTTGTCTAGAAATAGACAAGGCTTTTCATGTAGCATTCGCCAAGATATTAGATACAAGAACAGTTCTGTATGAACCAGATGAAAATGGTTTTAAGACGGGAGTGAATATTGATGTTTTTGTTTATGATAATGCTCCGGATGATGACACTGAGTTGCAAAAACAATTTGAAAGAAGAGACTTATATAAAAAATTATATTTGATTAAAACAACAAAACATTTACCTGAGAAAACGTCCGTAACGAAATGCCTAAAAATACTATTGCATTACTGTCTTGCTGTAATTCCCAACAGCTATTTCATTGGCAAGATAATTCAGAATTCAAAAAAGTATATGAATGTGTCAACGAATAGAGTGGGGAACTTTACTTCAGAAACCCGGCAGGTATGTTCCAAAAATGTGTTTCAGTCCTTTACTGTAGCAGAGTTTGAAGGAAGGAAGTATCGGGTACCTGCTGGTTATGATGAATGGCTAAGATCTTTTTATGGAGATTATATGAAGCTTCCGCCTATTGAAAAACAAGTATCCCATCACAGATTTAAGGCTTACTATCTTGATTAAGTCGAGGGTAAATATGTCAGATTATATTTTTCTTTTCGATATGGATTCAACCATTACCCGAAAAGAAGTTTTACCGGAGATAGCACAAAAGATCAATAAGTTAGAAGAGATGCGTCAACTGACAGAGGCAACAATGCGCGGGGAGATTCCGTTTAAAACGAGTTTTCTTCGGCGCGTGAAAATCTTGTCTGATATATCTGTACGAGAAGTCAATGATATTGTTGCTGATATACCGTTGAATGAATCGATAGCGGAATTCATACGTGAGAATAAAGACCGTTGTTATGTTTTGACCGGCAATATTGACGTATGGATTAGCGGCTTGATGAAAAAGCTTGGGATGGAGAACCACACATACTGCTCAAAGGCTGAAGTAGTGAACGACAGAATATCCAAGGTCATAAGTGTCGTTGACAAGGAACTGATGGTCAAACAATTCGTTCAGCCATTGGTGGCAATAGGAGATGGAGATAACGATTCAGGCATGGTCAGAATGGCTGATATTGGCATCGGATTTGGCGGAGTGCGCCCTATTGCTCCATCGCTTTTGAGGAGTAGCGATTTTGCTTTCTATGACGATAAGCGTTGTACTGACTTCTTGTGGAAGCTCTTATAAGGGGGTAACCATGAACGCCTTTGACCCAAAGAATACGACCGTAATTATCTGCTGTGCAGGTATGGGGACACGTCTTGGTATTGGGACGACAAAAGCATTAGTTGATATTTGTGGGAAGCCACTGATTATCCGCTTGCTTGAGAATCTGCATGAATACGATGATATACGTATAGTTGTTGGCTTCCAGGCAGAAAGACTGATCCATGTTGTTACTGAGTTCCGTAAGGATATAATGTTTGCCTTTAACTATGACTATGAAACTACCGGCGTGGCGGATAGCCTCAGAAAAGCATTAGTAGGTGTACGAGAGTATGTAATATCTCTTGATGGAGATACTTTAGAAAATCCAGAAGATTTCACTGCGTTTCTTGCATGCAAGAATGAGTGCCTGGGTATCTCTCCGATCACATCAGCTGAACCCGTGATGGCCGCAGTTGAGGACGGCTCTGTCGTGAACCTCTCTAAGAAATCAGGCAATTATCAGTGGTCAGGAATAGTGAAGATAAGGGCAGATAAGCTTAAAGGAACATCCTGTCATGTATACGATGTATTAAATGAAGTGCTTCCTCTTCCAGCGTTTAATATGAGGACGAGAGAAATCGACACTCCTGATGATTATGATCGGGCAATAGAGTGGTTTGAAAACGGAATGATGGGTTAGGCTCAATGGGAAGGAATTATATGAAAAAAGACTTTGTTATCGGAGTTCTTGGAGGAATGGGCACATATGCCACCATTCATCTATTCCAACAGTATGCAGATGTTTTCCCGGCTGAGAAGGAATGGGACAGGCCAAGAATAGTAATTGACAATCGTTGCACAATGCCCAGTAGAGTACGAGCGTTCCTGTACAACGAGAAAGTGGATCAGCTTGTTGATGAAATGGCCGATTCGATGCAGGGACTAGTGAATGCAGGATGCACAAAGATCATCTTGGCTTGTAATACTTCGCATCTTTTCTTGCCTCGTATATATGAGAAGGTTCCCGAACTGGAGAACCGCGTTGTTCATATCATACATACTTGTGTAAGCCAAATTGCTTCTGATGGAATTCAAGAGATCTATCTGCTGGGGTCTGAAGGAACTATAGATTCCCAAATATATCAAAACGCCCTTGCAGAACGTCGTATTAAATGCATTGTTCCAAAGCCGAAAGAGTACTCGATGCTGCGAGACTGCATAGAAGCGGTAAAGCAGAATAAGTATTCTGACGAAGTAAAGTCGGTATTTCTTGAACTGGTGAATCGTTATCCAGCTTGCATCTTAGGATGTACTGAATTGCCAATTCTATATGAGAAGTACAAGGAAGATGTAACTTGTGAGCTCATATATGATCCTTTGCTTTTAGGCGTTATGGAGCTAAAGAAGGAGTACGACAATGAATAAGATAGTTACATTTGGCGTATATGATTACTTCCATCTCGGACATCTTCGTCTATTTGAACAAGCAAAGAAGTATGGGGATTACCTAATCGTTGCCGTCCAGGATGGCGACTATATTTTGAAGTATAAGCCAGACGCAAAGGTGCTCTACAGTACAGAGGAACGTGTTGAAATCATCAAAGCACTTAGGGTCGTCGATGAGGTTGTTGTATATCAGAGTGTTGGAGCAGAAGCTCTTGAAAAGATAGATTTCGATACCTTGGCACTCGGAGAAGATCACAAAGGTGGTAGATTTGATGAGGCGGTCGCGTGGTGCGAAGAACATGGGAAGCAGGTTGTAAGACTCAAGAGAACACCGGGGATTGCTTCATCTGATATTAAGAAAGAACTAACAAAGTAAATTAGTTATCAAGTACTTTTAAATTAAAATCGAAGAAACTCATGAATGTCACAAAAATCACTTTTATTTTGAAACTGTCTATCCATTAACACTATAGTGATCCATTGATCAAAAGTCATCGGTCCACAGTATATAGCGCTGATAGATGTTTTCAAAATAATCATATTATATCTTCGATACCTTTTGACAATGGGTCACATAGTGAGTTCACGCAATAAGAACCTCCAATTGTTTCAAGTTTTATTCGTGAGGAGGAAGAGAGTGCATTCAAATAGAAATTCGTATGCACATTACTTCACAGTAGCATTCCTTGGCTGTCTTATCTATATAACCCTATTCTCAAGGAATGCAAATCTGACATCAGTTGTTAGGTGTACACCATTTTGGTCTTATAATGAATGGTTCACTGGAAGACTTGACTACCGGAAATCTATTTTTTTAAATATTATATTATTCATACCGCTTGGATACTTGCTGTATGATTCTTTTAAGAGTTTTCGTTGGGGGAAACCATATAGATTTACTATGATTGCGAGTCTGTGCTTGTCAATCATAATAGAAATATCTCAATATTTTACTGGTCGCGGGCTTTGCGACGTTGATGACATTATAAACAATTTTCTTGGTGGCTTTATCGGTGCGTATTGTTCTTGGCGCTTTGGCGAGAAGGGTCGAGTATAATCAAGTTCGCAATTTCGAAAAGTAATGGCAAAGCCATTGGCACTCCGCTAGAATGAATGATGTCCAAGCATTCAAATGAGGAGGAGAAAACCAATGGCCAAGAAAAACGATACCACAAATCTCACAGAATTGCTACTGCGGTGTATGGGAGAAGCGGATCCGATGCTCAGCATGCTGGAATGGCTCTGCGCTCAATTGATGGAAGCGGAGGTTTCAGGCAAATTGGGGGCAGAGAAAAATGAACACTGTAACGATCGAACCAGCAGTCGGAGCGGGTATCGTCCACGTCGCTACGATACTCGGATGGGTACCATGTACCTGCTGATCCCCAAAGTCAGAAACGGCGGCTACATCCCCTTCTTCGTAACCGAGCGCAAGCGCAGTGAAGCAGCCTTGATTCAGGTAGTACAGGAAGCTTTCGTGCAAGGGGTATCCACGCGCAAGATGGATAAGCTCGCCAAGAGTCTGGGCATCCAAAACCTGTCCCGCAGTCAGGTTAGTGAGATGACCAAAGGGCTCAACGAGCAGGTACAGTCGTTCAGGGAACGTTCCCTGACGGATGAAGCATATCCCGTGCTCTGGGTCGACGCGCTGTATGAGAAAGTGCGCTATGCTGGCCGTGTCATCAGCATGGCCATTCAGATCGTTTGCGGCGTAAACGCTCAGGGGCATCGTGAAGTACTGGCGGTTGAGCCCATGCTGGAAGAATCCAAAGACACCTATCAGCAGCTGTTTGATAGCCTGAAGGCGCGTGGCTTGCGGACGCCTTCGCTGGTCGTTTCGGACGCGCATAAGGGGCTGATTGCCGCCATTCGGACAAGCTTTGTCGGCGCATCGTGGCAACGGTGCAAGGTGCATTTCATGCGAAATATCCTCGCCCACATCCCTCACCGCGACAAGGCAGAATTCGCTGGGCAGCTCAAGGAGATTTGGCTTGCCCCCTCCGCGGAGGGGGCAAGGGCGCGCGCTGCGGCGCTGGGTGAGAAGTATGCAGACAAATATCCCAAAGCCATTGAAACGCTGGAGGACGGGCTGGAGGATTCCCTTTCCTTCTACGCCTTCCCTAAGCTGGATGCCCGTAAGATCGCCTCGACCAACATGTTGGAGCGGCTCAACGAGGAGATACGACGGCGAACAAGGGTTGTCGGAATCTTCCCGAATCCAGACTCATATCTCCGCTTGGTTACCACGTTTCTCATGGAATATGCGGAAGATTGGTCGGTTTCCAGAGCTTATCTCAGCGAAGAGTCGGTTCGTACCCTGTTGCCCCAAGCGGCTTAATTCATTGGCGGAGTACCTCGAAATTGCGAACATCGCTTGACACTATCTCTTCTATGGAAAAGTTATATATT
>DCUA01000186.1 GCA_002329675.1 Firmicutes bacterium UBA1426 | reverse complement strand
AGGGTCTGTCCCCGTGGTTGGTCTATGATATAATAGAAAAATCAATTTTATATGAGGAGAGGAAACTCGTCCAATGATAACATTAAGTAAACGAAATCTGATCATACTGCTCGTCGTAGCTTTAAGCGCCGGCCTCGTATTAATGGGAGGCTACAGCCAGATCTACGGCATCGTCACAGACCAGATAAAAATAAGCGCCGAACAGTATGAAGATTACCAAAGGATCAAGGAAAACTACGGCCAGCTGGACGCTCTGCAACAGCTTATTGAGGAGAGATATTACGTACCTGTTGACAAAGAAAAGCTTTATGAAGGCATCTACAAGGGTTTGTTCGCAGGGATCGGGGATCCGTATTCTGCTTACCTGACCAAGAAAGAGTATGAAGATCTTCAGATTGCTGCGTCGGGAGAATACCAGGGGATCGGTGTGACGATAGCCCCGGATAAACAGGGCTTGATCAACGTGGTGGCACCAATTGATGGTACTCCTGCCTTCAAAGCAGGAATCAAATCCGAAGACAAGATCCTCAAAGTTGACGGAGTCGAGTACAGCGGAGAAACCATTGACGCTGCAGCAGCAGCTATGCGGGGCAAAGAGGGCACTGAGGTTACCATCTCCATCCTCAGAGGAGATGTCCCCATGGAGTTTACCATCAAACGTGCAAAGATCGTCCTTGAAACGGTAAAAGGAGAAGTGCTGGAAGGAAACGTGGGATACATCCGGGTAAGTTCTTTTGAAAAACACACCGCAGAGGACTTTATTGAGACTTTGAGAAACATGGAGCTCAGCGGCGTTAAAGGTCTGGTTATTGATCTCCGGGATAATCCGGGAGGGTTGGTAGACGTTTGCATCCGGCTTGCCGACTCCTTGCTGCCTGAGGGAGTTATCACCTATACCGAGGATCGGAAAGGCGAAAAGAATTACTACACCTCCGATCCGGCTGCTACAGAGATCCCCTACGTTGTATTAGTAAACGGCGGCTCTGCCAGTGCCAGTGAGATCGTGGCGGGTGCTATCAAAAGCAGCGGTGTGGGGAAAATAGTCGGAACTACCACGTATGGCAAAGGAATCATTCAGGAAATCGTACAGCTGGATAGCGGCGATGCCACAAAACTCACCGTGATGCAGTACTTCTCCCCGGATGGAAACGTGATACATGAAAAGGGAGTAGAGCCGGACTATGTAGTGGAGATCACAGAAGAAGACTTTACGGACGGCGTACTGGAAAGAGAAAATGATACGCAGCTGCAAAAAGCTTTAGAGCTGCTGAAATAACATAAATGAGGATGCAACCCTTTCGGGAAGCATCCTCATTTTGTATAGTTATCTGCCTTCCTTATATCTATTAAGGATGAGCCTGTAGCCGTCTGCGCCATAAATGAGGCAGCGGTTTACCCGACTGATGGTAGCTGTACTGGCTTTTGTGATTTCTTCAATTTCATTGTAGGTTTTCTTTTGATCCAGAAGGCGGGCCACCTGAAAACGTTGAGCGATCGCCTGGAGTTCCTTTATCGTGCAGATATCCTCAAAGAATCGGTAGCACTCTTCTTCTGTTTCCAGCAACAAAATGGCTTTGAACAAATCATCTGTTTCCTGATTCTTCAACTTGGATTCGTAGCTCATTTTCATTCTCCATTCTCTAACCCTGACACAATTAGCGAATACTTTATTACTTTACAGTGTAATTATACAATGGCAATTTCCCCTTGACAACTGGATTTTTCAAGTTTAGTATAGAGAAGGATAAACGCCGAAAGGGAGTAGTTTATAATTGTTTGTGACCAACAAGACGGCAATGCCTGGTCGTAAACCCGCATGCGGAAACAAGACTTTTAGCATTAAATCGACACATGCAGATTTATATTAAAGGTCTTCTTTTATTTTGTGTGGCTAAAATAATTTTACATNNGGAAAAGGAGTGATTTTTATGTACGAGCAACAGTCAATACAGCAGGTGCTGGAAGAATTGCGGGTGGATCAACAGTTGGGGTTGTCAGAGGAAGAGGCGGCAGAACGTTTCGAGCATTATGGACCCAATGCATTTCAGGAAAAGAAGCCGAAGACCAAGGTTCAGATGTTCATATCGCAGTTGCGCGATCCGATGATCTATATCTTATTCGCAGCCACGGCTGTTTCACTTTTTCTGAATGAAATCACCGACGCAATTATTATCCTGGCTATTGTCCTGTTGAATGCCACAATAGGAATGATTCAGGAATCAAAGGCAGAGAAGTCCCTGGAGGCTTTGAAAAAGCTTTCCAGTCCAACCGCACTGGTACGACGGGGCGGTAAAATATATGATGTAGAAGCAGCCAATCTGGTGCCCGGTGATATTGTGCTTCTTGAAGCAGGCAGAGTAGTACCGGCAGATTTGCGTCTATTAAGCAGTGTCAATCTGAAGATCGAAGAATCGTCGTTAACCGGTGAATCGGTTCCTGTTCAGAAAGAAGCAGACTTCATCGCGGATACAGAGATTACCTTGGGTGACCGTCTCAATATGGCATACTTATCTACCAGTGTTGCATATGGCAGAGGAGAAGGCATTGTCACGGGTACCGGTATGGATACAGAGATCGGAAAGATCGCAAAAATGATCAACGAATCCACCGAAGAGATGACACCGCTTCAGAAGCGGCTGGGAGACCTGGGCAAAGTGTTGGGTATACTCGCACTGCTCCTCTGTGTAGCGCTCTTCGGAATCGCTCTGCTCCAGCAAAGGGACGTTATGGAGATGCTACTTACTGCCATTTCCCTCGCCGTTGCCGCGATCCCGGAAGGTTTGCCTGCTGTCGTCACTATTGTGCTGGCGCTGGGCGTCACGCGGATGGTCAAGGTCAATACGATCGTAAGAAGGCTCCCCGCAGTGGAGACTCTGGGATCGGTCAGCGTAGTATGCTCCGATAAGACCGGAACACTAACGCAGAATAAAATGACCGTAACCAAAGTGTATGCTAACGAAAAGCTGATGGATGTAAAGGATTTGGATTACGCAAACAACGATTTGTTCGTAAACGGCTTCGTTCTCTGCACCGATGCGGTCGTGGATGAAGATTGCCGGTTCGGAGATCCCACAGAGTTGGCTTTGCTTGACATGGGTATGAACCTAAGCAAGACAAAAAAAGAACTGGAGAAAGAATTCCCGAGGATCAATGAGCAACCATTCGATTCCGGACGCAAGATGATGACCACGGTCCACAAAGGTGCTGACGGAAAGGTGATCAGTTACACCAAGGGAGCCATGGACAGACTTCTCGTGCACTGCATCCATATCCTGGATAACGGAAATATAAGAGAAATAACGGAAGAAGATAGGGTAAAAATCAACGACGCCGCAAAGCAAATGGCTACTATGGCGCTCCGTGTACTTGCTCTGGCAATTAAAACAGACGATGATACAGCTACGGAGGAAGGCCTGGCCTTTGTAGGTCTGGTTGGAATGATAGACCCGCCGAGACCGGAAGCGGCCGGTGCTGTCCAAATATTTAAGGGGGCATCCATAACGACGATAATGATCACCGGAGATCATAGAGATACGGCTTTTGCCATTGCAAAGGAATTGGGAATTGCGGAAAGAGAAGATCAATGTATCACCGGCGACACGCTTTCCCATATGACACAGGAAGAACTCAACGCGGCAGTTCCTGAATTGAGAGTCTTCGCCAGAGTATCCCCGGAAAACAAGGTTATGATCGTAAATGCCTTTAAGGCCAATGGCCATATTGTATCCATGACGGGCGACGGTGTCAACGATGCACCTTCGCTGAAAGCTGCTGATATCGGCGTTGCTATGGGGATCACCGGCACCGATGTTGCTAAAGGTGCTTCCGACATGGTCCTAACCGATGATAACTTTGCAACCATTGAAAAGGCAGTAGAAGAAGGACGTAATATTTACAACAATATCAAAAAGTCTGTTCTCTTCCTGCTGTCTTCCAACCTGGGAGAAATTGTAACCATGTTTACTGCCATCGTGGCGGGGCTTGCAGCTCCTCTCCAGGCAATCCACATTCTCTGGGTCAACCTGATCACAGACTCTCTGCCGGCTCTTGCATTAGGCGTTGACGACGGAGACCCGGACATCATGAAGGAAAAGCCGAGAGATCCAAAGGAAAGCATCTTTGCTCACGGTGGATATGCGATTACGGTATTCTTCGGTTTCGTTATAGGATGCACTACATTAGCGGCTTTCCTGTATTCTCCCATTACACATTTGATGGCGGCCGGAGATGCGATAACCTTTGCTAATATCAAAGCATCATATGCGGATCCCTATATCTTTTCTCATGCTCAGACCTATGCATTTACGACACTGGCTATTTCCCAGCTGTTCAACGCTATGGGCATGAGAAACCTGAACAGATCAATATTCAAGTTCAACCATTTCAGCAACCGTTTGATGATCGTTGCTTTTATAGTAGCCTTCGGCTTGCAGATTTCCGTAACGGAGATCCCGTTCCTTATTGATGTATTTGAAACGGCTGAACTGAGGCTGACAGAGTGGCTTGCACTGACAGCCATCTCCACATCGCCTCTGTGGTTCCACGAGTTGTTTGTGTTTATTAAATACATGAACAAGCGCAAAGAAGCTTAAGATTTTCAGATAAGCCTAAAGCGAAGGAGCGGTACGGTAACAGGAGTGAATTCGGTTTTCTGTACCGCTACTTTTATGTTATACTGTTAATGTCTTGAGTCATCAGAGGAGTCGGAAGTAGCCCGGAAGGAACCGAGGATAGAAAATTGCATATATATTTATGCGACAGGAAGCAAATTGAAAATAGTGAAGACGCGATCCGTAGATTTGGCTGCGAATATGCGGCAGATGCGGGAATAGGCATATCGAAAAATGACTTTGAATCTGCACTCATCTCCCGTAGCATCGCAGGAAAACCGTATTTTCCTGATTTCATCGGGATCCATTTTTCAGTCAGCCACTCCGGTGATATCTGGGGTTGCGCCTTTGAGCATTCCCCCATCGGGTTTGACCTTGAGGATATGAAAAGGTTCCGAACCTCCAAGATGCCGCCGGAACGAAACGACGAGGACTTTGAAAGATGGCTGAAGATTGCTGAGCGCTTCTTTAAGCCTGAAGAATGCGAATTTGTACGTAAGAACGGAAAAGACGCTTTCTTTAGACTCTGGGTCCGTAAAGAAGCATATGTTAAGTATAAAGGAATAGAGCTTTTGCAAGGGCTGTCCAAAATAGATCTGGTAGCTGACGGTGAACTTCTTTCGGAACTTCCTTCAGCATATATTGAAGAATTGGACTTCGGCCGGGATCTGACAGGCGCATACTGCGCAGCCGGAAAAAGGATCATCGAAAAAATATTGGATCATCGCAACGCAGGAATATAAGGACATAAGGCCGATATGAAAGAGAAAACATCACCGGATATACTACCGGAAAACAGTGAGAGCACAAATAGGAAACTGGTATATGGGGCAGCAGTACTGTTTTCTCTTATTGTCGGCTTTTCGTTTTTGGCTATTAAAAACTCCATGGTCGTAGCAACACCTTTAGAGATCCTGACACATAGATATAACTTTGCGGCTATTGCAGCTTTCATCCCGCTGGCCTTGGGGCACAGGGATGTTAATTTTGAAAATAAATCCAGGGAAAAGCTATTTCTTACTACTGGGTTCTATCTGGGATTTATGTCTTTTCAAGCCCTGGGGCTGGTTTTTGCAACTTCCATAGAGAGTGGTATTATCTTCGCCGTCGTTCCTATTTTTGCAAAAATCATAGCTTATTTTTATTTAGGGGAAAAAGGCACATTGGTACAGAATGCTTTTGTTATTTTATCCATTAGTGCAGTGATCGCTATGTTTGTCTTCGGCGCTCAGGATTTCCAGGGTGTGAGCATGATCGGGCTCATCCTGCTGATCATCTCCAGTGTGCTCATGGCCTTCAGCAATGTGTTTATGCGGGGAGTGCGAGGAGAGTACAATCCGGCCACGATAGCCTTTTCCATCGCTGTGGGCGGATGCCTTCTGTTCAATATGATCAGCTTAGCTTCCGGTGTCGTGACTGAAGGGCCTCTGCAATATTTTGCCCCCCTGAGGCACTGGGAATTTGTTGTTGCTACAGCATTTCTCGGGGCGCTGTCCACAACCTTTTCATCCCGGCTCATAGCCTACATGCTGGCCCATATGGAGGCGGTGAAAGCGACAATATTCGGAAACCTATCCACTGCGATTTCCATTATCGCCGGCGTAATATTTCTTAAAGAACCATTGCACTTATATCATATAGTATGCACGACCCTGATCATCATCGGAGTTATCGGCACAAGTCTGAGCGGTGCACCCAGGCCTGACAGGGAAAGAAAG
>DCUA01000218.1:2145-6502 GCA_002329675.1 Firmicutes bacterium UBA1426 | reverse complement strand
ATCCGTATAGATAAAGGATGGAAAAACCTGCCACATAACGGCAGGTTTTTAATATGAAATCATATTTCTTTTACGGTTGTGCTTAGCGTTATATCCAATCCTTTCGCGTATTCAAAATAGCAGTCGATCTGTTCAAAGGTCAGCATGTCAGATGAAATCAGCCCTCTTTGATGGAACTTATCATTGAGGAACATCTTAGTGAACAAATACCCCCCTTGTCCCGTGAGATACATTTCGGCGGAAATACTTGCTTTCTCGAAGGACTCAACCAGCCCCGGTGCGTTTACATGGGTTTCGACTAAAATGTTTTTATTATCTTTCATACCATAAGCTTCAATGGCCATGCAACCGGAGTCGGATAGCAATCCTTCGTCGATGATTTCTTTGATTTCCTCCCTCGTCCTTGGTGCAGGTGGTACATGAGCATTCACTACATCAAAGGGTGCAATTTCAACTCCATTTATCATTTCCTTCTTGTGGGAAAGAAGGCCGGCTCTGTATAATGGCAAGGAAAAATCAATGCCGGCTCCCGCGTATTTGAAGTATACATTTTTCACACCTTTAAAGAACTTTTCTCTGTTAAAGTAATAGTGGATAGGCTCATCGTGACAATGCTCCACAAATGTAATTTCTTTGCCCATGTAGCTGTATTTTCTCTTGAATGGAAGGCCAAATGCCGGTGTTCGTACCAGGTTGCCATCAATGACCGCGTAGGCTTCCTCGCTCATATCGTGGAGGGCTGTAACCGGTGACCACCAGAACGGCAGGAAGCGCTTTGTTTCTACCCCTTCCCACACGATATTATAGATCGTATCACAGGTATCCAAATGGCGCATGGCGTCTCTGGTTGCCGCGCAAATAAGTCCAGGTGCAGAACCTGTGCCAATGAGAGCAGTCTTTCCGATAGCTTCAAACTTTGGACCGTACTCGTCATACTGAATACGGATACTTTCCACCCAATCTTCGTGTAAAGCTGTGGTTGCAGCATAGTCCTGGTAGTTCCCCTCTACTTCTAAGGCCGCGTCCAAAACATTCTTTGTCCACTCCAGAGGAAGTGCGTTTAGTATCAGGTCAACCCCTCTGGCCGCTTCTACAATGCTATCTTTGTCGGCGGCGTCAAGTTGAATCCCCTTTGCTTTTGTAAGTTGTTTTACCAGATTTTCTACAGTAGCCAGATTGCGGCTGGCACATATGATTTCAGAAACCTGCGGATCTTCATCCAGTCTTTGCGCTGCCGCCGTGCCTTGCGCTCCAACACCTAATACTAAGACTTTTTTCAATGCCATTACGGTTTCCTCCCTTTTTCTTAGACTCATGATATCTCTCAGTCCCATAGTAGTCTATTATAACTATATTTAGAGAAAATAGTAAGCGACAACTGATATAATAAATAAAATTATTTATACATTTGACATTTTCACTTCAGCAGTAAAAAACGCTATACAAGCAGTAAAAGGAGTTGACTAATATTCGATTTTGAATCGTTGAACATAGAATTTCAATAAAACCTTAATTCGATGAAAAAAGCAACACTCTGCTCACATTTAATCCAATACAAACCATATCTCCAACATTGAATTGGCAGGGTGACGAAATGTAAGTTTCCAGCTGTAGATTCGAAGACTCTTCTTTCAGGGTTATTTTATAGTCCTCACCTCTATACTGTATCTCCGATACATAAAAATCTCTGATTGGTCCTTTTTCGTCTATATAAATCGCACCGGAACGGAGTACAGCTTGATAAATTCCATCGGGTTTATCAACTACGAATTCCGCTATTTCGCATTTAAAGATTCCATCTCTCACGACCCCTTCAATATATGGTGCGCTTTCAAAGAAGTCCGCGACAGTGCGACTTACCGAAGTATCGTAAATATTCTCCGGTGTATCATATTGAAGAATCCGACCGTCCATCATTAAAGCGATCTTATCGGACATGCTCAAAGCTTCCTGCCTGTCGTGCGTCACGAGGATCGTTGTGATCTTGTAATCCTTTTGAAGCCTTTGCACCAATTGCCTCATGTCCTGCCTCAGGTTTTCATCCAGGCTGGAAAAGGGTTCGTCAAGTAACAGCACATTAGGATTGGCTGCCAGAGCTCTTGCTAGCGCCACTCTCTGGAGCTGACCCCCGGACATCTCCCGCACTCTTCTTCTTTCGAATCCCTGAAGCTGTACTTTTTCAAGCAGCTCCGTTGTGGTTCTGACGTACTCTTCTCTCGCTGCCCCTCTCATTTTCATCGGGAAAGCAATGTTCTCGGCCACCGTCATATGCGGAAAAAGGCGAAGATCCTGAAAAACAATGACCGTTCCACGTTTATGGGGCGGCAGATGGTCTGCGCATACCCCGTTCAAAAAAACCGATCCTTTTGAAGGAGCAATGATTCCCGCAATGGTTTTCAGCAATGTACTCTTACCGCATCCGGAAGCGCCCAAAAGGGAGATAAATGCACCATCATCGACTGTTAAGCTGACGGAATCCAGAATTTCTTCTCCCGAAAGAGCCACCGATATATTTTTCAATGAAAGTTCCAATTCAACCCTCCATACTTAGATCCCATTTAACCGGGCAGTAAACCTTTTGATCACAAGTTCCAGCAATATAAAAACCACGAAGGTGGACAGCACAAACAGAAGTGCATAGGACGAAGCGATGGTGCGGTCACCGCTTTGAATGAACGGAACCATGACTACAGAAAGTGTCTTCACCTTGCCTCCCCCGATCATCAGCGTTATGAAATACTGGCTGAATGATATGATATAGGCCATACTCACCGAAGAGATGACCCCCGGCATTATCAGCGGAAGCGTTATGTGGTAAAAGGACCTAAAAGGCGGTATTCCCAGGACCTGACCCTGTATTTCCAAATTATCACCCGTCATCGCAGTGACATCCATCATGATGTTGACCGTATAGGGCAGCGCATAGATCAGATGCACCAGCACAACGCCTATGAATGTATCCGCTAGTCCCAGATAGATAAATACAACGTGGACGCCCATTGCGAAAGCCGTACCCGGAATAATAATGGGTAATATGGTTCCAAAGGAAACCAGTTCCTTTCCTTTGAAATCATAGAACACCAGAGCTCTTGCGGTCATCGTACCGATAACGGTTGCCAGTACTGCAACCGTCAGGGACAGCAACACACTGGAAGTGACCACAGAGAACATGTTCGCCGATTTTGAAAAAAGTTCTTCCATTCCCCGCATAGTAAAGCCAACGGGAAAAAGACCAGGCCATGGCCAGCGTCCTGCAAAGCTCCA
Organism: Firmicutes bacterium UBA1426; assembly: GCA_002329675.1. Lineage (GTDB taxonomy): Bacteria > Bacillota > Clostridia > Peptostreptococcales > Anaerovoracaceae > UBA1426. The sequence continues at coordinate 3,238 of DCUA01000218.1, read as the reverse complement.
GAATGACAGGACGAGCAATGGTACTACGATAAAAAAAACAATGCCATAGGCTACAATATTCAGGATCTTGCTCTTTCTTTTATCCACGTTGCTCACCATTCATCCGTTCTGTTTTCCGGGACAACAGATAATACATCCCGGATATTCCAAGTGTTATCAGAAGCATAACTCCATTCATCGCCATTGCGTAAGCGCGATGTCGCAGGTCGGGGTGGATGTATTCCACGTAGGCCTGTACAGGGAGGGCCTTAGGTATCGTAGCCCCCAGTAAAAAGGGAAGTTCATATGCTCCGAACGAGAACGCAAAAATGATCAGCAATGCTTTGTTCACTGCAGGCATACATAAGGGCAGGGTTATGTGAAAAAATGACCTTATACCCGATGCGCCCAGGTTTTCGGCCGCTTCTCCCAGCGTTGAATTTATGCTGGTCATCAGAGCGAGGACAAAATAGGCTACAAAGGGGATCTCCTTCCAGAGGTAGGCCAGAATGATCCCGATGTGATTCGTGTCATACAGGAGCATGGGGAAACCATCCTGGGCCGTTATCAATCCCATGTGAAAGAGTATCCGGGCAAGAAGGCCGTTCTGAGATAAGAACATGATCATAAACAACGCAACGATAGTATGGGGGATCAGGATCGGAATTTTTATTGCCTGTACGATCCTGTCCCTTACATAACCATTCATTACAAGTGCAGCGCAAAGAAGAACACCGAATATCGCTGCCAGCACGGAAGATACGACAGCGATGACCAGGCTCACTTTAACGGATGCAATCAGAGTAGGATTGCTGAACACCTGTTTATAATATTCTAATGTTAGGTCTGTCATTCCAAAGGCAGGGATATATCCCAGACTCTGGATCAGAGCATTTCCCACTCCCAGCAGGAACAGGATCCCAAGCAGGATCAATGGAGCCAGGAGCAGGTAAGGTCTCAACTTTTTCATCCTCGTAAATTACTTTCCTACAACTTCTTCCTGCCATATCTCTTCAATGATAGGAATAAGATTTCCCGGCATTTCCGGAACCCGTTTGCTCAGAAGTTCATCCTGGGGGATGGCGCCGATGCCGATCTCCACGCTGTCAAAGAG
>DCUA01000218.1:1298-2121 GCA_002329675.1 Firmicutes bacterium UBA1426 | reverse complement strand
AACTGACTTGCCTGGATCTCAGCGGAAATAATCTCATTGATAGCCACCATGGCTGCTGCCTTATGGGGCGAGTTTGCCGCTATGGCAATGTAGTTTGTATTTCCGATCATTCCGCTGTCCAAAAGGAAAGAGCGGGCAGTTTCCGGAAAAGTGCCCTGGGCAATATCCACTGTAATGGAATAAGGCTCATAGCTGATGGTCATATACAACTCACCGTCGGCAAACATATTGTTGACCTCNNCAGGTACTCAAGGGCAGGTTCGATGGCCTCTTTCACGGTTTCCTTATCCGCTTCCATATCCATGAACTGTTCATAGCCGACGACGTCATAAATGATATTCCTGACAAAAGCGCTTCCTGTAAAGTCCGGCAATGCGGGGTAGGTTACTTTTCCCGGATATTTCTTAACAAAATCCAGTAGCTCAGCAATATTTTTCGGCGTTTCCGGGGTAACGGCGGAGTCATTGATCAGAACCATCTGCGCTTTTCCGTAGGGTACTTCATATCCTTCGATGGGGTAGCCGAAATCCTTCTGATTTTCCTCGGCATCGGTATCGATATATTTCCCATAGTTGGGCAGCTTATCTGCGAACGGTCCGAACAAGAGGCCGTTTTCCTTTGCGGAGTAGAAGTTTTCCCCGTTGATCCAGATCATGTCTATGGAACCATTCTCACTACCGGCTTGCTTTTCTCCCGAAAGCTTTGCAAGAATCTGATCGATGTCCATCGGAACACGTTCCAGGGTAATGTCATATTTATCCTTTAAAACCGGGGCCACTACATTGTCGAGCCACTTGTTTCTCTGCTCATCTCCACCCCAGCC
>DCUA01000218.1:0-1285 GCA_002329675.1 Firmicutes bacterium UBA1426 | reverse complement strand
ATTCACGTCAAACTTGTCGCCTTCATCAGAAACATTATTCTGATTATCGGAACACGCGGTAAATGCAAGCAGAGAAAATACCAACATCAAAAGTATAACAGCTTTTATCCTCTTCATAGTTAAACAACAACCTCCGTTTTGAAATTAGCTTAAAACTGGTGAGATTATTTATATCAAAGAATCTGTTTTGATCAGATACTCAATATTCATAGGGATCTTGCTTTCATCTCCCCTGCGCAGATAATCAAATCCGCACTCAAACACCATCTTCCGGCTACGAGCCATATCCATTCCACGGTTCTTCGATGTGTCGGACTGGCAATCTCTCGGATTGGCACCGCTCTCTGCGGTGATAATATTGGCACCTGCTAAATAACTCAACTCATTTGGTTCATGAACACCCATGTATGCCATGGTGGGGACCGTTACCGAACAAAGGGAGATGGTGGCCACGATGTGCGCTAGTCTGAGCTCGCTGATCTGACCGTATTTGGCCAAAGGAGCGCCGGGAACAGCCACTCTGCGCATGGCTGCGTGCTGAGTAATACCCATTTCCACTCCGATAAAGATATTATCCACCAACTGGTCTACCGTATGCTCCGGTCCAATGGGTTCACAACAGGTGTACAGTTCGAGCCCTGCATCCAGGGCATTTCTCATGGTTTGAACCCGGTCTTTCGGGTCGAGTTTAGTGTCAACGCCTTCGCCGATGCGGCAAACGTGGTATATACCGGTGACGCCGGCTTTTCTGATTTCCTTCAGGGCATCCAGACTGCTATCGCCCACATTTGCCCATATCTGCGTTGTTTTGGGCGCAAGTGATTTGGCTTTTCTAACAATTTGTAAGTAGCGATCCAGATCATACTCATGCATCGTCATGAGATATAGTCCGTATAGGTCATCATATTTGCAAAAGTCGGCTATTTTCTCCTCCAACTCCTCATCACTGAGATGGATCTCCTCGAATTGGGTATGGTCTTCGCCGAACGTACAAAACTTGCATCCACCCGGACAAGGGGTCACATCTACTCCGACCTGGCCTAATATGATGGCGGAATTATCGTTTTTGCTCCTGATGATGCTTGCTGCGGCAGCCCTGAGGACGCCTGATTCATAGCTCCGCTCATCGATTGTCAAAAGGTACCTGCAATCCTGCCGATCAAGGGGTATATCGCTCCAGGCCTTTCCGAGTATTTTGTCCAGCTGTGGTGAGATTTTCATTTGTTCCTCCTTATTTTACGCATATATTTATATTCAAAGACCATTTCAGCTTTGTGACTTTATC
>DCUA01000155.1 GCA_002329675.1 Firmicutes bacterium UBA1426 | reverse complement strand
GGATAGAATGTAAAATCGCTTATTATAGGAGACCTGCTATGATTACACCTTTTTTTATCCTTTTCGGGCTTATGGCAACCGGTTATTTCACCAGGAAATTCAATTGGCTCGATGACGACAAGAATGAAGGCTTAGGCAATATTCTCGTACATATTGCCCTGCCTTGCCTTTTGCTTTCCAGCATGATCGAAAATGAAGTTCGGGGAAAAGTTTTGATCCAGTTCCTGATCATGACTGTACTCTCGATTGCTTTCTATTTCTTATATGGACTATTGGCGCTGTTCTATGCAAAGCTAGCTCGCATCCCAAAAAAATTTGAGAGCATGGTACGGGTGTCCATGCTGACTTCGAACAACGGATTTATGGGTTTTCCAATTACTCTGGCCTTTTTCGGCCAGCCCGGATTGATCCTCATGGTGGCAAACAACCTGGCCATGGCTATTGTGCTTTGGAGCTACGGGCTTTTTATTCTCAAGCGCACAAAGCGATTGTATCAAGAAGACGAAAACGTAGAAAAGACATCTCTTTCAGAATCCTTAAAGCAGGTCTTTAATGCTACTGTCATAGCTGCGTTTCTGGGGCTGATCATCAGTGTAACCGGGATCAATTCCCTGATCCCCGATGCTTTGGTCCGGCTGCTTTCTATCCTGGGAGGGCTTTGCACTCCTCTTTCCATGATCTACATAGGGGCGACTCTGTACAATTCCTCTTTTTCATCCCTGTTCAGGAGCCCACTGGTTCTTGGGGTGAGCATCACCAGACTAACGGTCTTCGCCGCTATCACTTTTGGCATCTTATGGTTTTTGCCCGTATCCACCCTTGTGAAACAGGTCTCTCTCCTGGTCATCACCTTGCCCTCGGCAGCGATAGTTCCCGTAATGACAGCAAAATACGGCATTGGTGGTGAGGAAGCCTCTAAAATTGTGGTATTATCTACCTTGCTTTCCCTGGCCATCACGCCTTTAGGCGTATACCTTGCCCTCACTCTTTTCTAGCTGTTTTTCAGATAATCCACTTCCTGCCTGGTGAGCTTCCTATAGTGTCCCACCTTCAAATGGCCCAGATACAGGTCTCCGATGGCCACCCGTTCCAGCTCAATGACTTTATTTCCCACCGCCGCAAACATTTTGCGGATCTGGCGGTTCTTGCCTTCGTGGATTTTAATCTCCACAATGGCGGAACGTTCCGATTGCTTGATCACGCTCACCTTGGACGCAGCGGTAATATAGCCACCGATGTCAACACCCCTTCTTAACTTTGTGATCCGTTGCGGAGAAAGCACTCCCGCCACCTTTGCCCGATAGGTCTTTTCCACCTGGTGCTTGGGATGGGTGAGATGATATGCAAATTCCCCGTCGTTGGTCATGAGCAACAGTCCCGAGGTATTGTAATCCAACCTTCCCACAGGAAACAGCCTTGCGTCCACTTCTGCCACCAGGTCCATGACCGTGGGTCTGTCCTTATCATCGGACACGCTGGTTATGTAGCCTTTCGGCTTGTTGAGCATGATGTATACATTTTTGCGCACTCCTTCGATGACATGGCCGTTTACCTCCACCACATCCTCCGTGACCACATCGTAGCCGGGCTCGTCCATAATTGCGCCGTTGATCTTCACCTTCCCCGCTTTTATCAGTTCATCCGCCTTTCTGCGGGAGGCAAGCCCCGCAGAGGCGATGTATTTATTGAGTCTCATTTTTTCTCCTTTGATTGTATATATAGACACTTGTTAACATATTTGTCTTCCTAGGATATCACAATATTTTTTCCTTGTATATATTCTCCAGGTCGTATTTCTTTATGCGGTTTTTAATGGTTTCCCGGTCCGTGGTATAGAGCCCCTTCTCCTTCATCCTCTCGAAATAGGCAGCACCGGCCAGGGTGTAACGAGTCATAAGTCCATCCTTTGTCTGAACCATTTGGTTGGCGTAGGAGATAAGGTCGCCTATGGCGATTTGATTGGGCAGGATCAGAGGCCGGAGCCCCTTTAAGTATCGGGCACAGTTATAACCTGCCAGAGTACCCGTGGAAATAGCTTCCGTGTGGCCGATAAAAAGTCCGGACTTTTCTCCGCCGCAGAAAAGATTTTCAATACCGGTGACCCTCATGTCATCATCTCTCTCGGCAACGGAAAGATATCTTATGGAATTTCCTTTTCCTCCGGCATAGGGGTCAGCGTAGCGGGCATATTCCAGGCCCGGAACCTGACGAAGCTTTTCCAATGGTATAAAGGGGGTCATAATTTTTGCATAACCCGTATCCAGTAAAATGATGTTTTCTGCGTATTCTGCCAGAGCGTATTGAAGGCAAACTTTGAGCTCCAGTTTCTCCTTTGTTACATCTTCCTTGGGAACAGGAAGGATTGCAACACCCTTTTCATTGAGTTCCCGCTGAACATCCTCCGAGAGGGAGCCTTTTTCCAGCTTTCCCGATCCGCTGAAAGCGCCGAAGGCACCATCCTTTCGTTGACCCATGATGTCCACTTTTCCTGCTTTTTGAGTAATGCTTACCCGGGGTCCAAAAGCGGGACAGCGGAGTATGCACATGCAACAGCCGTTTCCGTAAGTAAGGCAGTTTCCCATGGGACCCGTGGATCCTGTAGTTTCAATGAAGGCATCACCTTCTATAACCGTACCGTCTGCCAGAGTGATGCTTTTCATCCGCTCGGGTGTTTCCATGGTCACATCCACTGCCCTTGCAATGGTACGAACCTCTACTCCCCGTTCTTCAAGTAGCTTTCTCACCCGCGGTTCTACCTTCATTACATCGTAAAGACTGGCATGCATGTGACCAGGAAAGTCAACATTTACATGCCGTGAACAACTGTCTGTTATATTAAAAAGCTCATCGGCGCCGAGAGCGATATTTTCCTCCGCCCCCGTATATCTGCCGTTATTGCGCATGATACCGCCCACGTTCCCGAGTCCCAGGAGCATGTCGGTCTTTTCCAGTAAAACAACCTCTGCTCCGGCCTTCCTGGCCGCAAGTGCAGCCGCACATCCGGACCAGCCTCCGCCGATCACCACTATTCTATACATAATAAAATCACCCGCCTCAAACACATTAAATTACCTTAGTGTATTCCGGCGGGGCGGATAATGCTCCATGCCTCGATGAGTCTGTCTAAGCTCCAGGCGGCGTTGGCAGGGCTTGTGGATGGAAGCTTTACAATAGGACGCCCTGTTTTAGGATAAGAATATTTCATATAGAGATCGTACGCCTTTGCCCCGTTGGCAAAGATTCTTTCAATAGGTGCATGATCCAGTATAATGCTGAGGTCCGTCGGCACAACATCACGGATGCTGCTGTCACTGGCTCCGGTTATTCTGCAGATTTGGATCACATCCCATACTGCGATACCATTACCCAGCATCATAGCCTTTTTCTGGGCTATTGTTTCCGGCACAGGGAAATCTGTCAGGTACGCCATAACCTTCCAAAAGCGATTCTGCGGATGGTGGTAAAAAAATTCCCCCTCCCTGGATCTGGGTGACGGGAAGGTTCCTAAAATTAGAATCCTCGAATGTTCATCAAAAAGAGGTTCTATCGGGTGGACTATGATTGATTTTTTCACTTTCTATCATACCTTCTATAAATAATTTGAATACGAATACTTTTCGGGGGTATAAGAATATTATCTACCCTACTTAAAATAGAACGCAAGAAGTTTTCTCCATCGGAAAACCAAGAAAGCACAGGAGGTGAAGGGCATGAAGTTCCAATTGACAGATCAATTAAAAGAACATATGGAAGCAAAGAATCTCAAGAACATTATATTAGAGATCAAAATGCGGAGCTGTTGATCAGGCTCTTATGCTGAAGTTTCAGCAAGGTTTATAGAGGATTCCCCCAAAGGTGATTTTGAAGTATTTGATGCCAGTGGTGTCAGCATTTATTTACAGCGGGGAATAGAAGCAGAAAAGGAAATCGTAACTCTCGGCCTTGAAAAGATGTTGTTCTTAGAAAGGGTCACCATAGACGGTATGAAGCGGTTTTAACGAAGCGGCGCCAACATCAGAAAGTACGGCGCCGCTTCTTTGTATTCTATTTAGTTATTCGCTTACTTAACTCCTCTTCTCCCCATAGGATTCCAGCTCTTTTTCAACTGCAGCCAACTTAATGCAGGTGCAGAAGACATCCATAGCCTGTGAAAGCTCATCCAAAGATACAAAAGAGGGCGCGACTCTCAGGTTTGAATCATCCGGATCAATTCCATATGGGTAAGTAGCTCCGGCCTTTGTCATTACCACTCCGGCTTCTTCCATGAGCGAATAGATCCTTTTCGCTGTGCCCGGCTTCGCATAGACACTTACGAAATAGCCGCCTTTCGGTCTAATATACTTTGCAATGCCAAGAGGCTCAACCTCTTTATCAAGTTTGGAGATGACCATGTCAAAACGCGGCTTCAAAATAGCCCCGTGCTTCTTCATCAAAGCGATGACATTTTCCTTGTCCTTCAGGAATAAAAGATGCCTCAGCTGATTCATCTTATCGTAGCTAATGGCCTGTGCGGTTATCAGCTTTGTAAGATGCTTCATATTTGCTTCGCTGCAGGCAAAGCAAGATACTCCCGCTCCCGGCAATGTGATTTTAGAGGTAGAAGCAAACTCTACCACCATATCTTCATTTCCTGCAGCCTTACAGAGCTTAAGGATGTCGGGAAACTCTACGTAATCCCCTTCAAACTCGTGGACGATATAGGCATTGTCCCACATCACAACAAAGTCCGGGGCAGCAGGTTTTAATTGTGCTATCCGGTCAATGACTTCATCACTGTAAATGATTCCATCCGGATTGCTGTATTTAGGAACACACCACATACCCTTCACTTCCGGATCCTTCACCAACTCTTCCACCTGGTCCATGTCAGGCCCCTGGTCTGTCATAGCCACAGTGATCATTTCCATACCAAAGCTTTCACATATAGTAAAGTGTCTGTCATATCCGGGAGCAGGGCATAAGAACTTCACCCTTTCCAGACGAGCCCAGGGTTTTTCTGAATGAAGCAGACCGTTGGTGTAAGCCTTTGCAATTAAGTCGTACATCAATGAAAGGCTGGCATTACCACCTACAAAAACCTGCCCGGCTTCCACACCCAAAAGTTCTGCAAAAAATTCCCTGCATTTGGGAAGACCCGACAGTATGCCGTAATTCCGCGCATCGCCGCCCCCTGTGCAGGCCTCATCCCATACCGGTAATAGCAGCATATCCTTTGATAAAGCCAGCTGCTCTTCCCCGGGTTTTCCGCGGGACATATCCAGCTTGAGTCCTTTGCTGCAGGCATTTTTATAATCTGCAGTTACTTCTTCGTGAAATCTTACTAATTCGTCGTAGTTGTAATCTTTTAATTGACTCATTTGCTACCACCTTTTCTTACCTTCAGGATACTCCTTCGTTCGCTTTAACGTTATTAGCATTAAGTATACTAAAAGCCTGTTCCTTTGAACAGTGGTTATCCGATTTTTAATCCGCCGATTATTTCATGTATATCAGAAATATTCTTCTCTCTCATATAATCTTCTATTTCCGATATGATTCTTTCCATAATATTTGGTTCGGCAAAACTGCTGGTTCCGATCTGGACTGCGGTGGCTCCTGCCAGAAGAAATTCGATAGCGTCAGCACCACTGGCTATGCCTCCTATGCCGATGACAGGGATCTTAACCTTTTGCGCCACCTGCCATACCATCCTCAGAGCCAGAGGTTTAATAGCCGGTCCCGAAAGCCCTCCCGTAATGTTACCCAGCTTGGGCCGCATTGTATTGATATCTATAGCCATTCCTAAAAAAGTGTTTATCAGCGAGACCGCATCAGATCCGGCACTTTCAGCGGCCAGAGCTATCTCGGTTATATCGGTGACGTTAGGAGATAACTTTGTAATAAGAGGGATTTCCGAGACGCTCTTTGCCGCCTTTACGATTTTATATGTTTCCTCCGCGCTGGTTCCGAAGGCCTTACCTCCTTCTTTCAGATTCGGGCAGGATATATTCAACTCGATCAGTGCCGTTTTAGTCTTGTTGAGCTCTCTTATGATAGTCTTGAAATCTTCTTCGCTGTATGCTGATACACTGGCTATGACAGGAGTATCAAAGGTTTCAAAAAAAGGAAGCGTAACGTTAATAAAGTATTCCAGTCCCTTGTTCTGTATACCTACCGCATTTAGCATTCCACAAGAGGTTTCCACGACTCTCGGGGGCGGATTTCCTTGTTGAGGATTGAGAGTAAAGCTCTTGGGCAAAATGGCGCCCAGTTTCCTGCAGTCTAAATAATCTGCCGATTCCACCCCAAAAGTTCCTGAAGCAGGCATTACGGGGTTCTTCAGCTCAACCCCGCCTATATTGACTTTCAAACTAATTCTCTCCATCATCCATATACCTCCGCAAGTGGAAAAACAGGTCCGTCTTTACATACTGTCTGATAGCCCTTTGTAGTTTTACATACGCATACATGACAAACTCCAATGCCACAAGCCATACGTTCCTCCAGGGAAACATAACCTTCTATGTTGTGCTCGTTAGCAAAATCATAGGCAAGTTGGCCCAACCGCTTTGATCCGCATACAAAAATCTGGTCGATACCTCCTTCTTCCTGGGTTCGTCTCAGTATCTTCATAACATTTTCAACATCACTGGTACCATCTATATCATAAACTTCATTTACTGTAGTGGTCGGTGACTGTAATGCCTTGCCGCCAAATACCTTTTCAGGAGATTTCCCGCTCAGTATCGCTTCCACTTGAATACCTTTATCAGCGGCACTTGCACCAAGAGATATGATAGAGGCTATCCCTACTCCGCGACCAAGGAGAACAATCTTCTTTGCCCCTTCCTTAAGTGTATAGGATTTACCTGTGGGGCCCAGAAGATCTATTTCATCACCCGGCTTAAAACTCTTCATCATCTCAGTTCCAACGCCTTTTATCGCATAGACAAACTCGATGGTTCCCGCTTTTTTATCGTATAGATAAACACTGAACGGCCTTCTTAAGAGAGGCTCATAGCCATCCTTAACTCTTATGTGGACGATCTGTCCGTCTTTTATTTCTTCTGCTATCTTCGGGCAGTTTACAATCATGTGATGGTAACCGCCCCCTATAGATTCATTCGCAAGGACTACCCCTGAACGCATATTTACATCCTCCTTAGAATTAGGTCTCATTATAAACGATCCTGCCACCTACAATAGTTGTTACCGTCTTTCCCTTAAGCTGCATACCTTCATAGGGCATATTCCTGGCCTTGGAGAAAAACTTGTCTTTCTGTACGACCCATTTTCTATTTAAATCGGTTATCGTCACATCTGCAGGTTGTCCCGGAGTAAGGCTGCCCCCTTTGAGGTTCATGATTGCTGCAGGATTGACACAAAGCATTTCGAATATCCTCATCAATCCTATCCCATGCTTTTCATGGAGTTCCGACAATGCCAGCCCCAGGACTGTTTCAAGTCCGATGATGCCGTTTGGCCCTTCAACGATTCCTTTTGCTTTTTCCTCTTCGGTATGAGGTGCATGGTCAGTTGCTATTGCATCGATAGTGCCGTCTTTGATCCCTATGATAATTTCGTCCAGGTCTTCTTGTGTTCTTAAGGGAGGGCTCATTTTAGCGTTGGAGCCTTCTTTAAGTACCGCAGATTCCGTTAAGGAGAAATGGTGCGGTGTCACCTCACAGGTGACTCTTACGCCTCTCTTCTTTGCCTCACGTATCAGTCTGACGCTTTCTTTTGTGGAAAGGTGCTGTATATGTATATGACCACCCGTTCTCTCTGCCAGGTAGAGGTCTCTTAGCACGATCAGATCCTCCGCGATACCGGGCACTCCTATGCAGCCTAACTGAGCAGAAACCTCGCCCTGGTTTATCGACCTGTCGTTCATGAAATTCATATCCTCGCAATGCTCTACGACCGGCACTCCCAGTTGCTTTGCCGCGAGAAGACCTTCGTATACAAGCCGTCCGTTCTGAACAGTACCCCCGTCATCGGTAAAGCCAATCGCACCACTCTTTTTCATGGTCGCAAAATCCGTCAGCTCTTTACCCTCCATTGCCATTGTTGCACTGGCAAGAGCATAAACACGACAATCAGCTTCTTCTGCTAATTTATGAACCTCCTCTAAGGTATCCGGGTTATCTATGACAGGCCTGGTGTTGGGCATGCAGACTACACTTGTAAAACCTCCCGCCACCGCTGCTTTTGCTCCTGTCTTTATCGTCTCTTTATATTCAAAGCCCGGTTCCCGAAAATGTACATGTATATCTATTAATCCAGGGGTAACAGTCAGACCCTCTGCATCTATTACCGTCGCTTCGCCACATTCCAGATTTTCACTTACGCTTTCAATAACCCCATGGGCAATGAGAACATCCCGTTTCCCATCTATCCCGTTTAACGGATCAATGACTCTTCCATTTTTTATTAATATCTTATCCATTGTCCCTCCTTGCCTTACAGTCTCAGTTAATGAAGGTTTCAAACAGATAGAACTTTTATAGCCTCTTTCAGAACCTCTGCCCCCGCATAGATATCACGATACTCTGTAAACTCATCTTTGTTGTGGCTGATCCCACCCTTACTGGGGACAAATATCAGCCCTGTAGGAATAAGGGGCGCCAGATTCATACAATCATGGCCCGCACCACTATTCATCCTCTTATAGGGGATCTTCTTTTCTATGCAGATCGTTTCAATTACATTTAGAATTTCGAAATCCAGTTTTGCCGGGCTTTCACTTGATAGCAAGTCGAAAGTCAAACGTATATCTCTTTTTTCTGCAATAGCTGAGGATGATTCTTTGATCTCCTCATACGCTCTCAGGATACTTTCTTTTTCTACACCGCGAATATCAATGAGCAGTTCTGTATAACCCGGCACTACGTTCATGGCACCGGGGCGTACTATGCACTGACCCACTGTTGTAACGGTTTGATGGTCCTTTTCCTTGTTTCCCGCTTTCTCCACAGCCAGAATAACTTCTGCTGCCGCTGCCAGCGCATCATGCCGCTCCCCCATGGGACATGCTCCCGAATGGGCCTCAACTCCGCGTAGCTCAAGCCGGGCCCTTATGGGAGCCGCGATCTTCTCAACGATCCCTATTTGAAGGTTTTCCTTTTCCAGTACATCGTTCTGTTCGATATGCAGCTCTAAAAAAGCCTTATATTTACTTACATCAAGCCTGGGCAGATCATCGGGATCGTAGCCCAATTCCTTCAATGCCTGATAGATGGTTATGCCTTGTTTGTCTTTTGCGGTTTTGAGAGCTTCCGCGTCCAGCTTTCCCGTGAGGATCTTGCTGCCGATGGTTGCAATATTAAACCTGCTGGATTCCTCCCCTGCAAAAGCCACTAATTCTATCGGATGCCTGTGGGAAAAACCCTCTTCCGAAAGTTGTCTCATGCACTCAAATCCGAGCAATACCCCTAAAGCGCCGTCGTATGCACCTCCTTGGGGAACAGTATCCAGGTGAGAACCCACAAGCACTGCGGGCAGGCGGGAGTCCGATCCTTCTTTCCGGATCCAAAGGTTTCCCGCCTGATCCTTCCGAACCTTGAACCCAAGGTTCTCAGACAGCTTTATCAGTGCAAATCTGGCTTCTTCTTCTTCCCTTGTATAAGCTAACCGCGTAATGCCTCGGCCTTTATCAAGGCCGATTTTACTAAAGCTTTCAAAGATTTCTCTGAAATGGCTCTCCGCGTTCTTAACCATCATATTTTTAACCTCTAATTGTATGCCAGGTTAGGAAGGAATAGTGAAATCTCGGGAATGTAGGTGATCAATAACAGCGCTATAATATTGACGAACACATAAACCATTACAGCGGGTACCAGTCTCGACATCTTCATCCCTGTTATTCCCGTTGCGACAAACAAGTTCAGTCCAAAGGGAGGTGTGAAATTACCGATCGCCAGGTTTGCAACCATGATGATTCCCAAATGCACCGGATCTATTCCAAGATTTAAGGCTATGGGGTAGAACAGTGGCCCTAAAATAATGATTGCAGCGATCCCTTCCATGAACATGCCCACAATGAGCAAAATTACATTGATGATAACGAGGAAGACCCAGGCGGAATCAATATTAGCCAGGAGGGAGGCCGATAAGGTCTGCGGCACCTTTGCCACGGTCAAAAACCAGCCGAAGGCCTGTGCCGCCGCTACCAGTACGAGAACCTGAGCGCAGGTAACTGCAGAATCCTTGGATATCTCAATCAATTTACTGATACTTAATTCCTTGTAAACGAACATCCCTACAAAGATGGCATAGACGGCAGATACACCGGCAGCTTCTGTAGGTGTCATGATACCCAGGTAGATTCCTCCTAAAATGATAATAGGAACCATCAACGACCAGGCTGCATCCTTCGTCGCTATTAATATTTCCCTCATTGTGGACTTGCCATCCACCGGTAGTTTATGCCTTCTCGAATATATGTAGATATATATAAGCGTTGCAAACCCATATACTAATCCGGCGCCTACTCCTGCCATGAAAAGTTCCCCGACGGAAACCCCGGTGGCAGTTGCGTAAATGATCATAGTAATGCTCGGTGGGATCAGCAGGGCTACGGAACCTGAACTGGTGATCAGTCCCAGAGAAAAGCCTTCCGGATATTTTTGGCGCACCATTTCGGGATAGAGGACTTTACCCATTGCTATAACCGTAGCCGGGCTGGATCCGGATAATGCTCCGAATACCATACAGGACACTTCTGTAGTATAGGCAAGTCCGCCGCTCACACGGCCAACAATAGATCTGGTGAACTTGAGAATTCTGTCGGAAAGTCCTCCTACCACCATGACGTTAGCCGCAAATATAAAAAAGGGCATGGACATAAGTGCAAACTTATCTACACCGGCAAAAGCCTTTTGTATCATAATCATGGGGGACATATCCGTGAAGATCACCATGACAACGAAAACTGCAAGGTTCAGGGCCACAAATATAGGAACGCCGAACAAAAGCAGCGAAATCAACAGGACAGCTATCGTAATCACCATATTACTTCACCCCGCTTACATCTAAATTCTTTTCTAACGGATCAAGGTTTACCTCATGCTTGCCCTGAAGGATCTTAATGAAGATCTCCAGGTTTCTTATGGTCATCAGTGTAAATCCTATAGGAAGAGCCAAATACGGTATCCACATTGGCATTGAAAGGGCAGGTGAGACCTGACCGTTACCCTGAATGAACTCTACCAGTTTTATTCCGTAAAATGCCATAGCGGCGGTAAAAGCAGTACAGATCAGGGTAATGATCGTCACCATGACGATCTGTGCTTTCTTTGGCACTATTTCAAGAAAGAAGTCTATACTCACGTGGACGCCTTTTCTGAAACATGTGCTTCCTCCGATAAAGGCGATCCATATCATCAGGTACTTAACAATTTCCTCAGCCCATGTGATGCTTTCGTTCATAAAATATCTCATGATTACATTGACGAAGATGATCAAAGTGGTTGCAAGCAGGGCCAGACCAATGACATTCTCTTCGATTTTATTTAGCAGCTTCATAAAACCTACCTCCTCCTGGCGGTTTCGATATTAGAATTCAGCCCGGACAAAGCATTAAGCAAATGCCCGGGCCGAAAGGTCAATAATGCAGTAGTAATATTTACTGGTATTTTTCGATTGCGTCCATAAGGGCCTCGAGAACTTCTACTTTATTCGGGGTATTGGCAAAAGTCTCATAAATAGGCTTGGATGCTTCTACGAAAGCGGCGCGGTCGGAATCGGTGAATTCAACGATATTAATGCCGGAAGCCTTGATCTCTTCCATATAGCCACCCTCTTTATCTCTGAGGGATTGCCTCTGAACTTCTGCGGCAACTGCACCGGCTTCACGGACCATTTCCTGATATTCAGCCGGAAGGTTGTTGAACCAATCCAGGTTTGCAACCAGCACATAGAGAAGGAAGCCGTGGTTGCTGAGCATTAAATTGTTCTGGACTTCATAGTATTTCTGAAGAGCAATTGTTCCGATGGGGTTCTCCTGTCCGTCTACAGTCTTTTGCTGCAAGGCATTATAAAGTTCTGCAAACTCGATAGGAATGGGGTTTGCTCCCCAGGTCTCATATTGAGCCAAAAGCAAGGGCGATGGCATAACTCTGATCTTCATGCCCTTCAAGTCCGCAGGAACATGAACTTCTTTGTTGCTGGTCGTCATCTGCTTGAAGCCGGAAGCCCAGAAACCAATACCTTCAAAGCCTTTTTCTCTGGCGAACTTAAACAGAGCGTCGCCGCCTTCGTTGTCCAGTACCTTCCACATGGTATCTTCGTCAGGCCACAGGAAGGGGAAGTCAGCTACTTCAAACTCCTCAACGAACGGTGTTAAAACGGATACAGGCTGCAATGTCATCTGGCTTGCGCCCATCTGCACTGCTTCAGCTTGCTCTCTCATTGCTCCAAGCTGCATGGCGGGATAGATATCTACTGTGATCTTTCCATCGCTGAGCCTTTCAATCTCTTCTTTAAATGCAACTGCGCCGTCATGTTCTGCACTTGCTTCAGGTTGATTGTGGCCAAGTTCGATAGTAATTGATGGGAGATTCGATGAATCGCCGGGTTCCTCGCCAGTGGCCGGTGTATCAGTACCACCGCCGCAACCGGCTAAAGTAAATAATGCCATTGACAATACCAACAATAGAGCCAATTTCTTCTTCAATTTCTTAACCTCCTTAATAATTACTTCCTATGTAAATATCCTTATGATATTTATCATCCCCGCAACCGTTCAGCTTCGATACTGCCTTCGCGGTCTTTTTCAAAAGGGCAACCTTTTCCTCTATTCCGCTATCTGTTTTCCCTTCCAATATAGTGATGCTGGCAATGCACTTGCCATCCCTGTTGAAAACCGGAGCCGAATAACCATTGACGCCATCCTGGAACTCTTCTAAGCATGTTCCGTAACAATTTTCTTTTATGCATTGCAGCTTGGCCAGGAAGTCTTCCTTAGCCATGATGGAATTCTTAGCGTAGCGAATATATTCAATGCTGTTTGTGATCCTGTCAATAACAGGCTTTTCCTGATATGCCAGAATGGTCTGTGCGGAAACCGCAACAGAAAAGGGCATCAGAGCGCCGATCCGCACGTAGAAATTGGAGTTGGGTCCTTCAGAGATCGTATCAATACAAACGACTCTATCCTGTTCCATAACGGACAAAAAAACCATGCGATCCAACTGATTGGACAATTCAATCAAGAGATCCTTGGATCTTTCCCTGATGTCAAGGTGATTCAATAGTCCGTTGGCGATGGTTAATAACTTTACTCCGAGTTTATATCTTTTTGAAGCTTCATCCTGCGTTACAATACCGTGATCTTTTAATGAAGCCAGCATTCGATGAATAGAGCTTAGAGGTAATTGTAATTCATCCCTGATCTCTGTGATCATCAGGCCGTTTCTGCTGTTACCCAGCAATTCAAGAATCCAAATAAAGCGATCTATCGATTGCATAAGTTCGTCTCCTTATTTCCGCTCACCGGAAACTGTTTCCGTTTTTAGTCAACAATAATCCAAAAGAATTGATTGTACCGTTATTGTACACGTNNCTGGCAACATCGAATTCATAGGAATCCAGCGGGCGCATCCAGGCATCGTAGCTGTGAGCGGCCACAAAAATTCGGCCATCAATGATACCGCACACGATCGGCGAATGATAAAAGTGCCCATTGGCGTGACCAAGCTGCACGATATCACCGATGGCCATTTCAGAGGAGGAAGTTACAATGGCGTAAGGGCCTTGTTTTTTATTGCTGACGAGAAAATTGTACAGATACTGGACCCCTGTCCACGCAGGTGCCCGGTCGCTGGCAGAGTTGTAATACCAACCAAAAGTAGGTGTATAATTCATGACACCGCAACCCGCATAAATGCACTGAGAAACGTAGTTGGTGCAATCTCCTCCCAGCTTCTCAAAATCCAGATATCTGGGGTTGCGGCC
>DCUA01000062.1:3209-5121 GCA_002329675.1 Firmicutes bacterium UBA1426 | reverse complement strand
ATCGGAGAAAACGATGATGTAGTTCGGATCATGACGGTTCATAAAAGCAAAGGTCTGGAATTTCCTTTTGTTCTCGTGGGAGGTCTCGGAAAGACCTTTCACCGGGAAAAGGGAGGTGTGGTAAGCCATCATAAGGATCTGGGCATAGCCATGAGGCTGGTGGACAGAGATTTACGCTGTTATAAGAAAACGCTTCCCCAGAGTATCATAGAGACCAGAATCAGTAGAGAAGCAATGGCGGAAGAGATCAGGATCCTCTACGTAGCCCTCACCCGCCCCATGGACAAGTTGATCCTTCTGGGCTCGGTGAAGGAGGTCGAGAGTGCTATAGATCGGGCATCCCGGAGGGGCTTAACAAATCCGGCAAAAGCGAGAACGTATCTGGATTTCCTACTGCCTGCTTTGGCGGATTTTCCCGGGACCGAACCACATACTCATAATAGAGGAATCGTCTCCATAGAGAAAAAGGAGGAACAGGATTTTAAGAAGAAGTTGCAACAGGTCATGGAACAAGGATTCTCTGTGGAAGAGGCTATATATGATGCAGTTGCGGAACGCCTGAACTGGAGCTATCCGCACACCGATGCTCTTCTCCGCAAGTCGAAGTACACCGTATCAGAGCTAAGCCGTAGAAGAAGCAAACCCGAGCGCCGTACCATCGGTTCCGAGGCAACTTCGAAAGGTACAGAAAGGGGCACAATCTATCATTTAATCATGGAGAGAATCCCTTTGAGATCTGAAGATTATGGCGTGGCCAGCATTGAGGACTTCACGGAGAGCCTGATCCAAAGGAAAATTATCACAGAAGAAGAAGTTCGATCTGTGGATCTTAGTAAAATCTCCGGGTTCTTCCAGTCCCCACTGGGACGGCGTCTGCGCAGTGCAGACAAGGTCTACCGGGAGGAAGCCTTCAATCTGCTTACGATAAAGGACGGAGAAGAGGTTATAGTACAGGGTATCATCGACTGCTATTTTATCGAAGGAGATAAATGCGTATTAGTCGATTTCAAATCCGACTATGTAGAAGATAAACAAGAGAACATAAACGCACTGATAGAAAGGTACCGTCCCCAGCTAGAGCTCTATAAAGAAGCGCTGGAACAGATACGAGGCGTTACCGTTGATGAAATGTATCTGTACCTCTTTTCTGTAGATAAAGAATTCGCATTATAGAGCCACATTCCGAAGGAATACAAAAGAGCGGTCATTAACCGCTCTTTTGATATACTTATATGTAGTAAAGACTTGCTTATGCTTCAAGGGCTTTCCGAGCCATTTCTTTTTCGAATGCTCTTTCCTCAAGCATCTTCTCATATTCCTCATCGGTCATCTTTTCCATGGAGATACCTGTAAATCCGTAGAAGATAGAAACCAGAGGATTGCAGAGATTCATAATAGCATAAGGAATGTACTGCAACGTCGGTACGCCAAGGAAGGTGCTCATAGTCGCACCGCAGCTGTTCCAGGGTACAAGGCTGGAAGTCATCGTTCCGGCATCCTCAAGGCATCTGGACAGGTTCTTGTTCTTAAGTCTTCTGTCTTCAAAAGCTTCTTTGTACATTCTGCCTGGGAGGAGGATAGCAAGATACTGATCGCAAGCTACGATGTTATAGAAAATGCAGGAGAAGATCGTTATCGTAACCAAAGAACCGACGCCCTTAGCAGCTTTCAGCAGCATTTCGGACAGGGATTTCAGCTGTTCGGAAGCATCCATGACGCCACCGAAGGTCATGGCACACATTACGAGGGAGATGGTCCACATCATGCTCTGCATACCACCACTGGAGAGCAGGTCATAAACTTCAGGGATCTCGCTGGAAGATTCATATCCATAGTTCAGTATTGTACCAAAATCTACTGTAGATACTCCCTGAACACCCATACAGACAACGCCAAGAGCGATACCGCCGAT
>DCUA01000062.1:0-3156 GCA_002329675.1 Firmicutes bacterium UBA1426 | reverse complement strand
ACAATGAGAGCGATGATAAGAGACGGGGTTGTTGTCCAGATCATGTGTCTGATGTGATCAAACAGGGTGGATCCGGCTACAGCCGGAGCCATGTTTGTCGTGTCGGATAATGGTGACATTTTGTCTCCGAAATATGCACCAGAGATGATAGCCCCAGCGGTCATGGCCGGGTTGATCCCAAGGCCCATTCCTACGCCGATCAGGGCAACACCGATGGTACCGGCTGTGGTCCAGGAGCTACCTGTGGCCAGAGATACGATACAGCAGAGAATACATCCGGCAAACAGGAAAACACCAGGGCTCAACAGCATCAGACCGTAGTAGATCATTGCAGGTACTACACCACCGGCTATCCAGGCACCGATCATGGAGCCGACGACCATAAGGATTAGAATCGCCTGCATTGAACGATTGATAGAGGCCAGGATACCTTGTTCAAGGACTTTCCATTTCCAGCCGTTCGCTACGGCCACAACAGCAGCTACGATAGCGGAAACGAGCAGGGCCATGTGGGCTTCACCGCTGTTGCTGACCATGATCTCATAGTACAGCAGGAGTAGCATGATGACCATAACGATGAGTACTTGCCATAAAGGAATTTTTCTACCCATTTTGTTCCTCCTTAAAGAAGTATAAAGAAATAAAGAAAATAATTATTAGCGTATAAAACGCTGAATAAATTATACAACTGTTGAATTATACCGTCAAGACACTGAATACTTTAACTTTTGTGACACTTTACAAGGCGGAGTGGCATATTTGTCGCAATAATCCTATAACGCTTGAAGTTGAAAGGTTCTGAGCTTATTTTTCATCTGAGCCCCTTTATTTCTCTGCAAAAAACAATTAGCGCTTTACAATGATAGAGTAATAAAGTATAATCAGATTCATCGGATTTGGCCAAGGTATTTATATGTTACATTCCGGTAAATCCAGATAATTCAGACAATAAAACAGGAGGAATATTAAAATGAAGAAAAAAATCAGCATTTTTCTAGTACTGATTTTGTCAGTCAGCGCGCTTGCTTTAGGTTGTGGTGGAGGCAATGAAGCACTTACGGATTGGGATTACATAGCGGATAAAGGTGAAATCATCATAGGGATCACGCTTTATGAGCCAATGAACTACAACGATGAAAACGGCCAGCTTACAGGTTTCGATACGGAATTTGCGGAAGCCGCCTGCGCATTACTGGGCGTTGAGCCCAAATTTCAGGTCATTGATTGGGAGCAGAAGGAGGCCGAACTAAGTTCCAAAACCATTGATGCCATTTGGAACGGTCTGACTGTGACAGAAGAGAGACGTGAGAACATGGCTTTTTCTACTTCTTATATAAAGAACAAGCAGGTTGTAGTTATTAAAAAGGATAATGCTGAAAAATATGCAACGCTGGAAGACATGGCAGGTGCTTCTGTTACAGCTGAAAACGGTTCTGCAGGACAGTCCGCTGTAGAAGCCAATGAAGTTCTTTCCGCAAACGACTTCATTGCTTCAGCTGCTCAAAAAGACGTGCTCATGGAGATCAAAGCCGGTACCACGGAGATCGGAGTACTGGACTACGTAATGGCGCGTTCCGTCATCCGCGATGATACTGACTACAGCGATCTGATGATTCACGAAGGCATTGAACTGGCTCCGGAAGAATATGCCATAGGCTTCAGAGTGGGCGATAATGAGACTGTAGCAAAGTTCAATCAGGCAATAGCGGACCTGATCGCAGACGGAACATTGCCGGCGTTAGCTGAGAAGTATGGCCTGAGCGATGTACTGGCTCTGGATTAGTAAGGAAATATGCTATGTCGTTTATGGAAGTTACTTTGCAGTTGTTGGACGGATTTCAGACAACACTGCTTATATTTGGAGTCACACTGGTTTTTGCACTGCCCTTTGGCCTTGTCATCACCTTTGGTTCCATGTCCAAATTCACACCACTCAGGTGGTTAACGAGAACGATAGTATGGATCATCCGTGGTACGCCGCTGATGCTCCAGATCATTGTTGTTTTCTTCGGGCCGGGACTCATACTGGGGATGCAGGCCTTTCCGAGACTGACAGCCGTGCTGGTTGCCTTTGTGATAAACTATTCGGCGTATTTTTCCGAGATCTATCGCGGAGGCATCGAGAGCATCCCTCAGGGACAGTTCGAGGCCGGGCAGGTGCTCGGAATGAAGAAACCACAGATTTTCTTTCACGTCATACTGCTCCAGGTGATCAAGCGGATAGTGCCTCCTATGGGAAATGAGATAATCACTCTGGTGAAGGACACTTCTTTAGCGCGGGTAATTGCGGTAACGGAGTTGGTAAAAGCAGCTCAGGACATTGTGGGATTAAAGGCCATCATCTGGCCGATCTTCTACATAGGGGCATTTTACTTGCTTTTTTCCGGGATATTGACGCTGACCTTCGGATACGTGGAAAAGCGATTGAATTACTTTAGAGGGTAGGATATGCCAATACTTGAAGTCAAAAATTTATATAAGAAGTTCGAAAAGGTAGATGTCCTCAAGGGCATCAGTTTCACCCTTGAAAAGGGACAGGTCCTTGCAATAATAGGATCATCGGGGAGCGGAAAGACAACTCTGCTGCGGTGTCTGAACTTCCTGGAAACGGCTGACAAAGGTCAGATAATAGTTGCAGGCAAGACCGTCTTTGATTCGGATTCTCAAAAGGTACTAAGCGAGCAGGAGCTTAGACAGAACAGGCTGCATTTCGGCTTAGTGTTCCAGTCGTTTAATCTCTTCCCCCAATACAGCGTATATAAGAACATTACACTGGCCGCTGAATTGCTGGAGAAAGAAAGATGCAAAGAAAATAAATGTTCAAACGAAGAAAAGAGAGCCGCTCTCAGTGCGATCTCGGAAAATGCGGATAAGCTGTTGGCCCAGGTTGGACTTACCGACAAGAGAGACTCCTATCCCTTTGAGCTGTCCGGGGGGCAGCAACAGCGTGCTGCCATAGCTCGGGCGCTGGCGCTCAGCCCGGATGTTCTCTGCTTTGATGAACCCACGAGTGCTCTCGATCCGGGCCTCACAGGAGAAGTTCTGAAAGTTATCAAGAACCTCAAATCATCTGACAGAACAATGATCGTCGTTACTCACGAGATGGAGTTTGCTAAGAATGTTGCCGACGAGATCATATTCATGTCCGATGGTATT
>DCUA01000212.1 GCA_002329675.1 Firmicutes bacterium UBA1426 | reverse complement strand
ACCCTCCGAAATCAGTCGCTTAGACTCAACCTCCCGGCACATAAAACCCAGGCTCAAAATACTCAACTGAAAAACCGTTGGGTAAACGTCTGCACACAAAATGAAAACCGCCGGAAGCCTTGAAAAACAAGGGTTTTTGAAGTGATGAGGGCGGAAAAATAATCGACTGACGTGTTGAAGGGCAGACTCCAGAGAATTGAAAATTCTCGACTGAAATATGAAGGGCAGACCTGTGCCGGGGGATATAATAAGCGACTGAAATGTGTTGGGTAGGGGTCAACTCAAAAAGAAGAAAAATGGCCCGGTAGATGGGCGGGAAAAGGAATAGAAATAGATAGAAACAGGCCGGGCATTAGCCCGTTAACACGGTGAATGGAGTATGTGAATGAGAACAATTTTACTAGGAGCAGCGGGCTTTATAGGGACGAATCTGGTTATTGCTTTAGCGAAAGAACCTGACAATCAGATCACCGTAGTGGATCGGAACAAAGAGCACTTTAAGACGATGGAAGATATGCATCTTCCTCGTGTGACCTTTATCGAATCAGAGCTAACGGCAGATACCGACTATGAGGCGCTTCTGAAAGATCAGGAGATTGTATACCACCTGATAAGCACAACGGTTCCCACAACATCCAATCAGCAAATTGCTCAGGAGCTTACAGGTAATGTTGTTCTTTCTGCAAATCTCCTTGAAGCCTGTGTTCACCAGGGCGTGAAAAAAGTAGTATTTCTCTCATCCGGCGGCACTGTTTATGGAAAAGAAGCTGACTGCCCGTTAAGTGAAAAGACTCCGACAAACCCGATCACCTCTTATGGAGTACAGAAGGTGACGATTGAAAAGCTCCTTTACCTCTACCGCTATATGCACGGATTGGATTATCGAATCATTCGTCTCACGAATCCTTACGGCCCATATCAGCGGCCTAATGGGGTTCTTGGAGCGGTAACGACCTTTTCCTATCGCGCGCTGAAAGGCGATGAGATTCAGGTCTATGGAGATGGCAGCGTTGTTCGTGACTTTATCTACATAGACGATGCGGTCAGAGGAATCCTTAAGATCGTCAACGGTGATGATCGCCACCATACTTTCAACCTCGGATGCGGTTATGGAACGAGTATCAGGAAGGTACTTGAAACGATTGAAGAAACACTTGGGATCGAAATGAATGTCAAGTACACCGAGGCGAGAAAGGTAGATGTCCCGGTGAACTATCTGGATATAACACGGTATGAAACAGCTTACGGCGCTCTTGATCCTATAAGTCTTAGCGAGGGGATTAAGAAGACAGCTGAGTTTATGAGAGAGTTTTATAAGCTTTAATTAACGAAGAAAAGATGAATAGTAATTGGTTTAAGGCCGTTATGCGGCTCGCTAAAGTAAAATATGGAAAAGGGTTGCTACTAAAGGGAGTCCCTGTGATTTTCAACAAAGGTGGAGCAGAGATGACCATTGGTGAGAATGTGGTTATCAAATCTTCGTTCCTCTCTAACCTTGTTGGCTTATATTCTCGCACTATCATCGTTACGCGCCGTCCAGGAGCTTATATCCACATCGGCAATAATGTTGGTATCTCCGGCGCAACAATCTATGCGAGAAAAGGTATAGAGATTGGTGATAACACGGCTATAGGCGGAAACGTGAAAATCCTTGATAACGATTTCCACCCTATCGATTGGGAAACCCGGAATAGATACCTTCTCGATCCAAATGGCGGAGATGCTGATGTAGTTCCAGCGAGGGAAATTTTCATTGGCAAGAACTGTTTTATCGGATGTAACAGCATAATCCTCAAAGGTACGGTTCTTGGTGATGGTTGCGTGGTTGGAGCTGGTGCAGTCGTTGCCGGGAAGTTTGAAGCAGGAAGTGTGATTGCCGGTAATCCGGCAAAGGTGATAAAGAAGCTGGGAGAAGGTAAGGCATGAAGAAACTACTAATATACGCCCATTACTACATCCCAGATGTGGCGTCCACAGGGCAAATACTCCGTGAGCTTGCTGAAGGGATGCGGGATGAATTCGATATAACGGTGCTCTGCGTTGTTCCTTCTTATACCGGGACGATTGCCACTGAGTATCAAGAAAAGAGAATTTATCGGGAGGATATAAACGGGGTGCATGTTCTTCGTGTGCCAGTTCCCGAGTTTTCAAAGAGTAGTAAGAAGAGCAGGATAAAGAACATTGTAGCATATTTCTTTAACGCTCGTAAGGCTACGAGAGAGCTAAAGGAACCTTTCGATTATGTATTTACCATCTCACAGCCCCCACTCATGGGCGGTCTTTTAGGTGTGTATGGGAAGAAAAAACTGAGAACTGCTGACGGGAAACGGCCTGCGCTTTTCTACAACATTCAGGACTTAAACCCTGAGCAGATTATGGCGGTGGGATACTTCGGAAATAAGCTGGCGCTCAAGGTAATGATGGCTATAGACAAGTACAGTTGCCGGAAATCTGATCTGGTGATCACGGTTGGCCGCGACCTGGTGGATAGCGTGAGAAGCCGCTTCAAGAAGAATCCTCCTAAGGTTGCGATGATCAATAACTGGATCGATGAGAAGGAGATTTATCCTCTTCCTGCTGATCATCCACGGGTCATTGAGTTCCGGGCGAAGTACGGACTGGTTGATAAGTTTGTGGTGATGTACAGCGGCAACATTGGTCTCTACTACGACCTTGAAGGACTGATCAAGGTCATTGAGCAGTTTAAGGGTGCGAAAACGCCTGATGGACGGGATGTGGTCTTTGCTTTCGTCGGCGCAGGGAGTGTCCTGGATAAGCTGGTGATGTATGTGAAGGAGCACGGTATGAATAATACCGCCTTCATCCCCTACCAGGACAAGGCAGACCTGATCTACTCATTAAACGCCGGAGACGTCCACTGGTGTGTGAATGCTAAGGGAATCAAGGGTGTCAGCTGTCCCAGTAAGTACTATGGCCTTGCAGCGGCAGGAAAACCGATCCTCGGTGTTCTTGAAAGCGGGTCGGAAGTTTGTTGCCTGATTGACGAGACACAGGGCGGTCTGGTGTGTGAACCTGGAGACTATGAGCAAGTCGAAAAGAATATTGCTTGGTTCAATGAACATGCGGGAAGTCCTGAACTTGAAGAGATGGGCGCAAGAAGCAGGGCATATTTAGTAGAACACCTCACAAAAGATGTGTCCATCCGAAAATACAAAGAAGCGATCATCAGCCCTGATACGGCTGTTGAGAATATGACTGGAGGAAATGAAATGACAGCCCAAATCAAGCGGGGGGGGTACGGCTAAGTAGCTTATTTGATATCCCCGAAGCCTTTAGAACGAGTGATGCCATCACTTCTCTTACAGCCGCCCATATTACGGGTGGAGAGAAAGGTGACGAAGAGAAGATAGAGGTAAAGACCGAGACCAGCGAAGATGCTGACCTCCAAATGAAGGAGGCGGCATGATGAATTACATTATCTTTGGTGGCTCTGGTTTTATTGGAACTCATCTGATTCACACGCTGCTTTCTCTTAAACAGCCCGGCGACAATATCTACGATCTCGATATTGTGATGCCCGGCGAAGAGGGTGTAGTTCCGGGAGTCGTTGAGAAAAACGACGGCGTTGAATACATAAGACTGGATGTAAGGAAAGAAGTAGATTTCTCCTTCACTCCGACATCCTCTGATATCATCTTCAATCTTGCCGCAGTACATCGTACTCCCGGTCATGAAGATAAAGAATACTTTGAGACCAACATCCGTGGCGCGGAAAACGTGGTTGCATTCGCAGAGAAGCACGGCATCAAGAAGATCCTCTTTACATCTTCTATCGCACCGTATGGAGCATCAGAGGAACTGAAAAGCGAAGATACTCTTCCTACCCCAAACACGCCCTACGGTATATCAAAACTCGTCGCTGAGAAGATTCATATCGGTTGGTGCGAGAAGGAAAAGCATAGAGAGCTCACCATCGTCCGTCCAGGCATCGTATACGGCAAAGGTGAGCACGGTAATATGACCCGGCTGTACAAGGGCATCAAGGGTCACTACTACATCTACGCTGGGCGGAAGGACACGATTAAAGCCTGTGTGTATGTCAAGGAACTGGTTCAGTTCATGAAGTACCGCATGATTGATAACTCCTTCCCCGGTTATGACATCATCAACTGCACCTTTGAGCCTGCATATACGATTGAACAGATCGTGGAAGCAATGAAGGCATCCACAGACCTTAAAGGTCGTAAGGTGCCGATGGTGCCAGAGTGGATGTTAATGGCTGGAGCAACTGTTTTAGCTCCTATCGGCGCGAAGAAGGGCATTCATCCCGCTCGTGTGAAGAAGCTGATGGTCAGCACGAACATCAGCGGGAAGAAGCTGGCGGGAACGGACTACAAGTTCCACTACACTCTTGAAGAAAGCTTTGCTGATTGGTTTAAGGATTGCGATCAGCAAGGATTGTTCTGAGGAGGTGATGTGGGATGAGTGACCTCCGATTTACAGTTGTAACTGTATGTTTTAACGCTGAGAAGGTAATTGGGAAAACGATAGAGTCGGTGCTGGAGCAGCACTATGCTCCTTATGAATATCTGATCTTTGATGGAGCGAGTACGGATAAGACGGTAGATATCGCTGAGGGATATCGGGAACGGTTTGAGAAAAAGGGGATCAAGTACGCGATCAGGAGCGAAAAAGATAGTGGCATCTATAACGCCATGAATAAAGGCGTGAAGGCTGCCACAGGAGATTTCATCTCGTTCTTAAATGCCGGAGACTGGTATCAGGCAGATGCCCTGTGGAAGGTTAATAGGTTTTATAACGAGGAAGAATTCGACCTCACCTATGGTGGCCTTCACTACATAAATCCAGATGGCTCAGTAACTATCAAGATGTCCAAGATGGACAAGTTCCCGGTAACAAGCCGTCATTGGAATCACCCGAGTATGTTCCTGCGGCGTGAGATTTATCAAAAGTACGGGTTTGATGAACGGTTTAAGGCTTACGCCGATTTCCATCTCTATACAAAGTTGAGGAAAGTGCCGGGCATAAAGATCCGAGTCATACCGGAAATAATAACGAATTTCCCTGCGGACGGCGTGAGTACGGATGTGAAGATGAAGAAAGTCCTGGCACGAGGCAGGGAGAAGTACAGGATTTACAGGGACAATGGATACGGCGTGATCTACTGGCTTGAAAGTTATGGCTGGGAGATTTTGAAATCGGTCTATTTTAGGATGAAGAGCTAAACGAACAGTTTTTCTCATGAGTACAAGAGGAGCAATATGGAAAAAGTCGCTATTATTAATTCTTTCCTGGATTATGGAAGCACAGGTTCAATCACACGGCAGCTGTATGATTACGGTTTAGCGCATGGATATGAACCTTATGTTTTCTATGGTCGTTATAATTCGGGAGACAATGTACACTTGTTCAGAATTGATAGCAGATTTGAAGTCTATGCTCATAAATTCCTTGCTTTGCTGACGGGATATCAGGGGTTTTTTTCCAATATTGCTACTTCGCGTCTCATCAGCATCCTTAAACGATGTGAGATAAGGAAGGCTATTCTCCTTAACTTACATGGATACTATCTCAATGAGAGTCGTCTGTTGAATTATTTGAAAAAAAACGAGATTCCAACTGTATATATCACACCGGATGAATATGCTGGATTAGGAAAATGTTGTTATAGCGGTGAGTGCATCAAATACCAAACAGAATGCTCGGAATGTCCTGATATCAAAGGGTATCCCAAAAGTCTGTTTTTTGACCGCTCAAGAGCAATTTTTCGCATGAAGAAAAAGGCATATGATGGGTTTGATGGATTGACATTGTTAGGACCCGAAACAAATCTGGTGAAATTCAGAGATTCTGCCTTAACAAAAGGCATGAAAATGGTTCGGGCCTCTTGGGGTATAGATCTTAGTCTCTATAAGTACGAAATTGATGAATCATTATTTGAAAAGTATAAGATCCCAAGAGATAAAGTGCTCGTTTTGACAGTTGCTAAATATTCTGATCCAAGAAAAGGGGTAAAAGATTATTTTTTTGAAGTAGCAAAGCGCCTTCAAGGATCAGACTATCATTTCATAAATGTTGGGTATGATGGGAATCTGAGTTCTGAGGAAATGCCCTTCAATATGACAACGATTGGATATTTAGATAATCAGAGTGAACTGGCACACCTGTACTCAATGTCGGATCTGTATTTATTGGCAAGCACTTCTGATACTATGCCTTTATCATGTTTGATTTCTTTCGGGTGTGAAACTCCCGTTTGCTGTTTTTATACGAGTGGATTAAGGTATCTTGCCCCAGAGAACCATCCGGCAGTTGTCTATTCAAAGGCAATAAGCGTTGATGGCTTGGAACGAATTATAACAGGGATAAGCAAGAAGACAACTGAAATCAGGAATTCATGTAGACAATTAGCTGAGGAAGAGTACTCTGTCACAGCATTTAATCGAAAGGTGTTTGAAGTCTTCGAAAAGAATGGAGGACATATATGAAAGGCATCGTGCTAGCCGGCGGATCTGGTACCCGGCTCTACCCACTAACGAAAGTTACCTCAAAACAGCTATTACCCATATACTCAAAACCAATGTTGTACTATCCGTTAAGCACACTCATGCTCGCCGGCATCCGTGATATCCTCATTATTTCCACCCCGGAGGATACTCCACGGATGGAAGCATTGATGGGAGACGGTAGTCAATTCGGGATTTCCTTATCCTACTGTGTGCAACCGAGTCCTGATGGACTGGCGCAAGCATTCATTCTTGGTGAGAAATTCATTGGAGATGACGCATGTGCGATGTGTCTCGGGGATAATCTTCTGTACGGCAACGGATTCAGGAAAGTACTGAAGAGTGCAGTAGAAGATGCGGAAAGCGGAAGGGCAACTGTGTTTGGATACTATGTGACCGATCCGGAACGCTTCGGCGTGGTGGAGTTTGATGAAAACGGAAAAGCACTAAGTATTGAGGAAAAACCGAAGGTGCCGAAGTCGAATTATGCTGTGATAGGCCTCTATTTCTACCCAGCAGGGGTGGCTTCCCGTGCCAATCAGGTGAAGCCTTCTGCCCGCGGTGAGCTCGAAATCACAACCCTCAACGAGATGTATCTGAAGGATGGTCTTCTGGATGTGCAGCTATTGGGCCGTGGCTTTGCGTGGCTTGATACAGGTACATTTTCTTCACTTCTTGATGCAGCAAATTTTGTGGAGACCATCGAGACCAGACAGAGCATCACAATCTCCGCTCCGGAAGAGATCGCTTTCATCAACGGTTGGATTGATAAAGATGGACTGCTGAAGAGTGCTGCAGCCTACGGAAAGAGCCCTTACGGTGCGCACCTGAAAGCAGTTGCTGAGGGCAAAGTACGGTACTGAGCAGGAAAGGAATAAAGTATGACGATATTTGTTACTGGCGGCGCCGGCTTCATCGGCGGAAACTTCATCCATTATCATCTGAAAGAGCACCCAGACGACCGTGTGGTCTGTATCGACAAGCTCACCTACGCCGGGAACCTGAGCACTCTCGCTCCCGTGATGGACAACCCCAACTTCCGCTTCTGTAAGTTGGACATCTGCGACCGGGAAGGCGTCTTCGCCCTCTTTGAAGAGGAAAAGCCCGATGTGGTCATCAATTTCGCGGCGGAGAGCCACGTGGACCGTAGCATAGAGAACCCCGGCATCTTCCTGCAGACCAATATTATCGGAACAGCGACTATGATGGATGCCTGCCGTGCGTTCGGCAATGTGAGGTACCATCAGGTTTCCACGGACGAGGTCTATGGCGACCTGCCTCTTGACCGCCCGGATCTATTCTTCACAGAGGAGACCCCAATCCATACGAGTTCTCCGTACAGCTCTTCCAAGGCTGGCGCAGATCTTCTGGTCCTTGCGTACCTCCGTACATATGGCCTGCCTGTGACGATCAGCCGTTGCAGCAACAACTATGGGCCATATCATTTCCCTGAAAAGCTGATCCCCCTCATGATCGCTAACTGCCTGAACGACAAGCCGCTTCCGGTCTATGGACAAGGCCTTAACGTCCGCGACTGGCTGTACGTGGAGGATCACTGCAAGGCCATCGACCTGATTGTGCGGAAGGGCCGGATCGGCGAAGTCTATAATGTCGGCGGTCATAACGAAATGGCCAATATCGACATCGTGAAGCTGATCTGCCATGAACTGAACAAGCCCGAGAGCCTGATCACCTACGTGACGGACCGGAAGGGTCACGATATGCGGTATGCCATCGACCCCACCAAGATCCACAACGAGCTGGGCTGGCTGCCGGAGACCAGGTTTGCGGACGGCATCAAAAAGACGATCCAGTGGTACCTGGACAATAAGCCCTGGTGGGAAGAGATCATCTCCGGGGAGTACACCAAGTACTACGAGCGCATGTACGGGACAAGGTGAATATGAATCAATCTAAAGAAGGAGAAAAACGTTCCTTTCCGTTAAATAGTCGGGGGGGTACAGAGATTCTTATCTTGATGCAATGAAGGGCATTGGCATCATATTGATGGTATATGGCCATACTGCAAGCGATGGAGTACATTTTGTTTACCTATTCCATATGGCATTATTCTTTATGCTATCTGGTTATTTTTGGAATGATAAAACAATAGAGAGTAAAGAAAATGTGTTCAATTTTTTTAAACGCAGACTAAAAACTCTATATATACCATTTGCCTTATCCAATGTTCTTTTCGCAATACTGAATAACAAATTCATTGATCTTGGGTTATACACGATTGATTCTGCTGTCGCTGAAGTCGTCGGTGCCCCCATTGAACAGGTGTATAGTATTCCAACTCTCTTAAAGAATATTATCAAGATAGTATTTTTTATGGGTGGGACAACAATGGGCGGAGCAACTTGGTTTTTGCGGATTCTGTTCCTTGTCTCAATTATCTGTATGTTGGTTCGATTTGTCGCAAATAAAACCAAGAACAAAGAGTGTTTTTTTGCAGGAAGTATTGTGATGGCTGGTATTTGTGCCCAAGTAGTATCTATGAAACATATTCAACTTCCTGTTTCTACACAGTCATTTTTTTCTGGATATGTTGCATTTGGAGTTGGTTACTATTGGAAGAGATATGATGTTAATACGTGGATACGAAAGCATAAAACTATTAGCCTACCGATTTCATTAATAATACTACTGATCATGAATGTATTAGGATCGGTTTCAGTTGCTCAAGGTCAAATAACCAATATTGGGTTTTACTTTGTTTGTATGGTTGCTGGATGGATTTTTGTGTACGCAATAGCAGCTATGCTCTCAGGAAGTATGCTGAATGTATTATCCATACTTGGCAGACATACGACACCGATAATACTGGGGCACTTTCTTGCGTTCAAGTATGTAACTTGGGCATACATATCTATCAGTTCTATGGAAATGGACTATTTATCTTCATTTCCAGTTTTACAACAGCCTGTATGGTTGTGGCCGTTTTATTTATTAGCAGGTGTAGGGGTCCCGTTATTAGTGGACATGGCATGGAGAAAGTGCCGTGGATTAATAAGGGTATGATTGATTGAAAGTTTTTGTAACAGGAGTAAACGGCCAGCTGGGCCACGATGTGGTCAAAGAACTGCTGCGCCGTGGACATACCGCGATCGGAAGCGGGAGCAGAGCAGGTGAATCCATGAAAGTGTTTGTAACAGGCGTTGGCGGTCAGCTTGGACATGACGTGGTCAACAACCTCGTCGGCAGAAATCATGAAGCGGTCGGATCGGATATCCAGGGAACGTACAGCGGTGTGGATGACGGGAGCGCGGTCGTAACGGCTCCTTACGTCCAGCTGGACATAACCCAGGCCGATGCCGTAAAGCGCACCATCGAAGAATTAAAACCGGATGTGGTCATCCACTGTGCCGCATGGACGGCGGTTGACGCTGCGGAGGATGAGGCGAACCGGGAAAAAGTCCATCAGATCAACGCAGTCGGCACGGAGAATATTGCCAAAGCCGCTAAAGCGGTCGACGCCAAGATGGTCTATATCAGCACGGACTATGTCTTTGACGGCCAGGGGACAAGACCGTGGGAGCCGGATGATAAATGTTACGCACCCCTCAATGTCTATGGTCAGAGCAAATTAGAGGGGGAGCAGGCAGTCAGCAGCATCCTGGAGAAGTATTTCATCGTCCGGATCGCCTGGGTATTCGGACTGAACGGGAAAAACTTCATCAAGACCATGATCAATGTCGGGAAAACGCATGATACCGTCCGCGTCGTAAACGACCAGATCGGTACCCCGACCTACACCCTCGACCTGGCACGGCTCCTTGTGGATATGGTGGAGACCGAGAAATACGGTTACTACCACGCAACAAACTCTGAATCAGAGCCCGGCGGATATATCAGCTGGTATGACTTCTGCGTGGAGTTCTATAAGCAATACGGACTCTCCACAAAGGTCATCCCGGTCACGACGGAGGAGTACGGGCTCTCCGTGGCAGCAAGGCCATATAACAGCAGGCTGGAGAAAAAGAAGCTCACAGAAGCGGGATTCCAGCCGCTGCCGACATGGCAGGATGCGGTGAAACGGTACCTGCAGGAAGCAAAACTGTAGGACTCAGGCATCTGCCGAAGGAGTCCAGAGGGCGATCGGGAAGCCATTTGGTTTCAAAAAAGCAACGATATTAGCAGCAAGCAGCAGGAAGGGAAATAGGGTATGGGACAGATAACGGTCGAGAGAGACGTTAACGGAATTCAGGGGCTGTGTGTGATCACGCCCGCCGTCCATGGTGATTCCAGGGGCTATTTCATGGAGACATACAGCCAGCGGGACATGGAGGAAGCAGGCTTTGATATCACCTTCGTCCAGGACAACCAGAGCATGAGCACCAAGGGCGTCCTGCGGGGCCTCCACTTCCAGAAACAATACCCCCAGACCAAACTCGTCCGTGTGATCAAGGGCGAGGTGTTCGACGTTGCCGTTGACCTGCGTGCGGATTCTCCGACCTACGGCAAATATCATGGGGAACTTTTGACGGAAGAGAACAAGAAGCAGTTCCTCATTCCCAGAGGCTTTGCGCATGGTTTCCTGGTGCTCTCGGACACCGCCGAATTCTGCTACAAATGCGATGATTTTTACCACGCAAACGACGAAGGCGGCATGGCCTGGAATGACCCGGAAATCGGGATCGTGTGGCCGAAACTGACCGGTGAGTACAAAGAATCGCCCAGCGCAGAAGGATACCTGGTAGACGGCGTGCCGCTGAATCTGAGCGAGAAGGACCAGAAATGGCTGGGAATTCGGGATACGTTTAGGTTTTAATACTATTTGATTAAAGGATCTGTCTGGGAGGATAAAGAATGATAATCTATGTAGTATGCGCAGTGATGACAATTGCGTGGGTGCAACAGTTTTTTATAAAGAAAAACCATTTTTGCGCTTTAACATATATATGGGCGGGCACTTATGTTCCGCTTTTCTTTTATCAGTTAGGATGGTCAAGACTTATTGATAAACATGAGTCTGGAATGTTCAACTATATTTTTATCATGTTGGCAGTCTTGACGTTAGCTTATACCTATATAACGAAAAGTGCAAAACCTGCGAAAGTTTTACCAAACCAAAGGATTAGGATCACATCAACTGGTCGTACACTACTGCCTATACTAAATTTGGGGTTTGTTGGATTATATTTGATTGAGAATTTTCTGGGAAGCGGTTCTCTAATTCCGGGACTCCAGCATATTGACATTCATACATATTCTGCACCAATTATTTCGTACTTAACGAACTCACCGTTTATCGTAATGGCTGCTGACTACTATGCCTTCAAAGCGACGAAAAAGAAAAAATATCTGCTTTGGGTAGTCATTATAATGGCAATTCCATTTGTGACTCGTTCTGCTAGAATGCAAATGATAATCTGTGCAGCGCAGTTTATTTCATTGTTCTTGTTCTTTGAAGCGGCTTCTGCGCTCAATTCTATCAGACAGAGAAAAAATTATAAACGAACAAAACGAATTATTATTATTGTCGGGGTGGTTGCTGCAATTGGGTTGCTGAATTACACGAACTATCGAATGAATCATTATGGAGTCTATACTTTTAGCTATTCTGATTTGATTGGGTATGATGGACCAGAATGGGCATCATTTATGGCTGTGTATTATGGCTATTTTCCGCTCTCATTTAACAATCTAAAAATCAACATACTAAACCGTGCGGTTAGTCATAATTTTATTGGATTATATTCGTTCACATGTTTTTATTTTGGCGTCCTACAACTTGACAATCTTCTTGGAATTGAAACTAATGGACACTTAGTTGGAAAACTTGTAACCCAAACAAACGCAACCGTACCAACGGGATTCTGGGATTATTATTATGACTATAATGTTCTATGCTTCATCCCCATCGTAGTTGCACTATTTGTATGCTATAACTTTCTGATAAAAGCAAAGAAAGAAACAAATAGACTCACATATAGGACCTTATATTTCTGGTTTGTCCCCTTGTGGTTCTTTATGTCATTCCAGAACGTGTTATTTGAGTCAACTATCATTGTGGCGGGAGTTCTTCTGCTGTTTNNCTGTTTGTCATTCGAAAGTCGTTTATTGTGGAGAGTAAAGAGGTGAGTCAATGAGTCCCAAAATATCGGTTGTAATGACAAGCTATAATGGAGGAAAATATATTATAGAACAATTGGAGAGTATTAGGCAGCAGACCATGCAGCCTGATGAAGTAACGATATACGATGATGGTTCAACAGATAATACAGTAAAACTTGTTCGAGACTATATTGCCGAGTTTTCTTTGAACAACTGGACTTTGATACAAAATCCAGTAAACCTTGGTTGGAGAAAAAATTTCATTCAAGGATTCCAGAAAGCATCTGGAGATATCATCTATAGTGCTGACCAAGACGATATTTGGGAATCCTATAAAATCGAACGAATGGCAGGAGTTTTAACTGAGCATCCTGAAATAGAGGTTCTTGCTTGCAATATAGCTCCGTTTTGCGATGGTATAAGCTCTGATCGTGCGGAAGCACCGTATTATACTTCAAATTATGGCGGGGAAGCACTAGTGCAAGTTGCATTCGACCATCTTTGGCTTGAGCCAAGAAGACAAGGATGCTGTATGGCGTTTAGAAAAACGATATTAAATTCCATTACGAAAATCTGGTTCGATACATGTGCTCATGATCTTGCTTTATGGGCATATGGAGTGGCGCGAGGATCGCTTTACATTTTGAACGAAAAGCTTATTCAGTTTCGACGTCATACAGGTAATAACACACCCACGAACCAGAAGACTGCAAAAATCAGATCTGGAATAGTATCTTATGACATTGAACTAACTGAAAGATTCTTAAAACATTCAGAAGAATTCAAGATCAGTGATGAAAATGTTGGGCTGATTCGGAGACTCAATAAGTTTTACAAGAAGCGATACAAAGCAATTACGACGAGAAATCTATTTACTTTTGCTTCGCTTCTGGGTGATATTCGCCTTTATACAAAACCTGCCGGATGGGTAGGAGATATCATTTCAGCATTCAGGTAAAGAAGAGGATTGGATGAGCAGCAATTCAGGAAAAGCAGTAAAAGCGGGAATAGGCTACACGATAGGAAATGTGCTTGTAAAGGGTATAGGCTTTTTAACGTTACCCCTGTTTAGCCGTCTGCTGACAACTGAAGAATTCGGAATTTTCAATGTTTTTGTTTCTTATGAAGCAATACTTTACGTTGTAATTGGTTTAGCTCTTCATTCAAGTATTCAGAGTGCCAAACTGGAGTTCCAGAACAGAATTGATGACTATACATCTTCTATCTCACTTATCTATATTATTGACGCTTTAATTGCACTGACTATTGCTCTGATTTTCAGTGGTCCTTTGTCCAAACTAATGGACTTTAGCAGGGGCACTATTATTATGCTGGTTCTGTATAGCTTTGGCAGTGCATATCTCACTCTGTACAATAATCGGTTAAGTCTAAATTACGACTACAAAAAGTACATGATAGTTGCCTTGAGCAACTCACTGGGGAATGTAGTCCTTTCCTTGTTATTTATTCTCACCATATTCCGAAGCGACCGGGCTACGGGAAGAATAACTGGTGCAACTGTGGCAATGTTCGTACTTGCTATGGTTCTGCTTTTTGTAACCTTCTCGAAGGCAAAACCTAAGTACAATAAGGAATACTGGAAGTTTGGAATTAAGTATAGCCTTCCTATTGTTCCTCATGGAATTTCACAGGTTCTCCTTGCTCAGGTTGATCGTATCATGATCCGTTCTATGGTTGGCAACAGCGAGGCGGGCATCTATAGCTTTGCTGGAAATATCAAACTGATTATGACGATTATAAATGAGTCGGCAACTACAGCATGGAGGACATGGTTTTTTAACGAAATTGATAATGACAGAATAGATAACATACAGAAGTATGCTGGTGCATTAGCAACACTGTTCGTTATCTTCACTGTAGGACTGATGGCAATTTCTCCTGAGATGATACTTATCTTGGGAGGAAAGGATTATGATGCCGGGAAATATGTTGCGATCCCGATGATTATTGATGCCTTCGTCCTCTTTCTCTACAGTATCATCGTTCAAAGTGAATATTATAAAAAGAAAACTACCTACATTATGCTAGGAACTTTGATCGCAACAGTAATAAATCTGATTACAAACTACGTGTTCATTAAGCAATATGGTTTTATCGCAGCCGCGTATACAACCCTTTTTTCATATGTCTGTTACTTGGCATTGCATGTTGTAATTTCATATAAAGTAGTGGGTTTTTTTGTTTTAAAGCTGAACCATATGTTCTTGGATATGGCAATTGTAGCTGTTGCCGCAGTAATAGATTTAGTCTTTATTGAGAGCATTTTTATCAGGTTGGGAATCTGCCTTTTGATGGTGGCTGGAGTATTTTACTGGCTAAATAGGCAGGTTGATGTTGTAACGATGATTAAGGCAAAGAGAGGTAAGTCATGAATTATAAGTTGTCCGTAATGTGCTCGAATTTATACACAATCTGTAAAACCCTGTTTTCTCAAAGAGATGATAAAGTAGTTCTAATCGGCGGTTGGATGGGCACAAAATTCGCGGATAACTCAAGATTTCTGTATCAGTATTTGTCGGAACACAAAGAAGATGTTGGATTAGATCATGTTATTTGGGTAACAAGGAGCGAAGAAGTAAAAAAGAATCTTTCCAGCATGGGGTATGAAGTGTTTTTGTGCGGAACAAAGGAAAGTAAGTATTGGCACCTTAAAGCAGGGTATCATATCGTTTGTGATGCAATCTATCCCCTCAACCATTTATTGCCGGATATCGACACTCAGTATTCATGGGGCGCAAAGAAGATACAGTTATGGCATGGTAATGGGATCAAAGCAGTTGGGGATGCTGTAAGAAAAGAGAAGCCTTCTGTGTTTAAGAAGACAGTTAAAAGTATGAAATCATTATATGCTTTTACATTGCCTGGTGGGTGGGCTCCTGGGAAGTATAAATTATTAAGCAAATCCCCCATGGACGCCGACTTGTTTAATAAGAAGTTTGGAACACACAAGACCGATATGATTGAGGCTACTTATCCCAGAGTAAAAAAAGTATGTCGGTATCCCGACAATGAAATTGAGGTTATTGGTGAGTTAAAGAAGTTCAAAAAAGTAATCCTATATCTGCCTACGTTCAGAAAGAATATGGACTCCTATACGCATCCATTAGAGTGTGAAGGATTACGGTATTGGTTAAGCGACAATAATATGCTTTGGATAGAGAAACCACATACTGCTGCGACCACCACAGGGGTTCCGGATGAGTATAAGACTGAGAACACAATGTTTCTTCAGAGCAATTTCGACATAAATGTATTGAATCCAATTGTAGACTTGATTATTACCGATTACTCTTCCGTGATGCTTGATGCTTTAGCGTTTGACAAACCTGTTGTCTATTATACTCCAGATTTCGATTATTACATGAGCAAAGATGTCGGTTTGCTAATGGATTTTGACGATGTAAGAGTTGGTCCTAGAATTGATGATGTTGAACAACTAAAAGACGCTATTGAAATGACGTTAAAAACATTCTCGATTGATGAGAAGTATTTAAAAATAAGGAATATGTTTTGGTGGCATCTCGACATGCCCTATCGAGAAATATGGCAGCAGATTATTGATAGTTTTAGTTTGAAAGAAAAGGAGAGAAGTACAGAGATGAAAAAGGTTATCGGCTATACGACTGGTGTATATGATATGTTCCATATCGGACACCTCAATGTCATCCGTCGGGCAAAGGAACGCTGTGATTATCTTATCGTTGGTGTAAGTACAGATGAGCTCGTCCAGCACGACAAAGGGAAGACTCCGGTAATCCCGTATGAGGAGAGAGCGGCTATAGTTGCAGCCCTGAAATATGTTGATGAGGTGGTACCACAGCCAGATAAGAATAAGCTTGGCGCTTGGGAAAAGTATCATTTTGATAAGATGTTTGTTGGCTCAGACTGGCAAGGAACACCTCAATGGCAGAAGTTTGAGGAGCAGTTTGCGCCACTCGGTGTAGAAATTGTGTATCTACCACATACTGACGGAATCTCTAGTACTGAGCTAACTTCATTTATTAAGAATACCCTTGAAGAGCATCCCGAAATCATCGGGGGGGGTACTGGAAACTAAGAAATAATAAGGTTCCAAGCCACATTATTTCCGCAAGACAGATTTCTAATGTTGGTCACTTACTTACCGAGGAGGTGGCAGCATGAAAAAAGCAGTTATCATTGGAGGAAGTAATGGTATTGGTCTTGCTATTTCAAAAAATTTAATCGGTAAAGGTTATTACATCGAAATTTGTGATCGAAGCGGTCCTGAGGAGGGGGTGCTTCCCGCTGTCTCTTTCCATCATAACTATTGTGACCTTTTAGATTTTAATGAGGGACTTCTTACTGCTCTTGCTTATGACGAAGATGTCGAAGTGTTGATGGTCACCGCTGGCATCGGGCGTGTGGCTGATTTCCAGGCTCATCATATAGCAGAAATTGAAAAGATGCTGACTGTGGATACCATGTCTACACTCAAGATTTTCCGCATTTTCTATGATCGGATTCTATCCTCGACACCTTTCTATGCCGGCGTTATGGGCAGCATAAGTGGTTGGATGTCCACACCAGCAGCAAGTGTTTACGCAGCAGCAAAGGCAGGGGTTGTACGGTTTGTAGAGTCTGTGAACATTGAACTGGAAGTTGCAGGAACGGAGAACCGCATTCTGGATGTCAGCCCGGCAAGTTTCAAGGGTTCTAGATTTTACGGCGGGAAAAATGATTTATCAATTACTGGCCCGCTAGCAGATGAAATACTCAATCATCTTTTCGCCCGTGATACTCGTTTCATCCCACAATATGAGGAAATATTTAAGGATGTGCTGGAGAGGTATCACAACGATCCACATGAGTATGGGCTTCATAGTTATCAATATAAGAAGGACTCCGACCGTCTAGATAACAGCAGAAAGGTCAAGATCGGCTATCTTTCCGGAACATTTGATCTCTTCCATGTAGGTCATCTCAATCTTCTCCAACGAGCTAAAGCACAGTGTGATTACCTGATCGTAGGAGTTCATGATAGCGGAGCATGGAAGGGCAAAGAAACTTTTATTCCGCTTGAAGAGCGAAAGAGAATTGTTGGCGCATGCCGTTATGTTGACCGAGTTGTGGATAGTTGTCGTGAAGATTCAGATGCATGGGATATTTATCACTATGATCGACTTTTCGTTGGTTCTGACTATAAGGGGACAGAAAGATTTAATCGGTACGAGGAGTACTTCAAGGACAAAGGCGTTGAAATTGTTTACTTCCCCTATACGCAAGGTACAAGCAGTACACAGATTAGAAAAACAGTACTGCTGAAGACAAAAGACCTGGAGGTGAAATAATGCCTTCAGGACGAATAAAAACCAATTTTGCGGATTGTATTTCTGCACTGAAGTTTAAAAGATCCGATAGTATTGTTGCGATCGATGCTTGGATGGGGAACAAATATGCGGATAACTCCAGATTCCTATTCCAGTATTTATCTGATCATAAGGCCGAACTGGAGCTAAGCAAAGTGGTCTGGTTAACGCATAACGCAGAAGTTGTTGATGTTGTCAGGTCTTTAGGATACGAATGCTACTTTCTGGACAGCGAAGAGGGAGTGGATATACATAAGAACGCAGGCTATCTTATTTGCAATAATTCCCCAGTTGATGACGTTAATCTTCGAGGGGAGTTTAAGGCGAAGTATAGTTATGGAGCAAAACGTATAAACCTATGGCACGGGACAGGCGCAATTAAAACATTTGCGATGGCAAGCAATTCATACAAAGCAAAAATACAAAGACATCCTGCTCTATATGGAATAAAACTGTTTCTTTATTCGCATAGTTCAGTGTTTAGAAAGTTCTTTGAAGGATATGGCGGATGGGGCGATTGTTTCTATCTGACAACATCTGAAACGGAAAAAGGAAAATTCAAAAAATGCTATCCCATGCCCGATAAGCGTTTCATCGTGAGTAATTATCCAAGAAACTGTGCGGGAATAAAACTGACAAAGCAGGAACAAGAAACCATTGATACTATAAGAAGCTACAGACATTCAATAATGTATCTTCCAACTTTCAGGGACAGTAATTCTCATTTTGATTATACGGTTATCGCAGCAGGTCTTAAAGATTTATTTGAGAGAAAAGATATTCTTTTCATACAAAAGGCACATGCTGTTATGCAAAACAGCGGGAAAGTTGGATTGGATGGAAATATCCTGACACTACATCCAGATTTTGATGTTAATGTAATTACTCCAGAAGTTTCATATGTTTTAACAGACTACTCATCAATTCTGGCAGATGCGTTATATCACCGCAAGCCCGTGTTGCTATATGTCCCGGATTATAACGAGTATATGTCCGGAGAAAGAGGTTTTTCTGCAGATGCTGACTTGCTGCTTTCGGTTGGTTTGAAATTTAGTGGAATAAAGGATTTGGAAATGTACTTGGAAAGACATCTTGATGATCCTGAGCATGTCAAAACTGAGTCATATGAAGAAGTTCGAAAACGAATATGGGGACGCGAAGTTGATATTGGAGAGATTTGGTCAGACATAAGGAAGGCAACCGAATAGATTCTGTAAAGCACGGCATCTCCTTCGAAAAACTGAAGCTCTCTTTGATGACAAATTTGCAGATAAAGACCACTTTAACACCTACTTCATAATTGTGCTGTATACTACCAAAAGGAAAGGAGGCCCACAATGGACAAGAAATATCAGATCTTCATATCGTCAACATTCAAGGATCTGAAAACCGCTCGTTTGAAAGTCCGTGACGCCATCCTTTCGATCTACCATTTCCCTGTAGGCATGGAGATGTTCGGTGCGGCTGATGAAGATCAGTGGGAAATTATCAAGAAAGATATTGATGAGTCGGATTACTACATACTGATAATCGGGAAATGCTTTGGTTCCGAAGTTCCAGGTGAGGGGATCAGCTATACACAGAAAGAGTTCAGGTATGCGATTTCACAGGGTATCCCGGTACTCGCATTTCTTATGAAGGATGATGCGAAAGTCGCAGCGTCTTTCCAGGAAACTGACAAAGAGCGGATTAAGAAGCTAAAAGAATTCCGCAAGGAAGTAGAAGCGCATAGGACAGTAGACTATTGGTTGAATCCGGATGAGCTGGCGGCGAAGGTCGTTTCGTCCCTATCACGTCAAATTGCTAGGAAGCCTCGTCCCGGCTGGGTTCGCGCATCGGAGTTTGATATTGAAAAGAGCCACGCCGAGCTGCTTGAGATGACGGAAAAGGTCAGGGCGTTGGAAGAAGAAAATGAGGATTTGAGGGCCAGGACAGGCGATAAGAGAGAGCCTGAACTCTCTGTTGAAGCCTATGCTCCTATTATTATCCACTCAACAACACTCTCTCCTGTTCCAGATCTCCACGAATGGTACAAGAAGCGTGGAAGAGATGAGGCGGAAAAACTCGGTGTGACTATGGCGACTATTTCCCGATACAATAAGGGCCTGCCAAGTGACGAAGAGATAGATGAGCTTAAAGAGGACTACGAAACGAGAAACAGAATTCTCGCTGGATATGCTTGGCTTGATCTGGTGATCCGTAATATCGGGACAAGCAGGGCGACGGATATAACTGTGGATATCGAAGTACCGGAAGGCTTGGAGCTGTTTGAAACAATCGATCTTCCGATGCTCACAGAGATAACGTTGCCAAAGCATGAGGTAAGAGGAAAAGAAGAGACTTTACCTGGCATCAGAGCCAGGGAAGGGCGAGAAGAGTTTCCAGAAGGTCTTATAAGTCTTGACGGAATTAATGGCTGGGATATTGTCGATGGAAACGCTACGATAAGCATTGATGAGATACGACACTATGGCGCGAAGCGGTGTATTGAATTCTTTATTGTTGGGAATAGACCGGGGATTTATGTGCTGAAATGTAAAGTAATGTGCGCTGAGTTTAGTACGCCGGTTGAACAGGAAATTGAGGTAGAGGTGCGGTGAGCCTCGGTTTATAAATGGGTAAATACAAATGGGTATTTACAAATGGAACAAGAAGGGGTATGATGGGATGAGGGGAGGATAGAGAATGAAACCAAAGAAGCCAAATTACAGCCCAGAGGCTGAGCAGAATAAAATAATAGAAGAAGTGTGCACCTTCTTCGGTCGTATTTATGACGACTTTGAAGAGGAGAGACATAAAATGTTGAGAGGTATAAAGAAGGAGGACGCGCGGTGGGAAGAAATAATGATGGGCGATCCGACCATCAATGAAACCGCTGAAGAATTTGGTATAACCCCTAAAAAAGTTCGGAAGCTACTGATCATGGGCGGGTGCTACAGCACCACCACAACACAAGCAATCCAAGAGAAAATAAAAGAAGGAAAAACGGTGGAGCAGATTGCAGAGGAGATCGGGAAAAAGCCGATAACGGTGCGGAGTTACCTCCCGTACTCCCGGGTTGTGTATTGTTTAGATGAGCGGAGCGTAAACGCGGATAGGCTGGTACGGTTTAA
Organism: Firmicutes bacterium UBA1426; assembly: GCA_002329675.1. Lineage (GTDB taxonomy): Bacteria > Bacillota > Clostridia > Peptostreptococcales > Anaerovoracaceae > UBA1426. The sequence goes on along the minus strand of DCUA01000212.1, from coordinate 429 downwards.
GGAGAGATGGGGCGGGTATAAGAAAAAAGCCGGGAAGGATGAGGCCATCACCACCCTTCAATCCAACCCGACATCCCTTAATCTGTGGAGAGCCATATGTCTGTGGGCCGGGGAAGAATTTAAGACGAGCGGAAGAGGCAGTCGGGAAGGTGTAAAGTTTAAGTATAGTATGAGTGTTCCCGGCGGCGCGGGCGGTAGGCATTATAGCGGGGAGAGCCTCGAGGGTTTCGGGAATGAAATGATCATAGAGGGGAAGAAGAAAAGTATAAGCCGGAGTACAGTAGAGAGAGCGTTTGAGAAAACGCTGGAGATGGACGGGAAGATAAACGGGCCGAAGGAACTCGGGGTTCCGGGAGCGCATAGCTATTTGTATAGCGTGTTTTTGAGGTTTGGGCTGATTAAGAGGGATGAAGAGGGAGCGGGTTGATC
>DCUA01000145.1:10817-14506 GCA_002329675.1 Firmicutes bacterium UBA1426 | reverse complement strand
GCCAGTGAATAGGAGTCGTTGCACTGTCCGGCATCCAGAACTCTTGGGATGCCACCGATATCACCAAGGCCAAGCTTGTTGTAACGATACTTAGCGCAGCCGGCTGTTAGGATAATGGTATCTTCCGGCAGAGCCTTTGCAAACTCGGTATAGTATTCTCTGGACTTCATTCTGCCGTCGCATCCGGCCATGACGAAGAACTTCTTAATAGCACCGGATTTCACTGCATCTACTACCTTGTCAGCAACAGCGAAAACCTGATCGTGAGCAAAACCGCCTACGATAGAACCGTTCTCGATTTCCTCCGGTGCCGGCAGCTTCTTTGCCATCTCGATGATCTCTGAAAAATCCTTCTTTCCGTTTTCATCGGCATAGATGTGTTTAGATCCGGGATAGCCAGCAGATCCGGTGGTAAAGATCCGGTCGCGGATCTCATCTTTTCTAGGAGGTACGATGCAGTTGGTGGTAAACAGGATCGGTCCGTTGAAGGGACCAAACTCATCGATTTGCTTCCACCAGGCGTTGCCGTAGTTTCCGACCAGATTGTCATATTTCTTAAAGAACGGATAATAATGAGCCGGCAGCATCTCGCTGTGGGTGTACACATCTACTCCCGTACCCTTTGTCTGCTCCAGCAGCTGCTCAAGATCTACCAGATCGTGACCGGAAATGAGGATAGCCGGATTCTTACGAACCCCGATGTTGACTTCTGTGACCTGAGGCGACCCGTATTTAGAGGTATTTGCCTCATCCAGAAGTGCCATTGCCGTGACGCCAAACTTACCGGTCTCAAGAACCAGAGCAACCAGATCATCCGCAGACAGACTATCATCCAATGTAGCTGCCAGCGCTTTATACATGAAAGCATAAATGCCGGCATCTTCTTTACCTATGTTGAGGGCGTGCTCCGTATATGCAGCCATACCCTTAAGTCCGTAGATCACCAGCTCCCGCAGGGAACGAACGTCCTCATTTTCGGTAGCCAGAACGCCAACCTTAGAGGCTTTCTCGAGCATTTCTTCCCGTGACCCTACGTTAAAGACTACGGAATCATGGACTTCCCCAACAGATGCTTTCTTGCGCAGGTCATCTCTGATACCGATCATCTTTTCTATCTGTGCTGCAATGGCATCCCCATCAAAATTGGCATTGGTAATGGTCATGAACAGGCTTCGTAGCAGCTCATGATTTTCGGCTGGCATAGCAGCTGCATCCATTTCTCCCTTTTGCACGATAATTGATATGCCTTTCAATGTGTAAATCAATAAATCCTGAAGCTTGGCAACATCATCGGTCTTGCCGCAAACGCCTCTTATCTCACAGCCAATCCCCTTAGCGGCTTCCTGACACTGAAAACAAAACAACTTATGCTCACCCTTCCTTTCATAATACAAATAACACAATTGCTTTAACTAACAAACACAGTATAAAACACTTACTCAGATAGGTCAGTTGCATTTGCAACACAATTAAGATTTATTTATTTACCTATCACCCCATTTTGCTTCTGTTCACAAATGGACTATAAGTCATTAACTTCTTTGAAAAAATTTATACCAATAATCCGATCACCTAAAACAGCCATATGGTCAATATACTTTTTCAAAAAAAGGGAACTGACTACCAGTTCCCCATGTTTTATATTTCAAAGGTTTTACTCGGCCTCGAACATGTCCTTTGGAACGCCGCAAACAGGGCATACCCAATCGTCGGGAAGATCTTCGAAAGCAGTTCCCGGCTCCACACCATTATCAGGGTCACCAATTTCAGGATCATAGATATATCCACAGGGTCCGCATACGTATCTTTGCATAGCTTTATTCCTTTCTTTTTTCATAATGTGTTTTGGCCCAAAGTGATTGGCCCGTCGTTTTCTGATCTATACTTCCTTTTTCCAAAGGCCGTGGAGATTGCAATACTCATAGGCTGCAATGACCTCTTCTCCGTCACAGATACGGAAGCAGGCCTTGGGTTCTCCGTCTACCGGAAGGCATTTTCTGTGTCTGCCCTGATTTGTCTCCAAAAAAATCCAGGCGATATGATGTTCCGGTGTCATTGGATGAATAACATCTCCAACCACGACTGAAACTTTATTACCGTCGATCTCTACTACCGGAATGTGCTTCTCATAAGCAGCATCCTCCGTATTCGCTACTAATTCCGTCATTGGGTCTCCGCAGCAAACCATAGCAGCTCCTGAACTTTTGATCATCTCGACCATGTTGCCGCAATGCTTACAAAAAAAGAACCTCGGTTTCTCACACATCTCGAATACTCCTTTCGCCTAATAAGTAATAAATTAATTAAATCCTCTTTGAGGTTCGCACAAAGCTACCTTATTTATACCATGTTAAAGGATACTCAAACAAGAGTATCCTTGGAAAAAAGAAGAAATAATCAGGCAAAAGAAGACAGCCTTAAACGTATTTGCGCATATACTTCAATGCATTTTTCTCCAGGCGGCTGACCTGCGCCTGGCTTATCCCTATTTCTTCAGCCACCTCCATCTGAGTACGACCTTCAAAAAAGCGCATTGCTAAAATGTTTCTTTCTCTGTCGGGAAGCTTGTTCATCGCCTCCGTAAGTGATATATTATCCATCCACTTTTCATCAGTATTCACTGTGTCTTTCACCTGATCCATGACATAAAGTGCATCTCCGTCATCATGGAAAATAGGCTCAAAAAGTGAGATGGGATCCTGAATTGAATCCAAAGCCAGTACCACTTCCTCTACTGAAATATCCAGCTCCTTTGCGATCTCTGAGATGGTTGGTTCCCTCTGGCTTTGCCTCGTTAGTCTCTCCTTTGTCTGCAAAGCCTTATAGGCCAGATCCCGCAGAGATCGGCTGACCCGGATCGCATTGTTATCTCGTAAATAACGCCGTATCTCGCCTATGATCATAGGCACTGCATAGGTACTGAATTTCACGTTATGAGAGGTGTCAAAATTGTCAAGAGCCTTGATAAGACCGATACAGCCTACCTGAAACAGATCATCCGGGTTCTCCCCGCGGTTGTTGAATCTCTGGATCACGGAAAGCACCAGCCTCAGGTTTCCCCTGATAAATTCATCTCTCGTTTCCTTGTCTCCCTGTTTGATTTTCTCGATCATCTCCTTCATTTGTGCGTCTTTGTATACGGGTAATTTGGATGTGTTTACGCCACAGATTTCTACTTTCGCTGCCATTGCAAAGATCCCCGCTTCCCTGTTTGCCCCCCTTAGCAAAATAAGTCGCGTCGCAAGGCAAAAAATGCTTTGCCTCGTTATTATTTATGTACAGCGCCATCTCTTTTCATACTGTCGAAATCTGTATTAACCCAACTTACGTATCTCTTTTTGCAGACGCATAATGATCTTTTTCTCCAATCTGGAAATGTAGGATTGAGAGATCCCCATGCGATCTGCAACTTCCTTTTGTGTCATTTCACGACCGCTGACCAACCCGAATCGCATCTCCATGATCTGCTTTTCACGCAAACTCAGCTTCTTCATGGCGTAGCCCAGCAAATTTCGGTTTACCTCTTCTTCTATGTGGTTGTACACTATGTCGCTTTCCGTTCCCAGAATATCCGACAGCAAGAGCTCATTTCCATCCCAATCCACATTGAGGGGTTCATCGAAAGAGACCTCTGATCTGGTCCGGCTGTTTCTGCGAAGGTACATCAAAATCTCGTTTTCAATGCATCG
>DCUA01000145.1:2248-10733 GCA_002329675.1 Firmicutes bacterium UBA1426 | reverse complement strand
CGCAGCCTCTCCTCGTCAACATTTTCTTCATCGGGCAGGATCAACTGCCCGAGGAGTTCCTTCTCCTCTTCCGGAGACAAGGGCGCCGGAAGAGCATCACTCCCTCCTATGTAATAGAGTTCATCAAGCGAAGCCCATCTCCTGAGCCTTGAACGTAAACCTGCCCACAGCAGCAATATTCTCTCACGCTTGCTTTTCATCCATTCTCTCAAACCGGTTCCTTCTCTATTCACCTTGCAGGATGCCCCCTTCCGTCAATGTCTCATGCAATAACACGTCATATCTTTTCCCATCCTGCCCGACGGGCAGTTCGCCTTTTGAAACAGCCAATATGATGTTAACAGCCTCCGGCTTTCCTCCTTTAGTCAGAAGAACAGCGCTGTCGGGACGTATTCCTGTCAGGAACCCTTCTATCTTGTCAACACCCCGATAAGGTATGAAGCAGAATTGCGCCGCCTCCGGAACAAGCCCTTCCATAGCCTGCTTTGCAGCCACGCAGACAGGCCTCCCGCTGATGGGATCTCTGAGAAAATTGCCTGTATCTATGAAACCCTTCATCGTTACGGTGTTATCCCCCAGGGTCACACGAAGCTGTGCCTCTTTGCGGCCTTTGTTGACACGCTCTTTCAAAAATCCTGCGAAAACAGAAAGAACGACCCAAGCCAGTGCCATCCCTGAGAAAACTCTTATGTACGTTATTTGTCCTATGTAAAAAGCCCCTCCTGCCGCAACCCCTGCGGTCTTAAAAAAGTACAGAGAACCAATAACGATCCCCCCCATAGCAAAGCTGATCAGATAGAACACCAACACCCCTCTGGCCATGTTCTTCCAGCAAAGAGAAGGAAAGACCAGGGCCATCACCCCCACTGAGAAGGCTGCCTTAAACAGTATAGCCAGCCACCATAACAGCCCCTCCCAAAAGAGGATAAACGCGTAGAGCCCGCAAAGGGTGCTCCCGAGAGCTATTCTGGGACGGGAGGACGAAAACCCGCACAGCTTACGAGTCAGCAGCAGGATCAAAAGACCTGCCACTCCGTTTTCTAAAAAAAGATACTCCGCATAGATGACCATAGAAAAACCCCTCCGCCGGCTACCATTGGATTATAGCCTTTCAGAGGGGCATTATTTGTCATATTTTAATGTCGATTGGATTCTATTTCTCCACTGCTTTCTTTGCAGTTTCCGCCAGCTGTGCGAAGCCTGCAGGATCCTGGATGGCCAGCTCGGAAAGCATTTTCCGGTTGATTTCGATGCCGGAGAGCTTAAGTCCGTTCATGAGCTTGCTGTATGAGAGTCCGTTCATTCTGGCACCAGCGTTGATCCTGGTGATCCAGAGTCTTCTGAAGTCTCTCTTTTTGCGCTTTCTTCCAACATAGGCGGAGCTTAAGGATCTCATGACTGCCGGTTTTGCAGCTCTGAAGATCTTGCTCTTGGAGCCGTAAAAGCCCCTTGCCTGTTTCAATACTCTTCTATGTCTCTTTCTCGAGTTGATTCCTCTTTTAACTCTTGCCATTTCTTCTTACCTCCTAAACTATACGTTCAAAACGCTCTTAATTCTCTTCTCGTCAGCACTTGTGAGCAGGGTGGACTGTCTCAACCCTCTTTTTCTCTTAGCGCTTTTCTTGGTAAGAATATGGNNAATAACCTCCTGCTAATACGTGGTTTCTATTTATTGTTCTTCGGTGCTACAATCATGATCAGGCTTCTGCCTTCAAGGAGGGGAACTCTCTCCACACTACCTACTTCGGATATGGCTTCGGCGAACCTGTCCATAACCTTCTTCCCCACATCGACGTGATCTCTCTCCCGGCCCCTGAACCGCAGACTGACCTTGACCTTATCCCCATCTCTTAAGAATTTTGAAGCATTGTTGGCTTTCACCATCAAGTCGTGCTCCTCGATGAAGGTAGACAGTCGGATTTCCTTGAGTTCTACAATTTTCTGTTTTTTGCGGGCATCCTTTTCTTTTTTCTGGAGATCGTATCTGTATTTTCCGTAGTCCATAATCTTGCATACAGGGGGCTTGGCCTGAGGCGCAATGTTGACCAGGTCCAGTTTCTTGTCAATGGACAATTGCAATGCTTCCTCGATTGGCATGATCCCCAGCTGTTCTCCGTCGCTGTCGATTACTCTGACTTCCCTGTCACGAATCTCTTCGTTGATCTGATTTGCCTTGTTAATGTTTCGCACCTCCCAAATAAATAAAGCGGCTACATAATGTATCCGCTCTCAAAAACACCAAAATCAATATGGTTCTTTGTATAAACCGTCACAGCCTGAGCCGTGAGGTGAGAAGCGGATGACTTCTGCTTACTGTTTACTGATTGAGAATACCACAAGGTTTCGGCCTTGTCAAATTATTTTAGGGATTTTGTTCTATCTTCTCATTAATGTGCAAAATTTGGATTAGTGCAGGATTTTTCAGCCATTTGAAGCGAAATCTGTGCAAAATCTTGATTAGTGCATTATTTATTTCCAATATATGCAATTTGTCCATGCATTAATCGATATTTTGAACACTCAAGAATTAATTTCAGTCTCCTTCTGCTTTTTTACTTGTTCATGGCTGAGAATCTTCTTTCTGGATATCAGCGTTTTACAGCTGTCACAGAAATATCCTACTGCACCGCAGCCTTCAAGTCTTTTTAATTTAGAGAAACACTTCGGGCAATAATAATCTTCCACAGTTCACTACCTCCTAAAGCGAAGTTATCTATATCACTAATCATACCACCTATGCCACTCAATTACACACCATTTGCAGCATCAATGAATTTTATTTTGAAAAGTAAGAAACACTAAAGGTAATTTCTTCAAACATTAAATTCATGTGGACAGGGGTGAACAACGCTTGAGTAAAGTAACAGCAAAAAATCAGTTGCAAGGAAAAGAAATCAAGAAAGATTATCTGGACGAAGCGGTACACGGTTATAACACCAGAACAGCCATGGAAGAAGCTGCCCGGTGTGTATTATGCTACGATGCACCATGCAGCAAAGGCTGTCCCGCCGACACGAAACCTGCAGACTTTATCCGATCTATCCGCTTTCGGAATTTCAAAGGAGCTGTGGCCACCATTCGTGAAGCAAATGCATTAGGAGGATGCTGCGCAAAAGTATGCCCCTATGACAGGCTGTGTGAGGAAGCATGCAGCAGAACGGGTATTGACCGGCCGATACAGATCGGGAAACTCCAGGCCTTTGCAGTCGATATGGAAAGAAAATTCAATATGAAGATACTGGAGGCAAAAAAAGCGGACAAGGAAAAAGTGGCGTGCATCGGATCCGGACCTGCTTCGTTGTCCTGCGCATCGAAACTCGCCAGAGAAGGCTATCAGGTGACCATATTTGAAGCACTGGACAAGCCCGGCGGTGTGCTGACATATGGGATCATACCTTCAAGGCTCCCGCAGGATGTAGTAGACTTCGATATTGAAAAAGTGAAAGAGCTGGGTGTTGAATTCGTCTTCAATAAAAAAGTAGGACAAGACATTACCCTTACTGAATTGAAAGAGCAGGGTTTCAAAGCATTCTTTATCGGAACGGGACTCTGGAAATCCAGAGAGATCGATATACCGGGCATCAACCTGAAAGGCGTTCGGAATGCTATTGGATTTCTGAAAGAGGCAAGGTCCGGAAAGGGAGAAACAAAGGTAGAGGGAAACGTGATCGTGATCGGAGGCGGCGACGTTGCCATGGACTGTGCGGCGACAGCAAAGCTTCTGGGAGCAGAGCGGGTTACCATCGTATACAGGAGGACCATTGAAGAAGCACCTGCCGATATTGCGGAAATAGAATATGTCCAGTCTCTTGGGATCAGCATTATAACCAAGTTCGCACCGCAGGAGATCCTCGGAGATGACGGCAAGGTTGCAGGCCTCATCGCCAGAGGAACGGATGACTTTTCAGAGCTTAAGCTAAAGGCAGATACTATCGTGTTTGCCATTGGTCAGGAAGCAGAGGACATGAAAAAAATCGCACCGATCGAGCTCAATGAAAACGGGACCATCGCCTGTGACATTGCAAAGGGGTTTACGAATATCGAGGGCATCTTTGCCGCCGGAGATATCGTAAATGGCGGCAAGACTGTGGTAGAAGCCGTTGCTCAGGGAAAATCCGTCGCCGAAAGCATTATGAACTATCTCTCCAAGAAAGAAGGTGTGAACTAATGGCTCACAAAGCAGACTTATCCATTGACTATTTAGGCGTAAAATGCGAAAATCCGTTTTTCCTATCCTCCTCTCCCGTGGGCAGTTGTTACGATATGGTGAAGAAGGCCTATGAAGCAGGCTGGGGCGGCGTATTTTTCAAGACAGTGGGAATTTTCATAGCAGACGAATGTTCACCCCGGTTCGATAATAATGCAAAAGAAGCAACCCCCTGGATCGGCTTCAAAAACATGGAGCAGATATCCGACAAGCCTCTGGAGGATAACCTGCAGGCTATGTACCGGCTTAAGAGAGATTATCCCGATAAAATCATGGTCGCAAGCATTATGGGCAGTAACGATGAGGAATGGACCGAGCTTGCGAAGCTCGTTACCCAGACAGGCGCCGACCTGATCGAGTGCAATTTCTCCTGTCCGCAGATGACAAGCCATGCAATGGGCTCCGATGTGGGGCAAAGCCCAGATCTGGTGCGTCAATATTCAAAGGCCGTTTCCAGTGCTACGGACCTGCCGGTGATCGCGAAGATGACACCAAACCTCGGTAATATGGAGGAACCGGCAATCGCAGCCATAGAGGGCGGAGCCGCAGGGATCTCAGCAATAAATACCATAAAGTCGATAACCAATATAGACCTGGAGTTCAAGACTGCTATGCCGGTCGTCAACGGCAAGTCCTCCATCTCCGGTTATTCGGGGGCTGCGGCAAAGCCGATCGGATTGCGTTTCATCGCACAGATGAAACAGCACCCCTTGCTGAAGAACGTTCAGATGAGCGGCATAGGAGGTATTGAGACCTGGAGGGATGCACTTGAATATATTTTAGTTGGCAGCCATAACGTGCAAGTCACTACTGCCGTTATGCAGTACGGATACAGGATCGTTTTTGATATGATCAGCGGATTATCCTACTATATGGAAGAGGAAGGTTTCGATAAGGTTGAGGATATGGTGGGACTGGCGCTCCCCAATATAATACCTGCTGAAGAACTTCAGCGTAACTTCAAGATCATTGTAGATATAGACCACGACTTGTGCATCGGCTGCGGACGATGTTATATCTCCTGTTTTGATGCCGCCCACCAGGCAATAAACTGGGATTTTGAAAACAGACGCCCCACAGTCAATGACGAGTGTGTCGGCTGCCATCTCTGCCTCAATGTATGCCCTGTCCTAAACTGTATCACGCCGGGTAAGATCCTCTGGAAAGAGGATTGGAAGATCACCCCGGATGAGATCAATTTCAAGACGAGGTACGAGTAAGCTGTTTAAAGAAGTCAGGGACAAGGATACGATACCTTGTCCCTTCTATATTTATGAAATAAGCTTTTCTGTTATTTTAAATAAGCCATTCTCCCAGCAATGAACCCATTAGTGCCACCGCTGACTTTGCGGTAGCGTTGTTGTTGTCAATGAGGGGGTTTACTTCTACAAACTCTGCGCTGACAAGCTTCTTTGAAAGAGCTATGAATTCGAGAGCAAGATGACCTTCTCTATAGGTCAGACCACCCGGTACCCTTGTTCCTGTTCCTTGAACAAAGGCGGGGTCCAGGCTGTCCACATCGAAACTGACATGAATTCCATCCGTGTTATCCCCTGCCTTCTTTATGGCTCTTTCGATAACCTCCATCATCCCGTATCTGTCGATTTCATGCATTGTGAAAACAGTGACTCCAAGCTCTTTCAGAACTTTTCTCTCCCCGGCGTCTAAATCCCTGCAGCCTATATAAACTAAATTATCCGGCTGGATCTTTCTATGCGGTCCGCCGATGGATGTGAGGCGTTCGTGGCCAATACCCAGGTTTACAGCAACGGGCATTCCATGAACATTTCCGGATGGGGAGGTCTCTTCCGTATTGATATCACCGTGAGCATCAAACCAGATCACGCCCAGATTCTTCTTGTGCTCTGCTACACCGGCAATCGTACCTATTGCTATGCTATGATCTCCTCCAAGCACTAATGGAAATCTGCCCTCTGCCATGACACTGGAGACTTTCTCATACAATTCGGTATTTACCCTGGCAACTTCATCCAAATACTTTAACTTGCTTCCCTCGACAATGGGGCTCGCCGGTCTCTTCGCCAGTATGTCCCCTTCATCCTTTACATGGTACCCGATTTTTTCAAGTCTTTCTACTACCCCTGCATATCGTATTGCGGAAGGGCCGAGGCTTACTCCCGGAGTAGCTGCACCAAGATCGATGGCTACACCAATGATGGAAATATTAGGATTGATTGATGGTTTCATTTTTCTTCCTCTCGTTCGTCTTGTAAATTTTTACAGTCTCCTCAGGTTATATTACTATCATGCGAATCTTTCGTCAAGGTTGGTTTTCCCTCAAAGATAAGCTACGGATCCGAGATAGAGGACTCTATGGCTTAAACCCACCACGAGAATAAGCCACGTATCCGAGGTCGAGGGCTCTATGGCTGACAACCACCTTAAAAATCAGCCATAGTTGCGAATTTGAAAAACCTATGGCTGATAACCACCTTAAAAATAAGCCATAGCTACGAATTTGAAGAACCTATGGCTAACAACCACCTCAAAAATCAGCCATGGATTCAAGTTCAAAGAACCTATGGCTTAAACCCACCACGAGAATTGGCCACAGTGTAGAATTTGAGAGTCAAGCCAAGGGCGATCCGTATTTGTTCTGAGAAATCTTCGGAATGCAAAGGAATCAAAATTTTGAGCAAAATATGGAGTTATGTGTGGATCAAAAGTTGTAAAACGGCCTTCCTNNTTTTCCTGTTATAATTGAAAGCTGCTAAAGTCCAAAGCCTTGTTATCATTGAAAGGTAGCTCAGGTCCACATCCTTGTTATCATTGAAAGGCAGCTCAGGTCCACATCTTTATTGTGATTTTATAGCGCCGTCCATCTTGCTGCCCGGCTTTGCTTAAATAAGGTACAGAGTGAGAGTTCAAATTCAAGCGAAAATTTGTACAAATTAATGTTTGGGATACTACTATGTGACGGCCAGGAACGTTTCGTAATGATAGAGACGGGGTATAACGAAATAACGGTGCTGTCGACAGGATAAAAAGGAGTTAGCAGAATGAAACTGTACGAATACATGGGAAAAGACTTATTTTCACAATACGGTATTCCTGTTCCCAGGGGCAAGGTGGCAAAGTCTCCGGAAGAGGCTGCCGAAATAACGGCTGAGATAGGAGATTCCGTAATCAAATCTCAAATACTCTCGGGGAAAAGAGGCAAAGCGGGTGGCATTAAATTTACGAAAGAACCTGAGGAAGCCAGGGAGTTTGCCGCTGCACTTTTAGGAAGCAAACTTATCGGTATGCCCGTAGAGGCTTTACTCGTTGAGGAAAAGCTCACAATCGATAAGGAATACTACGTTGCCATTACCATTGACGGGAAAAGGAGATGTCCTGTAGTGCTGGCATCTGTCCGGGGAGGGATGGATATAGAGGAAGTACCGGAAGAGCATATGGTAAGGTATCATATTAGCTATAAAACGGAAATGATGCCCTTTGAAGCCAGGGAAATAACCCGCCTTATGCACCTTCATGGATGGGAACAAGAGCAAGTACAAAATGTGTTGATCAAGCTTTACAGAATGTTTGTGGATCTGGATGCGGAACTACTGGAGATCAACCCGCTGGTGGCTAGCGGAGACCGGATCATCGCTGCCGATGCCAAGGTAACCATAGATGACGAAGCATTATTCAGACACCCGGAGATTCCTTTTGTGGAGGAAAGAACCGAATGGGAAAAGAGAGCTCATGCCCTTGGTCTTGCCTACGTTGAGCTTGATGGAAATATCGGCGTAATGGCCAATGGTGCAGGCATTACCATGGCGACCCTTGATACTTTGCAGCATTATGGAGGAGCGGCCGCCAATTTCCTCGATGCAGGAGGCGGAGCCGGTGAAGAAGCAACGGCAAAAGCACTGGAATTGATATTGGCGAAAGATCCAAAAGCAATTCTCATCAATATATTCGGCGGTATTACCAGATGTGATGACGTAGCGAATGCCTTTGTATCCGTCAAGAAAAAGATGGGCATACCTGTGCCCGTGGTGATCCGGCTGGTTGGAACTAACCAGGAGAAAGGCAGACAGATCCTGACAGACGCGGGTATCGAAACCTTTGAAACCATGCACGAAGCAGCCGAGAAAGCTGTGTCCTTAGCAACGCAATAATATGGGAGGATAGNNGATGGCAATTTATATAAACGAAGATACCAATATACTCATTCAGGGCATAACAGGAAATCAGGGTTCCTTCCATACCGAACAGATGCTTGCATACGGAACAAAAATCGCGGCAGGTGTATCTCCCGGTAAAGGCGGA
>DCUA01000145.1:0-2158 GCA_002329675.1 Firmicutes bacterium UBA1426 | reverse complement strand
CCCGTTCACGATACCATGGCCATCATGGAACTTGCCGCATGCAAAGGGGCAACTGTAATAGGGCCTAATTCTTTCGGTCTGGTTTCCTCGGGAAAAAGCAAAATCGGCATCATGCCAAATCAATACTTCGTGCCGGGTCCGGTAGGCGTGGTCTCCCGTTCCGGAACATTAAGCTATGAAATCGTAGGATCATTGGCTGATGTAGGAATTGGAACATCAACCGTAGTCGGTCTGGGAGGAGACCGTGTAGTCGGCCTGAATTTCATTGATGTTTTGTCCCGGTTTGAAAAGGATCCCGATACAAGAGTTGTTGTTCTGGTTGGTGAAATAGGTGGTACTGCAGAGGAAGACGCATCTTCATTTATCGCCGAGCACATGTCAAAACCGGTCATCGCCTATCTTGCAGGAAAAAGTGCTCCCACAGGGAAACGGATGGGACATGCGGGTGCGATCATTGAGCGGGGTATGGGCACTCTCGAAGGGAAAATCAAAGCCTTGAACCAGGCAGGTGTTAAGGTGGCATCTCTGCCGTTTGAGGTGCCGGAGTTAGTGAAAAAGGCTCTATGGCTCCCTGGCCGTTAATTCATCAATCATGCGATCATCAATGTGGCCTTCCAAATGCCGGTAGCCGTGATCCAGATCCGGTGGCCGTTTCGTCAGGTCGTGACAATCGGATGCCAATATATGTACCATCCCCGAGTCTATCCATTTAAGAGCTGTTCTCCGGGAGAAGAAACCGTCCAGGGCTTCCGCGTTCAGTTGCACGAGCATACCCATTCGTACCAGCTCACGTAACCGTGCTGTGTCCTTAATAAAGTGAAAATAGCGGTCGATATGTGCCAATACCGGTATCATCCGCCGATTAATGATCATACCTTCAAGGGTTTCAAAGATCTCATCGGTCCACCTTTTTTCAGGTAACTCAACCATGATATAACGGCTTTCCCCGATGCATAATTTTCTGAGCATCTCTTCCTCCAGGACAGCTAATTCCGGAAAAAAGTAAACCTCGGCACCGGGTATGAGCTTTGGCCAGGACTCAGAAATTCCGGCAGATCGTTCTGTCGCCTCCAGGTGTTCTTTCAGCTTCTCAAGAGACCGGGATCTTCTCTTTAAAAACCTGTCCGGATCCTCTCTGTCAGGATAAAAATGAGGAGTCAGCACCACAGCTGTCACGCCCGCTTTCAGGCTGCGTTCCAGCATGGCTGCAGATTCCTCTACGCTCTTACTTCCATCATCCATGGATGGGAGAATATGTGTGTGCCAATCAATCATCGCTTTCATATTCTTTGTAATAATGCTTGTATTTTCCGTAATAACCCCTGCGCTTGGTCTGGAAGACCCTATCATTCAGAACCAAACCCAGGACTTTTGCATTGACAAAATTGAGTTTATTCAAGGCATCCGATACTTCGTCCCTCCTGCTGACATTCTCCCTTGCCACCAGGATGATGCCGTGAAGCAGCCTGGTGATCACTGTCGCGTCGGTTACCACATTGATGGGCGGAGTATCGACGAAAATATAGTCATAGTCGGATTTCAGACCTTCTATCATTTCCTTCATATTGTCGGAGGCCAGTAGTTCTACCGGGTTCGGCGGCACACTTCCGCTGAATAGTATATCAAGGTTATCATAGCCGGAGGAACGAATTGCTTCTTTTGCCTCAACAAATCTGGCCAGGACATCGGAAAGACCTTTGCCTTCGGATTCAGCTGTGCCCAGTATTTTCTTGATATTCGGACGACGCATATCTCCATCGATGAGAAGCACTCTGGTCCCTGTTTCTGCAAAAGTCAAGGCCAGATTCAATACCGTGGTACTCTTTCCTTCACTGGGAACTGCACTGGTAACACCAATGACTTTACAGCCTTGATCGGGAACGGAAAACATCACATTGGTACGCAATGCTTTGTATGCCTCCTTGACATGGAAGGCGACCCGGTCTCCTAAAAGTATGTATCTTGCGCTCAGATTTTCTTTGTGGTTCTTATCACCCTTCTTAGAAAAATGCATACTCCCCTTTTTATTCATAGCCATACTTACCTCCGTATCTGCTGTTTTCCTTTCCCTTGTCATTTAACAGCTCAATAGAAGGGATGGTACCGAGAACGGGTAGATCCGTGAGTTTCTTGATATCTTCTTCGGAGCGGATCGTCA
>DCUA01000196.1 GCA_002329675.1 Firmicutes bacterium UBA1426 | reverse complement strand
CGCTAAGTTGAATAACCCGGGCTTTGTCTCAAAGGCGCCGGAGGCAGTGGTTGCTGCTGAGCGTGAGAAACTGGCCAAAGCGGGAGCTATGCTTGAGAAAGTAGAAGAACGCCTTTCCGTCGTGCGGAAAAAGATTTAAGGGGATCCATGAATTACGAAGAAACAATAGAGAGAATACACGGCTTCCAAAAATACGGCAGCAGACTGGGACTTGAACGGATGACTGTGCTGATGGACATTTTGGGAAATCCCCAGGATTCCATGCAGGTGATTCATGTCGCCGGAACAAACGGTAAGGGTTCCGTCTGCCGTTATCTGGCCTCTATATTACAGGAAAACGGCTACAGAGTAGGGCTTTACACTTCGCCCTACCTGGAGCGGTTTACCGAACGCATCGAATTCGATGGCCGGGAAATATCCGAGGAGGATCTGACAGAATGCGCTGCCGTGGTCTTTGATGCGGTAGAAAAAATGTTAGCGGAGGGCTACGAATCACCTACGGAGTTCGAGCTCGTAACGGCCATTGGATTTGTGTATTTCAGCAGGAAACCTATCGATATCCTCGTTCTGGAAGTAGGCCTTGGTGGCAGGGGAGATTCCACCAACATTATCAAAGCACCTCTTGCATCCGTGATCGTATCTATTTCCCGCGACCATATGGAGGTATTGGGTGATACCCTGGTGGATATTGCCCGGGAAAAAGCGGGGATCATAAAGGCCGGCTGTCCTGTGATTTCCAATGTGGAAGATCCGGCGGCATCCGCAGCGATACAGGAAATTGCAAACGAGAAGGGCTGTTATTTTTATGATGCGTCCCGGATCAAACCGCAGAATGTTGAAAAGTCCCTTACGGGTTATTCCTTTACGGTAACCGGAGCCTTTGACTACCTCGGTGAGTCTTTTCCCGTGGAGCTCTCCATGATCGGCATGCACCAGATTGCGAATGCTGTCTGTGCCCTGTCGGTGATTGAGGTTCTGGGAAAAAGGGGTATAATAAGAGTTAAAGTAGAGAATGTGCAGCGTGGAATAAAAAGAGCATACCAGAAAGGCCGGTTGGAGATCTTAAGAAAGGATCCCTGGCTGATCATCGACGGTGCTCACAATGAAGCCGGAGTGAAATCTCTGGCTCGCGTTGCGAAGGAGCATTTCCCCGGACAGAGACTGTTGTTGGTCATCGGCATGCTGGCGGACAAAGATGTGAACCGTTTGGTGGAGGAATTCTGCACCATTTCAGGAGACATTGCAGCCGCTGAGCCGGATAATCCCAGAAAGCTGGGGGCGGAAGATCTTTGCCGGGCCGTGGGTCGGGCAGGCCGCAGCTGCCTTGTTTTAGGAGATTGGGAGAAGAGCTGTGACTACATCCGTAAAGAAATGCACAACTACGATGTCGTAATTATATCGGGCTCACTGTATCTGATTGGTAAGGTAAGGGGACAATTCGTAAATGAAAATGAAAAAGGTGCTGCTGATCTATAATCCGAATGCCGGAAACGGTCTTTTCAAAGCGAATTTGGACAAGATCATCGAAATGTTCCAAAAGAAGAATACTCTTGTAGTACCGGTCCGCACAGACAGACCGGCGGTGATGTGTGAAATGTTCCATATGGCTGAGGTGGAGGGTTTCTCCAAGGTCATTGCAGCCGGCGGCGACGGAACCATAAATATCGTGGTCAATAATATGCTCAGCTGCGGAACAAATTTACCTATCGCCGTATTCCCATCGGGAACTGCAAATGATTTCGCCTACTATTTTGATATCCCTCATGATATCGAGGGAATGGTCAAAATCGCAACGGAGGAGAATTACACCTATGTGGACCTGGGATGTGTCAACGGGAAATATTTTATCAATGTTGCTGCCATGGGATTTCTGGTAGATGTGAGCCAGAAAACACACCCGAATATTAAGAACACCCTGGGTGTGATGTCCTACTATCTGAAGGGCGTCAGTGAAGTTCCTAAACTAGAGCCCATAACAATGAAGATCGAGAGCGATGAATATTCCGGTATAGAGAAGATCTACTTTATGCTGGTGATGAACGGCAGATCTGCCGGAGGATTCAAGAGAGTAGCTCCGGAGGCGAGAATGGACGATGGACTTTTAGATGTTCTGTTGTTCAGGGAGATGCCGCTTACAGAACTTCCGGGTCTTTTAATCAATTTCATGCAGGGCAATCACTCGGAAAACAAAAATGTGATCTTTTTCAGGACCAATAAACTGCATTTGGAAACAGATATGGAGATCGGAACTGATGTGGACGGGGAGAAGGGATGTGAATTCCCTCTGGACATTACATGTGTTCCGAAGAAATTGTGCGTCAATACTTTACGCAAGGATATGGAGGGATCGAGTTGGTAAATTACAAAATCAGCGTAACCGATGAGTACGAAAGGCTGGTTGAGATGTTCATCCGCCACGATTTAGAATTTTCTTTCGATGAACCACTGCCTACGGATATTGTGAAGTGCTGGAAGGCCGAGGATGAAAATGGCAGATTGATAAGCGGCTGTGTGCTTGCCTTGCGAGGCGGGGAGTACATAATCGACGGTATTGCAACCGAGCCGGAATACCGGAAGGAGAAGATTGCGGGAACCCTGTTGGAACTGGCATTGGATGAGGTCAGGGACCGGGGAGGCAAGGAAGTGTATCTCGTTGCCAAAGCTCCGGGCTTTTTCCGAAAGCACGGGTTTACGGACATTGACGCTGCTGTGGTACCGGATTTGTTCGACTGCTATTCCTGTCCGCAGTTTCAGAAGACCTGTTTCCCGGAAGTCATGAAATTAGTGTTATAAAAAANNGGGGTCTGTCCCCGTGGCTGTTTCGTAGCTTTTTCTAGTTGTTTTTGATGAGTTCGATTTTGGATTCTAATTCCCTGATGGCTGCTTCAGCCGCTTTGATCACGCCACAGAGTTCTACTCCGGGACCTTCTTCGTTATCTTTGATATCTTCGTAATAGAGCTTGCCCAAATCGACGAAGGCCTGTTGGATCTTTTTCTGTTCGCCGGAGATTTCGTTTTTCAGCTTGGTGGTTTCAGCCAGGTCTTTTGCCTTTTCAGCAGCATCACCTGCAACTTCGCCAATTTTGTTCCCTAAGTCCTTAAAAAAAGCCATAATCAATACCTCCTTTTTTTTGCTATTATATTCCAAGTTGTCCGAATTTACAATAGNNTGACAAATATAAATTGAAAAAATGCAAAATATGGGTTATTATGTTGAAAATTCGGGTAAGAAATATCAATATGCACAGTCGTTGTCGAACTTTATATATGAATATGGCTACTTTGTTGACATCCTGTTGAAACTGTTTACGAATCAGCTGACACTAATAAGGGGTAGGAGTTGGGTAGGAGTATCAGATGAAAACAGATAAAGAATTGCCGTTGATAGAAAGATCCGCAGCCATTGGATTTGCATATCACCGGATTATTTGCGATAGTGAAGGGATCCCTGTAGATTATGAATTTCTCTATGTGAACCCGGCTTTTGAGAGGTATTGGGGTCTATCAGCAGACCAGATCGTAGGAAAGAGGGCCAGCGAGCTAATAGAGGATTTTTACGACAACAGCTTTAATCGTGCAAAAGTCTATGGTGAAGTAGCCTTAAAAGGTACCGAGGTAGAGCTGGAACAATACTCCCGACCTTTTGATAAATATGTACATATTGAAGCCTTTTCCATGGAGAAGGGATACTTCAGTATGCTCGTCTATGATATTTCTAAGTTCATTGAAAAAATTGATGCTGCGGTCTCGGAACGTCTTAAAGCAATGAAAGAGCTTGAACAAAGCGAAAGGAGCAAGGCTGTCCTTTTGTCCAATCTCCCGGGCATGGCTTATCGGTGTAAAGACGATGAAGACTGGACTATGGAGTTTGTTTCAGACGGATGTTATGAACTGACAGGATATAAACCTGAGAGCCTGCTTGGAAACAGAGATCTTTCTTTCAACGATATGATAGATCCCGAGTTCAGACATGAACTTCGGGTCCATTGGGACAAGGTGATACGTACAAGGGAAAAGTTCAAACATGAATATCCCATTATCACCGCCTCAGGTGTCGCTAAGTGGGTCCTGGAACAAGGGCAGGTGATCTACGACGCCAATGGAGAGGTGGAAGCGCTCGAGGGTCTGATCATCGATATCACGGATCAGAAGCTGCAGCAGCAGGAGATAGAATACCTGAACTGGCACGACAATATGACAGGACTACATAACAGAATGTATTATGAAGTGGCAAAGCAGCTGTTCGACAACGAAGAAAGTCTGCCTCTGTCCATAGTAGTCGGCGATGTGGACGGTCTGAAGAACATCAATGCTGAACACGGTATAGCAAGTGGGGACCGTGTACTTGTACAAATTGGGCAAGTCATGGGTCAGCAGATCAGGGAGTCTGATGTTCTGGCCAGAACCGGCGGAGATACTTTTAGCATAATTATGCCCAATACTAGTTCGGAAGAGGCCTATTCCATCATGCAGGACATTGCCCAGAGTCTGGAAGAACATTTTTCCGATGAGATGATGGGGGAGACCAACGTTCATCTATCTCTTGGTTATGGTACCCGGACTGACATAGAACAGGATATCGGCACTACGGAGAGTATGGCAGAAGAATACATGAAGATGAGGAAACTGCTGGAACAAAGCAGTTTTCAGAGCACCATCATTGAGCTGTTTAAGGTATCCATGTATGAACGGAGCCGGGAGACGGAGGAGCATGCAGAAAGACTGGCATTCCTTGCCCGGGGAATCGGCGAATTACTGGATATGACCCAGAGGGAGCTTGACGAACTTGAACTTCTGGCAACACTCCACGACATAGGGAAAATGAGCGTCGACAATCGAATTCTGGACAAGCCGGGTCCTCTGACACCGGAAGAGTGGGTGGAAATGAAGAAACATCCCGAGATCGGTTATCGCATCGCCCTTTCAAACCCCGGACTGGAAGCAGTCGCGGAATACATTTTGAGTCATCATGAACGCTGGGATGGAAAGGGTTATCCCAGAGGCCTGGCAGGGGAAAACATTCCAATGCACTCCAGGATCTTATGCATTGTTGATTCTTACGACGCAATGACGACCGATCGGGTCTATCGAAAAGCGATGAGTAGAGAAGAGGCCATGAGAGAGATCGTTGATAATGCGGGAACGCAGTTCGACCCCCATCTGGCGCAGGTTTTTATCAAATATATGGCACAAATGGCTAATGAATAGGGGTAAGGATGCAGATGAAAAACAAGGCCGGGAAATCCCCGGCCTTGTTCGTTAGTTTATCTCTTTTCAAATGTACCTGATACAACAGGCGCTTTTTCTTTGACCATAAGTTGGCCTTTTGCGATAACGGTATCGATCTCCATCGTTGCCTCGCTTAAGATACAGATATCGGCATCGTAACCGTTTTCTAATCTGCCTTTTCCCGCAAGTTTGAGTATTTTTGCCGGATTTGCGGTAACTGCTTTCATGGCGATCTCCAGTGGGATATGTTCGGTCAGTATCGCATGACGGATCTCTTTCCACAGACATTTCGCACTTCCTACGCCGAG
>DCUA01000199.1:924-3845 GCA_002329675.1 Firmicutes bacterium UBA1426 | reverse complement strand
GCCTCGGTCTGTCCCCGTGGTTGATTTTTTGTGTTCATCTGTTATAGTAATACCATACTTGATATAGAATAATAGCAGAAAATAAACCAGAGGATAAAATGAACAAAATCAGAATCGCAGTGATTGACGGACAAGGAGGCGGAATCGGCAAAACGATCGTTGAGCGCCTGAAGGCTGCCAATCTGCCCGGAGTGACAATTCTAGCCCTTGGTACAAACTCCGCAGCTACTCAGGTGATGAAAAAAGCAGGCGCCGACGAAGGTGCTACCGGAGAAAATGCAATCATCCACAACATGGGAGATGTAGATATCATCATGGGTGTTATCGCTATATTGAATGCCAACTCCATGTTAGGCGAGCTGTCTCCCCCTATGGCTGCTGCTATAGGCGGAAGCAAGGCAACTAAGATTTTGCTCCCGGTCAATCGATGCGGTATTCAGGTGGTTGGTCTGAAGGACCTTAATCTCAGTGCTTATATCGATGAGGCAGTCAACGCTGTTGTCAGGATCATAGAAAACCGATGAAAACATGTTGGAACTTCGGTAACAATCAAGAGATTTAGTTGTAAGGAGAGTTTTTATGGATTTTATTAAGAAAGCCGGCATTGTGGGAGGTGCAGTCGTAGGCGGCATCATCGGGGGCACCCTCTCCATCGTAGGTCATGTTACTAAGATTAAATTTGTGGACGAACTGGGGGAAAGTATAGTCGATTCCACCATTCTAACCGGCTCTATTGCAGGGCAGCTTGCCAGCGGCGCCGCCGACATTGTGGCCGGCGGAGTACAGAAGGAGCCGGATCATATCGAGCAGGGCAAAAAAGACCTCAGGGCCGGAGGCGGTAAAATCGTAGGAAACTATGTCAATAATGCAAAGTTGATCATAAACAATAGCGGTGACATCGTACAGGGAGTCAGAACAAGAGACATAAAAAAAGTTCTCAACGGAGCGAAAACCCTTGGTAAGGTTGCTGCAATCGGCGCCATTACTGTTGGCGCAATCAAAATTGAGCCTGATAAAAATAAAGTTTCCCAGAACGAATCTGCTCCTGATCAGGAACAGGAATCCATATAGTATTGCTGGGATTTGTTTGATCCGATCAAAACACCTCAGAAGGACTGCTTAGTTTTCTCACCTCATACATGGAGTGCAAAACCTCCCAGTTTTCCGGGAAATAATTCATCAGGTTCCAGTAACTGACCCCTGCCAATCCATATTCGGCTACCAGGTTCAGCTTTGCACGAATACTAGCCTCATTTTCGAACCAGACCTCGTGCTCTCTCCCTAAATCATCTATATATCGATAGAAAGGCGTTTCCGCCAATTGGTCGTACTGTATTTGTGCTCCCACACGGGCTGCTCTCTCAACAGCCTCCGTGTTGGAGATATTTTCTGCCATGGACTGCCCTTGAACAAATGGCAGCGTCCAATCGTAACCATAGTTGGGTATCCCCATAAGTATCTTCGAAGGCGGAATTTGCGTCACCGCGAAATCCAACACCCCTCTCACCAGATTTACAGGAGCCACAGCCATTGGAGGTCCAAACCGATAACCCCATTCGTAGGTCATGATCAGAGCAAGATTAGTAGCCTGACTCATAAGAGCATAATCATGCCCTTCATAAAGAAGACCCGGCTGATCGGCAGAAGTCTTCGGTGCAAGTGCCACTGCTACCATATAGCCTTGCGCATTGAGGCGTTGTCTGGTCTGATCCACAAAGGATGCGTAGGCCTCTCTGTCCTGCGGAAAAAGGAATTCAAAATCAAAGTCCACGCCGCCCAATCCCTTTGTTTGAATATTGCTCAGTATATTCTCAATCAACCTTTCCCTGGCTTGTGGGTTGTTCAGCATATCACTTGCGATCTGGCTGTCGAACGTCCCTTGCTCATTCATTGCCGCTATCACCATCAACGGCTGTACACCATCTGCCCGCGCTGCCCGGATAAGGTTTTCATCATCCAGCTGAATCAGATCACCTTCTGAGGTAATTCCGTAAGTAAACATTGACAGCATTGACAGATGGGGCGTAGTCGCTAAAAGCACATCCTCAGCCACAAAGGGATACATATAACCGTTGACCAATATTTCCATTTAAACACCTCCCTATGAAGTATATGTATTACAGGGAGGTTTAGAAGTTTATTTAGCTTTTTCAAGCAGTTTCTCCAGTGCCTTTAGCGCCCTGCGATGGCGTGATAGTACAGTACTATAGTTTGTATCTGTCATCTTTGCCACATCCCGGAGGGATTGTCCATAATAATAGCGAAGCAAAATGACCTGCATGTACTCTTCCGAAAGATCTCCTATAGCCCCGAGAAGGATACGTCGTTCTTCATGCTTTATCAGACGCAGCAGGCCATCTTCTTCTGTTATGAGCTTTTCACAGATATCAGGAAAGGATATGAATGTTCTTCGGGGTTTGTTTTTCTTCCAGTGATCATACAGTTTATTTTTCGCCATCCTAAGCAAGGCATGCCTGATGTTCGAGTAATTGCATAAATGGTGGATCTTCTCCCAGGCCGTCGCCATGGTCTCCTGAGTGAGATCGCTGGCAAGGGTATGGTCTTTTGTAGCAGTCATCAGAAATTTCCGCAGGTAATCATAATGTTCCGTTACTTTTTCCTCAAAAAAACGGGCATTTTTACTGCAGCTTTCCATACAAAGTCTCCTCTTACAAAAACATCAGCTGATTTGATTCCGGCAGATCACTTAGAACTCCCATTCTCTGAAGCGCTTCGATAGCTGTTTTGTTCAGTTTTGCCCGCATGCGCAAATCGTCAATGGATAAAAAAGGTCCCTTCTCCCTTGCTGCTGCCAGATTGGATGCAGCAGTATCACCAACTCCTACAATGGCACGAAATGGCAGTTGCACTTTACCATCCTTGACCGTAAATTTTAATGCTGTGGATTCATTAAGGTCCAC
>DCUA01000199.1:0-813 GCA_002329675.1 Firmicutes bacterium UBA1426 | reverse complement strand
GGGAACATATAACCGATTTTTCTGCAGGATTCGATATACCATTGATCGACATTGTGTTCTTCCATGGCCCTTGCTTCTTCATCTGTAATGCCTTTGCCCTTTCTTACGCTCTCCATTATCTTAAAGGCTGTCTTAGGCGGGAGACCCTTCGCAATGAGACCATTCATGATATCATCACGGGTACAGATCACTTCCTGGATCCCTGCATCCCCGTTCCGGATAACACTCTGGGCATTGTTGATCCATACATCCGTTCCGTGGGAAAGCCCCGATATGCGGATCAGGTCGGAGAACTGAGTCGGTTTGATATCGTCCAGCATCTGACGAACAAACTGAGTACCGAACTCCGGTATACCATAGGTTCCATGAGAAAGCTGGTAGTTGTCCACCTGAATGTCTAACCCGTCGATTCCGTTGAAAAGACCATCAACCTTTGGATCTTTCAATGGAACGCGGAGGGGATCCAGTCCGGTCATATCTGCAAGCATGCGGATCATAGAAGGAACATCATGCCCCAGAATATCCAGTTTCAGTAGGTTTTCGTCGATAGAATGGTAGTCGAAATGCGTGGTAATGATATCTGTCTTTGTATCATTGGCCGGCCGTTGTATGGGACAAAATTCATAGATCTCATGGCCTCTCGGTAGTATGATGATCCCACCGGGATGCTGTCCTGTAGTCCTGCGTACACCCGTACACTGCTGCGTAAGCCTCTCCGCTTCCCACTTGCTTACGCTCTTTTGCTTCTCATCGTAATACTTCCGAACGAATCCGAAGGCTGTTTTTCCTGCCACTGTGCTGATGGTACCTGCA
>DCUA01000048.1:6468-9425 GCA_002329675.1 Firmicutes bacterium UBA1426 | reverse complement strand
AATGAAGAGAAGTCGATTTCAGGACAATGTAGATGTTAAGAAAATGAAGATGGAAATAGCGGAAGAATATGGTGTAAAAGATTTTGAAGATATTGATCGGGGAAACCTGACGTCCAGAGCGAACGGTGACATTACCAGAACTTTAGTGGAAATGTCTGAGAAAGCTATGCAAGATGGTATTGTTCCGGGAACCTTGAAGGGGCAGAATCTCGGGCACAATTCTAAAAGAGAGAGTCTGGGGCCTAANNAATAATATTAGTCTATGGAGATCGTGATAAGGCGGGGCGGAGGCACCCCTATTTATGTTCAGATGAGAAATCAGATCCGGGACATGATCTTAAAGAAGCAAATTCCCGATGGATTCGTGTTGCCGTCTGAGAGGGCTCTGGCAAAACAGATCGGGGTTCACAGAAATACAGTGGGCAAGGTGTACAGCGAACTCTGTGCAGATGGGCTCATCAAGGCGTATCGAGGGGTATGTTATCGCGTATCCTATCCGGAAGAAAAGCATATTTCCTTTACGGAAGTGAATGACAGGCGGAGCTTTAAAGGCTCCGCTCTCATATTCTGGCAAAACATCATTAAGGAAGAGTACATAAACTTTGAAACCACATTTGATCAATTATTCTCTCAATCCTATGCTGCAGGGAACATATCTTTTGCAGGAGGGATTACACCTCCGGAAGCGTATGGAAGAGATGATCTCCGGAGAATTATGTCGGCAATCCTTGATGAAAATACCGATGCCATTTACGAATATACACCCTATCAAGGACTCTACAGCCTGCGCAGAAACATCTGCACGTTTCTAAGTGGCAAGGGCGTTCTGGTTCGTCCGGAGGAGATCCAGATCCTCCCGGAAGCCAATCAAGCCCTCGCCTATCTCATTGAGTTATTAATAAAACCCGGGGATACAGTTCTATCCGAGGAGCCCGTATCTCCCGATGTCTATCGGGAAGTAGCGCTGGCGGGAGCAAGGCTTATTACGGTACCAATGGATGACAAAGGCATGATCTGCAGCGGCCTTCCCGGACTTGTTGAGAAATATCATCCGAAATTCATTTACGTAAACTCCAGCTTCCATGATCCCACCGGGATCGCAATGACCCTTGAGAGGAAAAAGCAATTGCTGGAACTGTCTTATCGATATCATATTCCTGTTGTGGAGACGGACGGCGCATCGGAGATCCTCTTTGAAGGAAATCCGATCCCTTCGCTGAAATCTCTGGATGCAGGAAATCATGTGATCTATATTTATTCATTTGCATTGACTTTTGCACCGGGACTGGGCCTTGCTTTTCTTGCCGGCCCCAAACCTCTGATGAAGAGTCTGCGCCACTTGGTTTCACTTCGCTTCATCAGTTTAGACAGCCTTCCGCAGCATCTCATGAACCGATATCTTGAGGATGGAACTTACCTCCGCAACCTGAAAAGCATATGTTCGCTCTACAAGGAAAAGCGTGATCTCATGTGCCATGAGTTGGAGGAGGCGGTGAGGACCGGTCTTTCGTACAGCAAGCCCCGAGGAGGCGTTTATCTATGGTGTCAGCTTCCCGATACAGTATGTTTTAAGAACTTCTTTGATCGTTCCCGGCATAAAGGTGTCTCCTTTATTCCCGGGAATATTTTTTATCCCTTTGGAAATGAAGGGGATAACTTCATCCGGCTGAACTATTCTTATCCTTCCAAAGAGCAGATCATGCAAGGGATCCCGCTGTTAACGGAAGCCTTGAAAGAAAGTATGGAAAAGGCTGTCTGACTGAACTGGCACACGGGTTGGACCGGTCAATGCGTGAACTGGCACACGGAATTTTCCATTGGCTGGTACTTTATTACAGTAAAGGCCTGCATTATAGTGTTGTTAAGATCTTAATGATTATACTTAACTCCAAATCAAAATCCGAGTTATTGATATTTATACTTTTATAGCACATAACATTTCACCTAATCCATCCTTGCAGTAATTCTAATAATCGTTGCATTTGAGCAGGTATAAGGACACGAAAGCAATACCGAAGAAAAAATAATTTAAATAAATACAAAAAATAGATTGAATAATATTCAACACATATGTATAATTATAAATTGTTGCGGCAGTTGCTGAATGAAACGACGAATCGTAGTGATTGAAACCAAATCATACGATGCGATTTATTAGAAAGAGAGGTAAGGGAAATGGCGGTAAATTTGAAAGGAAAAAGCTTTTTAACCCTAATGGATTTTACACCCGGAGAGATCCGTTACTTGCTGGATCTTGCTCATGATCTGAAGGTAAAGAAGCGTGCGGGAACCAAAGGGTCTGCACTTGATGGAAAGAACATAGTATTGCTCTTTGAAAAAACATCCACCAGAACAAGATGTGCTTTTGAAGTTGCATGCATGGACGAAGGTGGTCATGTGACTTATCTGGACTCCGGCAGCTCGCAGATGGGCAAGAAGGAATCCCTGGAGGATACGGCAAAAGTGCTCGGCAGATATTTTGATGGCATTGAGTATCGCGGGTATTCCCAGAAAATCGTAGAAGACCTGGCGAAATTCTCGGGAGTTCCGGTATGGAACGGGCTGACGGATGTGGATCATCCCACGCAGATCCTGGCTGACATCATGACGATCGAGGAACACTGTGACAAACCCCTGAATAAAGTCAAGGTGGTTTTCTGCGGCGATATCAGAAACAATATGAGTTATGCATGGATGTATGGATGTGCAAAGATGGGCATGCATTACGTCGCATATGGGCCGGAGGAACTGGAAGTGGATGAACAGGTACTGGCTGCTGCAAGAGCAGTAGCGGAGCAAACAGGCGGGACCATTGAAATCAGTCACAGCTCCGAATGTCTGAAAGGCGCTGATGTACTTTATACAGATATCTGGGCTTCTATGGGAGAAGAGGATCAGATCCCGGCGAAAGTAGAATTGTTATCTCCTTTTAAAGTGACCATGGAGATGCTTAAAGA
>DCUA01000048.1:2312-6437 GCA_002329675.1 Firmicutes bacterium UBA1426 | reverse complement strand
TATTCCATCGTTTTTGACGAAGCAGAAAATCGTTTACATACCATAAAGGCAGTGCTGATAGCCACGCTGTAATATCTTCATTTTTCCGGGCCTGCAAGATCCAATCGTTATAGGTGAATAACGTAAGGAGGGAAAGAATGAATCAAGGAGTCAGTGTATATTCCGAAATCGGGAAACTCAACAAGGTGTTATTGCATCGTTTGGGAGAGGAGGTGGAGGGACTAGTCCCTGACAACTTTGAAAGGCTGCTTTTCGACGACATTCCCTACCTGGCCGCTGCTCAAAGAGAGCATGATGAATTTGCAAAGGTATTAAGAGAAAACGACATTGAGGTGCTTTACTTTCTGGAAGAAGCGGCAGCTTCCCTTACAGCAGAAACTGTGAGAGAGTCCTTCGTCAATGAGTTCCTCAGTGAAAGTGAGATCCTGTCTCCTTATGCCTGTGAAGCAATTCATGACAAGCTGATGAAAATGACTCCGGAAGATCTGGTGACCCAATGCATTGCCGGTATTCGAAAAGAACAGATCGAAGTGAAGGCGCCAAATTCCCTCGCCGCAATGGTGGCAATGGACTATCCGTATTATACGGATCCCATGCCAAACCTTTACTTCACCCGGGACCCCGGATCCTGCATCGGGGATGGTGTCAGTGTCAATTGCATGAAGACAGACGCCAGAAAGCGCGAGTCCCTGCTGTTGAAATATATGTATAACTACAACGACAGGTTGTTTCCCAACGGCACGAATCTCTGGTACACCCACGAGGGCCCGTATCATATAGAAGGTGGGGATATTCTGGTCCTGTCACCGGAAATAGTGGCGGTAGGGCTATCACTGCGAACCAGCCCCCAGGCCATTTCCTGCCTTGCAGAGAAGTTGCTGAAGGCTGACAACAGCTTCAAGAAGATAATCGTGTTCCGTATCCCTGTAAAACGGGCTTTTATGCATCTGGATACCGTGTTTACCATGGTAGATTATGACAAGTTTACGATACACCCTGAGATAGAAGGTCCCCTTAATCTCTACGAACTGACACTTGGGAGGGACGGCTCCACGCAAATATCAGTGATCACCGACAATCTTGAAGCTCTGCTGAAGACGGAGCTGAAGCTTCCTGCGGTAGACCTGATCCGTTGCGGTGGAGGGGACAACATAGCCGCTCAGAGAGAGCAGTGGAATGATGGATCCAATACTCTGGCCATTGCTCCGGGAGTTGTTATTACATACGATAGAAATTACGTTACCAATGAACTGCTTGAAAAACATCAAATAAAGGTACTGACGATCCCCAGCTCGGAAATATCCAGGGGCAGGGGAGGACCAAGATGTATGAGCATGCCAATCAACAGAGATGAGCTATAGGAGAATCGTATGACAGAAAGTAATAAAAAGATCGTTATCGCATTGGGAGGCAATGCGCTTCAGGATTCAAACAGCCCTGCCACAGCAGAAGCTCAGTTGGAAGTGGTCAAAAGGACCTGCAATTATATTGTAGAGATCGTAAAAAAGAACTATCAGATCGCAATCGTGCACGGAAATGGTCCGCAAGTGGGCAGGATACTACTTGCATCGGAAACGGCAAAAGATGCAACACCAGTAATGCCATTTGATGTGATCGGTGCCATGAGCCAGGGTTATATCGGTTATCATATTCAGCAGGCTCTTACGGCCGCTCTTAAGAAAGAAGAAAAGGATATATCGGTAGTCACATTAGTAACGCAGGTTGTAGTGGATGGGGAGGACCCCGGCTTTCAGAATCCCACCAAACCCATCGGGTCTTTTTACACAGAAGAAGAAGCAAAGAAACTGATGGAGGAAAAAGGATATATTATGAAAGAAGATGCGGGAAGGGGCTGGCGTCGTGTGGTAGCTTCACCAATACCCCGCAGGATCGTTGAGATCGATACGGTCAAACGGCTGTGGGATTCGACGATCGTTATAACAGCCGGAGGAGGCGGTGTTCCGGTAGTGGAACTTCCGGATGGTTCACTGGAGGGTGTAGCAGCCGTCATTGATAAGGACTTTGCTGCTGAACTGCTGGCAGAGCAAATAGAAGCCGATGCGTTGTTGATTCTCACGGAAGTAGATAAGGCATCCATACATTTTAATAAGCCAAATCAGCTTGATCTGGATTTCATGACAGTGGCGGAAGCCGAGCAATATATAGCAGAAGGGCATTTTGCACCGGGAAGCATGCTTCCGAAGATTCGGGCTGCAGTCAAGTTTGCAAAGAAAAACCCGGGAAAGAAAGCCATCATCGCATCTTTGTTCAAAGCAGTGGAAGCGATAGAGGGCAGGAGCGGTACTACTATCACCCTGTAGAACTTATTCCAGTTCTCCGGTTTTTCGCAGGATGAAGAGCTTGATGCATGCTACGATGGGTACGGCCAGCACCATTCCGAAAAGTCCCCAGAAATAACCACCGAAGGTTACAGCCAGCAGAACAAATACGGGGTGAAGACCCGTACTTCCGCCTACGACTTTGGGATAGATCAGGTTTCCGTCGATCTGCTGGATGATTATAAAAGCTATCAGCGTTATGAGCGCCTTTGAAAGGCCCCCGGTAAACAGGGCCACTATCACAGCGGGGATGGCTCCGAAGACGGGGCCGAAGTAAGGGATAATATTCGTGATACCGGCGAAGCAGCCAAGGAGTACTGCGAAGTCCAGCCGTATTATCGTCAAAACAATAGAGGTTATTATCGCGACGATCAGAGCATCCAACAGTTGACCGCGAAGGAATTTTGAGAAAATCACATCCATGTCGTGCAGCACGTCGTTGATCTTTGCGCCGTGCTTCATGGGGAAGAGGACGTGAAGAGTCTTCCGCCAGAGTCGCTTGAAAAAGTCTTTGTCTTTGATGAGATAGATGGACACCACCATGCCAAGTGCAATATTGACCAGGCTGCCTCCAAGGCCTGCGATGAAATGCAGAACAGCATCTCCGCTGAAATTCTTGGAGATCCAATCAGCGATGTCATCCACCAGAACTTCGAACCGAGCTTCAAGACCACTGTCTGGCAGGGATTCTATAAAGTTACGGAAAACCTCCTCATAATGGGAGAAATATACGATGATGCTCTCTAACACGTTGGTGAGGCTTGAGAAGACCAGCTGCCCCACAATGAGGAATGCAAAAGCATAGATCAGAAATACAACCAGGAATATGATCAACAGGTATGTGAGAAGGATGCTTAAGGTCCTTCTTAACTGCTGTTGTTTTTCTATTTTTTTCTGGCTTTTCGGCAGTTTGAAAAAGAGTTTGCTCATGATCCGGTTGTCCACGATATCTACCAGGGGGCTGAGCAGATAAGCCAGAACCAGACCAATAAATAAAGGAGAAAGCGCCACAAAGATCTCCCCCAGAACATCCAGGGTCGTTGACAGCACATTGCTGAAGTTCTTTATGAGAAAATACAATATATACAGCAGTGCTACCGTGAAAGCAATGTAAAAGGAAAACTTCAGGTATCGCCAGTCTGTAAACAACTCTTTCAGCTTGTTCATGTGACACCCCCTAAAATATTGCATTCATTATATACTGGATTTTCCATGGTGCGCAACAATATCCTTAAAATCGGCCACGGGGACAGTGTCCCCGTGCTGATTTTTATCTGAATGTGTTGTAATCGATGTTATATTTCTCCATCTTTCGATAGAGGGTCCTCCGGCTGATACCCAGTAGTTCAGCCGCCTTTTTGACATTGCCCTGGCTCTTTTCAAGGCCCGAAAGCACCAGGTTGTATTCGGTCGTCTCCAGATTGAGAGTAGGAGAAACGGCTTCATGATCCAAAACTATTTCCTCATTTATGTTTGGGATACCAGTACCTTGAAGGATATGAGCCGGCAAATGCTCTGGTAAAATCTCGTTATTTTCGGTAATGTTAACAGCTCTCTCCACCGTGTTCTCCAGTTCACGGATGTTTCCCGGCCACGTGTATCTCATGAGTATGTCATAGACTCTTGGATCAACGGAATATGTAATGCCTTTTGAAGAGCTGAAGCCCTTGATAAAGTAATCTGTCAGCTCCCTGATATCATTTTCACGTTCTCTAAGGGGAGGAATTCTGATCGCCAGAACATTCAGGCGGTAGTACAGGTCATCACGGAAGGTCTTGTCTTCCAC
>DCUA01000048.1:0-2302 GCA_002329675.1 Firmicutes bacterium UBA1426 | reverse complement strand
CCTCCGATTCTTACCACTTCCCGAGTTTCCAGAACCCGAAGGAGAGTGACCTGAACGTCCAGGGGCATCTCACCTATTTCGTCAAGGAATAGTGTGCCACCATCAGCTAATTCAAACTTACCCGGTTGTCCGTCTTTGTTGGCTCCTGTAAATGCTCCCCGTTCATAGCCGAACAGTTCACTTTCCACCAGTCCCTTTGGCAAAGCACCGCAGTTGATGGCGACAAAGGGACCAGCAGAATATTTGCTGGCGTTGTGTATGGATTGAGCCACAAGCTCCTTGCCCGTGCCGCTTTCGCCCAAGATAAGGATGTTTGAACTGCTGCCTGCAGCCTTGTTGCATTCATAGATCATATTCTTAGTAGCAGAGGAGGAACCTATGATGGAATCAAAGGTATAGTTGGGCTTGTACCCGCTGATGTGATTTACCAGTCTGTTGATCCTTTTCGTCTCGTTGAAGCGGAGCACCATCCCCTCCTGAAGGCCCTGACTATCATAGAGAAAGTCCAGACTCATGTTAAACTTCATGGGGGGTGATGTGGAATCCACCGGATATACATTTACCTCCCTGTTGTAGACTTCATTTCGCAACAAGGCAGTGTTGTCGTTGTCAGACTCATCAAACCTTATGTAATCAAAGAGATTTTTCCCTATGATCTGCTTATTTCTCAGATTGAGCATAGTGAGCACTTTGGAATTGACCTGGGTGATTTCGTTTTCCATATTCAGCAGCATTAAGCCGGAAGTCATGGTTTCAATGATACGGTTTCTCTGGTTGCTCACCTTTTCCAGCTCGATGTAGGCCATTTTTCGTCTCAATTCGTTGGAGATGCCGTCCACGGCACTCATGACCATTCCGAGGGTGTGGAGGTGGACTTCCTTGGCTATGCCTGTAATATTCAAACAGCCTAATAGTTCACCTTCCATGTCAAAGATGGGTGCACTGCTGCAGCTGTAATCCTTGTGAGGCTTTACATAGTGCTCCCCGCCCCACATTTGAAAGGGCTTTTTCAGAACCAGGCCAGTGCCGATGGCATTGGTGCCGGCATATTGCTCACTGCGATTTGCTCCTATGACCAACTTCGAATAGGATCTCCCCCGTTCAATGATGTCCTGATCGCCGATCAGGTCCAGGATATAGCCGTCTTTGTCTACCAGCAGGAGATAGAAGCCGGAGCCTCTCACCACAGAGTACAGTTTTTCCATATACGGTCTGGTAATTTCTATTAAAAACTTGTTGTCTTCTATCCTCTTTTTCAGTTCATCAGGAGGCAGGAGTGCAGTTTTCGAATTATACGGGTCCACCAGATATGAACGCGAGCGGATCCAGGATTCTAATATCTCCGGCCGGATAAAGCTGTAGTCAAAAGGTTCATTGTTAATGAATTTTTCCCAGGCTTCCAGCAGTCTGTCGTTGTATGCTGAATCGTAACTGTGCATTGTAAACCACCTTTTCTGTTGCTGATTCTTGTATCTAGTATTAAAAAATGCAGGATCATGTACTGCATCGCTATCCTGACATCTGTAGTATCAGGCAATGTTACATTGTTACTATAGCACATTTTTTACTGATTGTCTAATGTTATGAGACAAAACCGCACACCGGGAGAGGGCATGAGTTATTTGTGCCCATGTGACATATTTGCACGTTGCATGTTACCCTGAGCGGCATGACACACATAAACAAAAAACATCGGATAGTCATAAAAGAATATCACTAAAGAAAAAGGCTGAAAATATAAGGATTCTTATACTAAGAAAAGAAGAAGACAAAAGGAAAATGCGTTATGATAAATTTATTTTTTAACGAGGCAAGGGAAATTGGTATGACATTTGCTTAATGACAATAAAGAGAAAATATTTTTCATAATTCCACATTTCATATATGAAAATTCGAAAGAGGAGGCAGTTCATAATGAATGTCAAAGCGTATTCAAAAGATCAACTATTGACTTGGTACGAAACGATGTACAGAATGAGAAGGTTCGAAGAGGAAGTCTTTGAGTTTTACAANNATGCCGGGTCTTGCTCATCTATACATGGGCGAAGAAGCCGTTGCAACCGGCGTTTGCTCTGCATTGAAGGATAATGATTTTATCGGAAGTACCCACAGAGGCCACGGCCATCTCATTGCCAGAGGAGCAGACATCAAGCGGATGATGGCGGAAATTCTGGGCAAGGTTGATGGATATTCCAGAGGAAAAGGCGGCTCCATGCACATTATGGCCATGGACAAAGGAATTCTGGGAGCCAACGGTATCGTCGGCGGTGAGATTCCCATCGCCACAGGCGCGGCCTATATG
>DCUA01000021.1:14787-15307 GCA_002329675.1 Firmicutes bacterium UBA1426 | reverse complement strand
TCTGGATATAACAGAAACTGCCTCCGCTCTGGTAAGGGACAGCGCAGGCCTGAAAGTTCCATCCGGGTATCCGGCCATCAATCCCTCTTTTATCACAAGGGTAAGGGAATCTATGCGGCTAAAGCCTTTAATGTCCGGAAACAAAGAAATGGCGGTACCTTTCTCTGCTGTTGTGGGATTCTGCTTTGAAAGCGAATCTGCAAGAATCAGCGCTGCTTCATATCGTGTGATGGCCTTGAACATCTTGGAATCATCCGATAGAACACTGTCAAGAAGTCCCTCCGCAGATGCGGCAGCACGATAGCTGTCACACCAAATACCTGTCTTGGACGGTCCGGGGTCTGTCCCCGTTTTTGCTACCACTGCCATCTTTATAAACTCGCCAAGGCTCACCTTATTATCAGGTCTGAAAGTTCCATCGGGATACCCGCAGACGATTCCCTCATTAATGGCTTCGGCGACTTCATCGTATGCCCAATGAGACACAGAAACATCAGAAAAACTATCATCCGCCAGGGAA
>DCUA01000021.1:14155-14704 GCA_002329675.1 Firmicutes bacterium UBA1426 | reverse complement strand
GGAACGGTGTCAGCATTTTGTAATACAGTGTAATTATAATATAATAATTTAGAAACATTTCGTATGTGCCCTGGCCTGTTAATGAAAGCATGTTCGTCACACCGACAGGCGTCTTGTTGCAAGTTAAGTAAAATGTTGATATATTTTCATTAACCGACTCACTCTTTAATTCTTGCCGACCAGTGAAAGGGAGGGATCAGAATGCCTTTTGATTACAAGAAAGAATACAAAGAATTTTACATGCCACCGCAAAAGCCTGTGATCGTCGACATTCCGGAGATGAACTTCCTGGCAGTGAGAGGAAAAGGTGATCCCAATGATGAAGCAGGTGAATATAAATCAGCGGTGGAACATCTTTATGCAATAGCCTACACAATAAAAATGAGCTATAAAGGCAGCTATAAAATAGACGGATACTTTGACTATGTGGTCCCACCTCTGGAAGGACTCTGGTGGCAGCCCGGAGTGAATGGAGTCGATTATTCTAAAAAAGAAAGTTTTCATTGGATCTCATTGATCCGCTTGCCGGATTTTGTCGCTAAGAAAGAC
>DCUA01000021.1:5459-14033 GCA_002329675.1 Firmicutes bacterium UBA1426 | reverse complement strand
CACCACCATGAAATATATTTGACAGATCCACGCAAAGGAGATCCGGGCAAACAAAAAACCGTTATAAGGCATCCGGTCAGGTTGCAGACATCATACTAAAAGCGCCTGCCGGAGTAGCAGGCGCGGGAAATACTATTTGAAGCAGGTACCGGAGGTAGTACGCTGTTGATATATAGTATGCAGATGAAGCTGAATGGTGACAAGAAAATCTGAAATAAAATCCGAAAAGGAGATGTGAGCATTATGCCAAAGATGCCGGTTTTATTCGTGGGACACGGGTCTCCGATGAACGCCATTGAGGACAACGATTTTTCGAAAAACTGGAGGAGTTTAGCCGAAAGAATACCAAAGCCTGAAGCAATCATTTCCTTCTCGGCTCATTGGTTTACCGATGGAACCAAAATCATGAATCAGGAAAAGCCGGAGACAATATATGATATGTATGGATTTCCAAAAGAACTGTACGAGGTCGTATATGACTCACCGGGCGCCCCGGATCTTGCAAAGCTCTCAAAAGAGCTGATTTCAAAAGAAACCGAGTTTGATAACTCCTGGGGGATCGACCATGGAACCTGGTCCGTGCTGGTCCATATGTATCCGGAAAGGGATATTCCCGTATTTCAAATAAGCATAGACGCATACGCCCCGCCTGAAGCACATTATCAGATCGGCAAGGAGTTGAGTTCCTTAAGGGGTCAGGGAGTTCTCATATTAGGTACGGGTAATATCGTCCACAACCTCCGACTGGTCGACTGGAGCATGGGTAACAAAGGTTTTGAATGGGCTTATCAGTTCGACGATTTTATTAACGAAAATACATTAGCGAATAATCATGAAAATATCCTTAATTATAAGGATGCCGGCAAAATGGCAAAGCTCGCCGTTCCGACGCCGGATCATTTCTACCCTCTGCTATATGTGCTTGGTGCATCGGATCAAGAGGACAAGATCACTGTCTTTAACAAATCCTGCGTGCTGGGTTCGGTAACTATGACAGGTTACCTTTTTGAATAGGTGATTGTTCATTTAGAAATGAAAAAATGCGGCGGGATCAAGTCCTGCCGCATTTTCAAATGAGTTATTTTGTTATTTGAGCGGTATGCTGGCCATCTTCAAATTTATAGTCTACCTTATATCCCAATTTCTCAAAATCGCGGACTTTGATATAAGTTCTGCTATCCTTAAGGATCCCTGTCATATCAATCTGGTCATCTCCACGGACAATGTAGGCCTTCTTAGCATTTTGATCCCATGTGACCTTCTCGCCAAGAGTTTCAGTTATACTGCGAAGAGGTACATAAAGGCGGCTTTCTATGATCAAATATTTCTCATACCGCATCTCTCTTTTATCAGAAAACGGGCTTTCTTTCTCTCTCTCATAATTTATGAAAACGCTGTCTTGACCATAGTCCCACCACGATATCGAGGCTGACTTCGCGGCGTTATAGCTGTTTTCCAGTAAATTCATCCCGTTTTCGAAATCATCGGATGAAATTATCGATGTTGGCAAATTGATTTCTACAGGCTCAACTCTCATATCACTTTCACTTATAAATGAAAATACGGTTTTGCGATTATCCTTGAGAATTGTCTCCTCCCGCTGCTTATAAGTGTCACCTGACTGTTGGACCGTAGCCTCATATTTCAAGCCATCAAGGAAGTCCAGGTATCCTGCCTGCTCAGCACTGATAAACATCTGCTTAACGCCGGCAAGAACTGTTGATACTTTCATTTGACTTTCAGGGCCAAAGAGTGCGTCAAGAGCAGATTTTGTCTCAGCTTTTTCAGCCTCAGTCAGACCCGCGTAATCCAAAATCTTAAGAGTGTAGTCTTTATATGCCCCCATAACTTTATCAATGTTGTCGATCATGTACTGAAGCATATCGGTGATGAGAGTTTTCAATTGGTTCCCGTCCAGAGAAATCTTATAGCCCCCGCTGATCTTGCTTAGCACACCTGTTGAAAATCCGGAGAATGCAGTTGTCAGGAAGTCGTAAGCATCATCATATATCTCCTGGTTCATTGAGCCCATCATAGCGCGGATCTGAGCTGATTCTTCCGGGCTCATTCCATCCTCGAGATACCCTACGAAGATATAGTCCTTGTCGTTAAAGGCCTTGAGGAGTCCGTCACGGAATTCTTTACTGTAATAGAGGGGATCCCACTTGCCGGCAAAGAGATCACTGCAGAAGTCGTAAATACCAGCTACAAGTTCTTTTGAGATATACATACCCTTGCTCGCATCAAAGTACATATCTCCCATATTGTAGGTCTTATTGTTGAACTCCACATCAAAGTCTGCCTGAAATGCCATACTGTCTTTCAAATCCATGAGCATATTGTAATGGATCTTTATTTTTTGAGTTCCCTTTAATCCCAGATCTGATAACTCAGTAGATACTTGCGTGTCAGAAGTATATAGGCCATCGCTTGCAAGCTTAGCAGTCGTCTTGTCCACCAGTGCCGCTAATGCGTCAAAGTCGATTTCTCCGGTAAATACCCCTGTCACCTTGGAAGTTTCAGATGATAATTTTTTACTCATGTCAAGGTAAGCCAACTCTGCTTCTGAACATCCAAACAAAGAAAGCGCTATCAAAACAAAACACAGCAACAATGCAATTTTACTCTTCATCTTCCTTTCCTCTCACTTTCTTACAATACTGCATAATTTATTTCCATAATAACACAAAAAAAATAGAAATCTATGAAACTTACATACAAAAAACTGACGAATTTTGCATGAACGATAATATAGTATGTTTTCAGAGCAATTCCTGATTAATGGAGTGAATCGTGTTAATGGGAATCGCGGATTGAAAAAAAAGAAAATTACTATTATAATTTACACAAATATACAGTTGTTGCCACTGACTACTTACCAAAATGCTTGCTTGCTTTTTTGTGCATAAAAAGAGAGGAAGATATATTTATCAGATACTACACTTTAATTGACGTGAAGGTGATGATATGGAATGGGTCGAAAGATTAAATGAGGCGATAGCCTATATCGAAGAAAACCTTGAAAGTGAAATCAACTACGAGCATGCTGCCAGAATAGCCTGCTGCTCGGTATTCCACTTTCAAAGGATGTTTGCTTACATCGCCGGTGTACCCTTGTCTTTGTATATTCGCAGAAGAAGAATGACCGCCGCGGCGTTTGACCTGCAGACCACAGATGAGAAAATCATTGATTTGGCGCTGAAGTACGGCTATGATTCGCCCACAGCATTCAACCGGGCATTTCACAGCATACACGACCTGTCCCCCTCCCAGGCAAGGAGTGAGGGGAGAGCGCTCAGCGCATACCCGCCCATCAGCTTCACGATCTCAATTAAAGGAGAGGTACAGATGAAGTACAAAATTGTAACAAAAGAAGCTTTTCGGATCGTCGGTGTGAAGGAGCACATGAACATGAACATGGAGGAATGCTTTGAGAAGGTTCCCCGGTTCTGGCAAACTACCGTACAAAGCGGTATTGTTCCTCAGATTCTATCTCTTATGAACCCGGAATTACCCGGACTGCTGGGTGTGAGCACTTGTATGAGCGGCGAAGACCTGGACTACTATATTGCCGTAGCAACTGATAAGCCCACACCAAAAGATATGACGGAGTACGAGGTTCCCGCCGGAACATGGGCGGTTTTTGAATGTATCGGGCCAATGCCGGGTGCAAT
The DNA here is from genome assembly GCA_002329675.1 of Firmicutes bacterium UBA1426. Taxonomy (GTDB): domain Bacteria; phylum Bacillota; class Clostridia; order Peptostreptococcales; family Anaerovoracaceae; genus UBA1426. The sequence continues at coordinate 10,359 of DCUA01000021.1, read as the reverse complement.
TCAGGAATTGCAAAAGCGCATCGTTACCGAATGGCTTCCCACCTCCGGCTATGAATATGCCAATGCGCCGGATATCGAGGTGTATTTTGAAGGTGATCAGCAGTCGGTGGATTATAGGTGTGAGGTTTGGTTGCCAATTAAAAAGTTAAATTAAATGACCATGCAGTGGCATAAAATAGAATTTAGTGGGAACTATTTACAATTTATGGCGTCTAATACATTGCTTTAGAGGTGCATAGAGTGTATAGACCCATAAATTATCTGAGGTATATTGCGAAGAAAGTTGGTTAAGGAAAAGAATGAACGGATTTGCCCTGACAACCGAAACAGTCCTCTTGTTACTCCCTCTGATTACAATACAGGTAGGACTGGCAATCTACTGCGCGGTTAAAATTTTCCGGGAAGGTGTGGAGAACCTTAACAAATGGGCATGGCTTGCCATATGTCTGTTTGTTAATCTGCTTGGCCCGGTGATCTTTCTGATCGTTGGCAGAAAGAAGGAATACAGATGATAACCGTAAAAGGGTTGCATAAGAAATTCAAGGACTTTCACGTGCTCAAAGGCCTGGATATGCATGTCCAAAAAGGCGAGATCTACGGTTTCATCGGACATAACGGCGCGGGAAAATCCACAACCATGAACATCCTGGTCGGGCTCTCACGCCCTACTCGGGGAGAATGCACAGTCAACGGGACCGTTCTCGCAAATGTGGAGCATCCCGGCGACCTGCACATCGGCTATCTTCCGGAAGATCCGAGATTTTATTCCTGGATGACAGCCCGTGAAACCCTTGCATATCTTGGAGGTGACATTGCCGGAGAACGGATCAACGAAATGCTGGAGTGGGTAGGGCTTACCCACGCTGCTCATCGCCGTGTAGGTGGATTTTCCCGTGGCATGAAGCAACGGCTCGGTGTTGGGGCCGCCTTAATAAGAGATCCCGCCCTGCTCATATTAGATGAACCCTCCTCCGCCCTTGACCCTGAAGGGCGGAGCGATGTACTGCGACTCATTGCAGAAATGAAGCAGATGGGCAAGACAATATTGTTCTCCACGCATATCCTGGCCGATGTGGAGCGCGTATGCGATCGTGTGGGTATGATCGCGGAGGGTCGCATGATCATGGAAAAACCCCTTTTCCAGCTTCAAAGGGATAATATCCGGCCCATTTTTGAGATCACTCCGGCTATTCCCTGGGAACCCGATATCATATCAAAGCTCAGCCAGCTTGATGTTGTCTTAGAGGTAACAATCAAAGGGAACTCCCTCCATGTGATGACGGTGGATGAAAGCGAATCTTCAAAAAAGCTGCTGCGCTTTTTTGCCGACCGTAATACACCCCTTCGCGGCCTGTCCCTCAGAAAAAACAGCCTGGAGGAACTTTTTTTACAGGAGGTGAAACCACTGTGATAGGGGAGATCGGAAAAGAAATCAAATTTGGTCTTCGCAGCGGAAAGCTGCTGATACTATTGGCCAGCTTCCTGTTTTTTGCTCTGCTTACACCGGTGATGCTGAAATTCGTACTGCCCGGAGTGCTGCAAGGCCAGGGAGTATCTTCGGAGGACCTGGGCGGGATCATGGGTATGACACAGACAGCTTGTATCCAGATATACATGAACGATGTTTTTGAAATAGGAACCATCCTGGTTGCTTTCACCCTCTGCGGTCTGGTAGCTCAGGAGATACGGGATAACACCCTGGTTCTTCCCCTTTGCTCCGGCAGGGGGTTTGGACCCATCATCGGTGCCAAGCTTTTGGTATTCGGTGGAGCCTTGCTGGGAATCCCCCTTCTGGCATTGATTTCCGATTATCTTTATGCAGGACTGCTCTTCTCCTTTGAAGTTGAGCTGTTTTCCATTATACGAGGGGGCATCCTTCAAGGCATGTATATGATATTCTTGATTTGCTGCGTTATCATGTGGGGATCCGTTCTGAAAAGGCCTATAGCAACCGGTTTTTTAACGTTGGTTACTGCTTTTGGCTTGCATTTTACCGGAGGGCTCCTGGGCATTCACGAATGGCTCCCTTCGGGAGTGCTTTTACAGGCCCAGCAATTAACAGAAGCAACGGATCAATCCTTGATCACAAGCTTGGCTATTACCACTCTTCTTTCCGCAGTCATGTTCGCAGTCGCACTGTGGCGAATGAAAAACATGGAGTGGAATGAGCGGCACGCTTAGAGAATGGAAGCACAGATTATGTTTAGGAACCACTCAAAATTGCGAATAGTTATCCCTGTGATAGTGATTGCTCTGATCATTTCTACTGTTACTGTCTTTGGATTTGATCCAATCAGTGGAACGGTCCAGCCGTCTGCGCCCCTGGATAAATTTATCGAACGCCTGGATGAGCGGATTCCTGAACTGATGAAACTCTATCGCATCCCCGGGAGCAGCATCGCCCTTGTTAAGGGAGGACAAATTACCTGGATGAACGCTTACGGCTATGCAGACCTGGAAAGCGGAAGAAAACTCACAACGGACACACCCATGCGGGTCCAGTCGATCTCTAAATCTGTCACGGCCTGGGGGGTCATGAGGCTGGTGGAACAGGGGAAGATCGACCTGGATGCTCCGGTAGTCAAGTATATTGAGAAATGGCGATTTCCCGAAACTGAATTCTCATCGGAAACGTTGTCCGTACGACAGCTGTTAAGCCATACTGCAGGCCTCCCCCTGGGGGATGTGTTTACAATTTATTCTCCGGATGAAGAAATGCCTTCATTGGAAGAAAAGCTGACGCAGGAGGCAGTGCTGATGAGAGAACCCGGCACCGCATTTTCCTACTCAAATACCGGCTTTAACCTGCTCGAGCTTCTCATTGAGGAAGTCACGGGACAGGATTTCGCAACATATATGGAGAAAGAAATTCTTATTCCGCTTGGTATGGATCATTCAACCTTTCTGTGGAATGCGGAGTTTGATCCTGCCGTTCCAGTGGGTTATGATCTGCATGGACAGCCGGTTCCGGTCTATGTTTATCCTGAAAAGGCATCGGGAGGACTCTTTTCTACGGCCGAGGACATTGCCCTGTTTGCCATTGCCGGGATGCCGGATTATTCTCAAGGGGTACTGAGCACAGGCAACATAGAAGCGATGCACACATCGGAGAATAGTGAAATAGGCATATATAGTCTGGTATTTGACGGTTACGGTCTCGGGCATTACATAGAAAGGCTGCCGAGCGAAAAGAAGGCCATCTCTCACGGCGGCCAGGGCACCGGCATCATGACACATTTTCACGCCGTTCCGGAAACCGGTGATGCCATTGTAATTCTGACAAACAGCCAGAGAAGCTGGCCCTTTATCTCTTATCTCCTGCGGGACTGGGCCAGATGGAACGACTTTCCTTCCGTCGGGATGGAACGGATCATCTGGGGGAAATACGGACTGTGGGCTGTCATCACAATAATCTGGTCCATAGTACTCCTTCAGGGAATAAGGCTGGCGATTGGCATCAACAGTGGAAAGCGCAAAGTAGTCCGGCGCCGGAGCGGGTTCCGGACAATTCAAATTTTACAACTGATCGCAGCCTTTGCCTTAACCGGTGTACTTTACTGGTGTTTCACCAGAGAATATCTATTCCTGACATCTGTATTTCCAAAAGCGTCACTGGGCCTTGCCATCCCCACAGCGGCCCTGGCTCTGATCCTGCTGTTGTCCGCGTTACTTCCCACAGAAGGAGAGGCAAGATGTTGAAGTTTATATTGCGATTTATAACAGTGCATGTGATCACTTATACAGCATTTGGAATATTCTTTATGCTTATCAGCGGGTATTTTGAGTACTTTTCATCCGATCCGCTCTTTCAACTNNGTTATGAAGGAATCGGATGCGTTAAGTGTTCGTCTCGCAATTCCTGCGCAAATCTTCCGTGGAGCACTTATGGCGCTGGCGATTTATCCCTTTCGTGAGATAGTGGTCAGACACCGGTATGGATGGCTAAAACTTTTCTTCCTGTTGCTCATACTCACTTCAGTGAGTTCTGTTATCACAGGTCCGGGTTCCATTGAAGGGTTTCTTTACACCCGATTCTCCTTTGATCCACTGATCGGCTATCCGGAAATCAGCCTGCAGATGCTAGCCTTTTCCTGGTTGTTCTGTCGCTGGCAGATAAGTAAGATTGCCAAGGAGACGGAAGTTCAAATGCAAAGAAAGGAAGTGGAGCAGAATGAGTAAAAAGTATAAAATATCAGATTACTGGAACATGGGCACTGCTATTGGCTTATGCACAGCCGTTGGAGTGGTTCTGGGCGCTTTGCTGAGCAATGTTGCACTATGGCTTTGCATTGGCGCAGGCGCCGGCACAGTGCTCGGTGCGTTTACCCTGAAGAGTGAAAAAGGGGATGAAGAAGGTGGACGGCAATAATAATTGATTAATACTGTATACGTTAGTAATGGTAAATATCAATCTACACAAAGATGCCAGCATTTCAACATTTTATTGCTAATGTTAAAGTATTGACACAGTTCGCTTGACTCCATTCTGATTAAAGTATATTTTATATATAGGTATACAAATAAACAGAATGAGAGGATATGGACTTATGGGTAAATTTACATTTGAATAATACTTCCGGGCAGAATGTACAAAACTGCTTTTGAAGACAGAAAATTAAAGGCAAAGAACTTATCCAGATGCTTAGAGGATTCTGCAACTTTAACATCTCCGATCATTCCATGGAATGTATGTGGTGCTACTATGTCAAGCTTCTTAGGAGTTCCGACAGTGGCTTATATACCCTATGCGGTATTAAACTGGATCAATCCGTTAGTTTCAATTCTTTACGGCTACCTTGGAATTACCATGGAGAAGATGTCCGATGAAGAATATGAGGCTATTTTGCAGCAGAGAAGAATAGACGCAGAACTTGCAGCAAAAGCCATTCAATAAGCGGGT
>DCUA01000021.1:1022-5452 GCA_002329675.1 Firmicutes bacterium UBA1426 | reverse complement strand
TGCGTTAGAGCAATATGAAATCTTCCGGCGGGGTGTAGAGCAGATAAAGGATCGGGGAGTTCAATTAAAATACGTTCATTGCTGCAATTCCGCGGCAATTGCCTGGTTTAAGGAGGCTTATGGAACNNTAACAGGAGCAACAAGACGTCAATCACAAATTCAAGCAAATTGAGGTTAATATGCTCCGCAGCAATCGCCTGGTTTAAGGAAGCTTATGGAACCCATGTACGCTCCTGCTCTTCTGTTTTAGGTCATATGGCAATGGAAGACGGAAGAGAACCCATTGGGCTTTGCGAGCCTGTTGAAATACGCGCCTTTATCACAAATATACATGATGCGGGCCCCGGGGAAAGTGTGGGTTACAGCCGGTATTTCAAGGTAGAAAAGCCTATGAAAGTTGCGACTATCTCCCTTGGTTTTGCAGATGGATTTTACCCCATGTGGATGAGAGGTCAGGCTCCTGTATTAGTAAGCGGTAAACGCACAAGATTTCTAGGATGCTGCATGGATCAGTCCTTTATCGATGTAACAGGAATTCCCTGTGAGATCGGACAATCCGTTACACTGATAGGCAGGGATGGTGAGGAACAGATCACAACCTGGGAGATCGAGCAGTTCACGGGAAAAACCTTTGAATATTTATTTGGAACCATTGGTCCGAGAGTGGCCCGCATCTATGAGTGAAAAGTAGTCCGCTTCTTAGTAAACAGGTAGCAGATGGGCACAGCATAGAGGAAGATGGCATATGGAAGGGCTTCCGGCCCAACGCCCATGAAGCTGAGAGGCACGGTGGAGGCTATTGCCCAAGGCACCAGCCCGGAAAGAACTATGGTAGAATTGCCAATATCAATAGCCAGCTCCTGCGCGGTTCCGCTCTGGTTTTCGTAGGGTTTGTTCAGGATGGATGCACTCATGGTGGTAGCGATGGTCTGATTGCAAAAGATGGCACAGAAAAGCAGACCTGCAAGTGCAGTAACGGGAAAGCGCCCCACTTTTAACATCATTTCTTCTAACCTGCTCTGTAACTCCCGGATCATACCGGTCCCTTCGAAAATATCGGAGTAGGTGCAGGATATCGTGACAATGCCACAGATTTCCAGCATGGAGACAAGCCCTCCGCCGCTCAGCATGGATCCGAAAGTGCTGCTTGTTGCACTGTATCCCATTATACAAATCCGCAGAAACTCGAGAATGGATATGCCCTGCAGCAGAATACAGGCAACTCCCGAACTCAGGATGCTTAGTCCCATGGCAACTTTCACGTCTACTTTCAGAAGGGGCAGGATCAGCATCAACAGAGCGGGCACCGCCAGCCACAGGGAAATAGAAAAGTCCTTCTCNNGGTGTACACGAAAACACAGATGCCAGTAGGAATCCATGCAGTTTTCAACAACTTATACATGTTTTCCCTGGCATCCGTATGGGTGACAGCTGCCGTGAGGATCATACTGGAGGACGCCGGCGAGCAGCGGTCTCCAAAATAAATACCGGACATTATGACACCTGCAGTAAGTATTTCATTTACGCTTCCCGAACGGGCAAGAGCCATGAATATAACGCCTAAAGTTCCGGCGACACCAAAGGATGTGCCAATGGCATAGGAGAGAAGGCAGGTCAGCAGGAATGTAATGATCAGGAACAGATCCGGTGTGATCACTTTCATCCCATAATAGACAAAGAACATAATTGTACCTCCGGCTCTCCAGGAAGCAGTCAGTACTCCGATAAGAAAGAGAACCAGAACAACGATCAGAGAATCTTTGATCCCCTTATTCGTAAGACTCAGAATAACCGCCGGTTTGTTACCCCGCCGCAAAGCTACGGCAACAAAACAGGCATAACCTGCGAGGAGGGCAAAGATCATCGTTGTTTCAGCCAAAAGGCTAACAACCATAGCAGCAGTAAAAATAATAAAAGCAATAAACAGGTCCATTTTATCTCCCTTTTTTCATCGCACCATTATACAACATAATGATCAAAACACCAAGAGTCTGTCCGTCTTGAATTTTTATAACCTGCAAGGCATGAACCGATCTCGGCAATCATAAGAATGATAGATAAGGGAGGGCATGCAGCATGGATAATATTTTGTCTTTCATCAGGCCGGAGCTTTTCATTCTGGTCATTTTTCTGTATTGTGTAGGGTTGTTTCTGAAATTGTATAAGGGTTTTAACAAAGACTGGATGATCCCCTATATATTGCTGGGGGTCAGCTTTTTAATGACATTGGCATATGTGTGCATTTTTATGGATGAGGGCTTTGCTCCGCCTGTGATCGTGGCAGTCATCATACAGTCTGTACTGATAGCCGCCGTAACGGTCTTTGGAAATGAACTGATCCAGCAGGTTCTAAGAAGAAATGAATGATATTTTTTTGGTTAGAAGTGTCTCATCGGGGTATCCTATTCTAAAATACATGTGATAGCACCTATGAAAAATGATTCATGCAGAGGGAGGATGAAGATATGACAGACAATAATGAAAAGAAAGAGAAAGAGGAAAAGAAGAATCCGGATACAACGATCCCGTCTTTCACCACTTTCCCTATAGCCAACGCACATTCCATAGACATTGATTCCAGGGTGACCATCCCATCGGAAGATGACACAGAGGAAGGGCGTGAATGGGTCAATTTTAATCAGAAATAACGGGAATTATTTAATTCATTTCCCGTTCTGTTTCTTGATTTCATCCAGGAGATCGCCCCACATCTCCTCCGGTACATCCCGGTAGTATTCAAGAATATTCTCTAGTTTGATCCCGAGCCCCTCCTGTTTTTCACGGTAGAATTCCAGGAGGTGTTCTATTTTTACGCCAAGTTGGCCCTGCTTGATTCGGTAAAGATCCCGGAGATGGTCTTTTTTAGCGCCTAAGTCCTGCTGTCTTTCACGCATAAACTCCGTGAAATAGTCCAGCTTGAATCCAAACTCTTCTTTCAGCTTACGAAGATCGTTCAAAGAAGCAAGTCTTCTGGTCTGAGCATCATTCTCCGAGTTGTACCTCTCTACGACAGTCTGGTATCTATCGTAGGCAATAGCTACGGCATCCTCCCAGGAAAGGTAGACCTTTTCAGCAGCTGCCTCCCCGATCCGCTTCATAACCTCGGGATGATCGCAGGCGAAAATGATAGCATCCGCCAAATCAGCAGCATCTTCCTTAGCAAGAAGAGCGGTGTCCATATGAACCACACGTTCTGCAGCACAGCTGCCTTCGATGAGGAGACTGGGACAAGCACAGGCCGCCGCTTCGGATACTACGATGCCATTCGTGTCGTATGTTGAAGGAAATAGAAACATGTCTGCCAATGTAAAATAGGCGCGAACCATCTCGCGGTCGTAGATGGCCCCGGTAAAGATACAGTCCTCCGAAAGTCCACGTTCTTCTACATAGGATTGGATCTCAGGACGATCATAGCCGTCGCCCACGAACAACATTTTAAAACGATATCCCCGTTCCTTTACGATTTTCAGACTGTCGATGGTGAGACGGTTTCCCTTGTACCACATCATGCGGCCCACAAAGAGAAAGACCGGTAGCCCGGGTTCAATGCTATGCTCCCTTCTGATACGGTCTACAAGCCTGGGATTCCCCGCGCCTTTTGGGAAGTCAGTCCCATTTTCCATTATGATATAATCCCCTTCGTAACCGAAGGCTCTCATGTTTTCTCCCGCACCCCGGGAAACTGCCCAGACCTCATCGCAGGCATTGATGTTTGACAGCAGAAATCTAGCAGACGCTGCTCTCACCGGATCATAAGGGAGGACTTTTTGAAATTCAATGTCGAACTTTGTGTGATATGTAAAGACGATAGGGATGTCGCTGCTGAAACGCAACATTCTTGCCAGAACAGCAGACGCAAAGGGGCAATGGGTATGTATAAGATCCATGTCAGCTTTTCGCAGGCGGTTCACAACAAAGGGATCAAAGGGATAACCTGCACGGTATCCCAATTTTTTGCTTACCATTGCGCTGGGGTAGCGGATCACCTGGTAAGGATAATCATCCGGAGTATTGGGGTACCAGGGCGTGGCTACAACCGCCTTGCCATGGTTTTTCTGTATCTCCAATGCATAATTGGCAGCCGCATTGGCTACACCATCGATGGTGGGAGGAAATGAGTCGTTGAATATTCCCACCGTTAATCTCTTTTTAATCACAGCAACTCCTCCGTTTAATCAGTTTAGTTCCGTATGCGCCATGTTGTCAAGGAGGTATTCCGGGATCATATCTTTGTATTCCGCCAGGATACGATGCGCATATTCGTCCAACATCAGATCCACTATTCTGCCGTAGCTCTTGACTCCTTCAGTCTGTGCATTTACCATGAGGTACTTGTCATTGGCACTTTTCGCTATCGTTGTGACGGCGCTTGTGTGTTTCTTCCAATAGCTTCTGCTGTAAGCCATCTCCATGCGGACTGGTTCGGGAAT
>DCUA01000021.1:0-1017 GCA_002329675.1 Firmicutes bacterium UBA1426 | reverse complement strand
GACCGGGAATCCCTGCATGCCAGATATGCAAGAAAGCCCGCTTCATCTTCCCGCATAAAACCCTTCAGGTGAGAAAACTCGTGGCTCACAGTATAAGGTATAAGGAAAGGCGCGATATCCCGGTTGTAGTTTGCCTCTATTGTAAAAGGTGAGAAGATGCCGGTAATTCCCAAATAGGACATGCCCTTGGAGAAGAGGACGGGTTTTGGGGAGGGATAATAGCCGGACAAAGCGGGGTAACGATCCGCTAATCCTCTCATTGCTTCAGCAGCAGTCGCACCCAGATCCATATCCTCAGGCAGCAGCAACCCTCTCTCATCAAATGTTACTTCCTTTTCCAGTTTTGCGATTTCATCCACCAGAAGGAAAGCCAGCCCTAAAAGCTCACCACGGGAGTATTCCCGGAGGGAATTATCCGCTCCTGCAGAAAGGGCAGGCTTACTGTAATGGACTGAGGCGGTGAGCGTGAAAATTAAAAGCAGGCTTGTGAGGATGCAAAGCAAGCAGGAGAAAGAGCGAAATAGCCGCATCTTCAGCCGGGGTGCTCTCTTTATTACAAGAGAGAAGTTCCATACAAGGAAGAAAAGCAAGACCAGGGCAGCTATATAAATTAAAAATTCAAATACAGAAAAAGGAAAGATCGAAAAAAACCTACCTATAGTATTTACATAAAGGGGGGTTACGGTATCACCGTACCATTGAGCGAAGCTTTCCGAACTCCGTGCCAGAAAGGTGAGCAGCAACGACAGCAAAATGCAGACCATTGAATAAATCAAGGCCCTTCTGTTGCTTGATACAGTTTTCCTATCAGTTGATATGTACCTATAATCAGCAGAGCGCATAGATTTTGTCTCCCCCTTCCTGACATCATTATAATTGGTTTTTACTTTGGGCGCACCAGTAAATCTATGGCAGAAGCGATGCCGCGGACAAAAGAGCGGCTTTTCAGCCGCTCCGAGTGTTTTCTGTTATCCTGTTAAATGTATTAATTAAGAATTATATTCTCTGAGTGATAAG
>DCUA01000200.1:4467-5681 GCA_002329675.1 Firmicutes bacterium UBA1426 | reverse complement strand
TAGAAAAACTGAATGTAAACAGGGAGGATATCTGCAAAAAATACGGAATTCCAAAGGATAGAATTCTATTCATTTACGGTGGAAACTTCGGATTACCTCAGGGAGTAGATTTTATCATTCAGGCCCTGCGTCGTTGCCGTGATAAGAAGGAGGTCCATTTCATTTTGTGCGGCAGCGGAACAGAGTTTCACAAGCTGAAGACCTTTTTGGACAATGAACACCCTGGGAACGTCACCCTGATAGAGAAGCTCCCGAAAAATGAATATGACCGCTTGGCGGCGTGCTGTGATGTGGGGCTGATTTTTTTGGATCATCGTTTTACTATCCCTAATTTTCCATCTCGCCTTTTATCGTATATGGAAAGCGGCATGCCCGTCCTTGCGGCAACAGATCCGAACACGGATATAGGGGAGGTAATTACAAGCGGAGGATTTGGCTGCTGGTGCGAGAGTAATGATGTTGAGGGCATTTCGAAGTTGGTTGATTCAATTTGCGCGAGCAAGGATCGGATTTCAACAATGGGGAGATCTGCCAGGGAGTATCTTGAGGCACATTATACTTCAGAGATTTCGTACCGTGTCATTATGGAAAAACTTGGGAATTCTGTTAAAGTTGGTAAAGTAAATTCAGTGCGCACAGAAGGTGTTTTGCACCCAGAGTAAAATTGAGAATAAGATTTAAATTAGGTTTANNCGCAATTCAACTCTGCTCATCACCGGAGGAACAGGCAGTTTCGGTGGTGCCGTTCTGAACAGGTTCATGGATTCCGATATAAAAAATATCCACATATTTTCCAGGGATGAGAAAAAGCAGTTTGACTTAAGGCAAGAGCTTCAGCGCAAAAATATGGAGTTTGCATCGAAAGTGAAATTCTTCATCGGCGATGTGCGAGACCTGGCTTCTATCAGAACGGCGATGGTAGGGGTGGATTATGTTTTTCATGCTGCAGCGTTAAAGCAGGTGCCGTCCTGCGAGTTTTTTCCTCTGGAAGCGGTGAAAACGAATGTATTGGGAACTGATAATGTTTTGACGGCAGCCATAGAAGCCGGGGTGAAGGTTGTGGTGGGTTTAAGCACTGATAAGGCGGCCTACCCGGTTAACGCGATGGGGACGAGCAAGGCGATGATGGAGAAAGTGATCGTGGCCAAAAGCAGAACGACAGAGAAAACCAGGATATGCTGTACGCGCTATGGTAACGTGATGTGCAGTAGAGG
>DCUA01000200.1:1595-4401 GCA_002329675.1 Firmicutes bacterium UBA1426 | reverse complement strand
TGTTTGCTTTCGAACAGGGAGCGGCTGGCGATATTTTGGTTCAAAAAGCTCCCTCTTGCACCATCGAAACGCAGGCGAGGGCGGTCATAGAACTCTTTAAACATCAATCCCCAGATGGAGTTACCCCAAAAATCAAGACTATCGGCATCCGTCACGGTGAAAAAATGTACGAAACATTGCTGACTAATGAAGAATGTGCGGGCGCGATTGATCTGGGTAATTTTTACCGTGTGCCTTCTGATAAGAGAGACCTAAACTACAGCATATATTTTTCTAAGGGCGACGTTCAGAGAAATACGCTAAGAGAGTTCAATTCTAACAACACGGTACTGTTGGATGTTGAACAGGCAAAGGCGAAAATTGCCGCATTGACCTATATTCAGGAGCAATTGGCTGAGTAGAGTGAATTTATTCTGCTGACCGAGTTTTCTGTTATTAGACAGAATCGAAGAAGCAACAGAAAAAGTGGATTCAGGGACTGGGAAAATGAAAATTTTAGTAACAGGAGCTAACGGGTTTGTTGGGAAGAACCTGTGTTCATCTCTCAAAAATATTAGAGATGGGAAAGATCGTACCCATCCGGCGCTTAAAATCGAGGATGTCTTTGAGTATGACGTGGATTCAACTCCGGAGGAGTTAGATCACTACTGTTCGGATGCCGATTTCGTTTTCAATTTGGCCGGCGTGAACAGGCCAAAAGAGCAGTCGGAGTTCATGTCCGGTAACTTTGGTTTCGCTAGTGTGTTGTTAGATACTCTCAAGAAACATAACAATAGGGCTCCGGTCATGCTGGCATCCTCAATCCAGGCTACACTTATTGGGCGCTATGGCACCTCTGACTACGGCAAATCCAAGTTGGCTGGTGAGGAGCTGTTCTTCGAGTACAGCAAAGCCACAGGGGCTCCCGTGTATGTCTATCGGTTCCCAAATTTGTTCGGTAAATGGTGCCGGCCTAACTATAACAGCGCGGTTGCCACGTTTTGCAACAATATCGCTAATGATTTGCCGATACGTGTAGATAATCCTGCTACCGAGCTCGACCTTCTCTACATAGACGATTTAGTGGCCGAAATGCTGGATGCTTTGGAAGGGAAGGAGCATCGTTGTGAGTATGACGAACTCGACCCCTTTGAGAAAAAAGACGGCAGATATTGCTTTGTCCCCACAACTCATCACGTGACACTTGGTGAAATCGTTGATTTGCTGAACACATTTAAGGCTCAACCGGAGACGCTGGTTATACCCGAGATGTCGAAAAACTCCTTTGCCAAGAAATTGTATTCTACTTATCTCTCATATCTGCCGGCGCCCAAGGTTGCTTTTCCGTTGAAGATGAATGTGGATGCCAGAGGTTCCTTCACGGAATTACTTAAGACCAAAAATTGCGGCCAGGTCTCAATTAACATCAGCAAGCCCGGCGTCACGAAGGGGCAGCACTGGCACCACAGCAAATGGGAGTTTTTCATCGTAGTTTCCGGGCATGGACTGATTCAAGAGCGCAAAATTGGCGATCCCGCCGATGAGGCTCATACTCTGAATTTTGAGGTGTCAGGAGAGAAGATTACCGCTATTCACATGTTGCCCGGCTATACGCACAATATTATAAATCTCTCTGATACAGAAGATTTGGTGACCGTTATGTGGGCGAATGAGCCATTTGATCCGACGTACCCGGATACCTTTTTTCAGGAAGTATAGAATCAAGTTAGAGTTTTGGGTATTTAATACGTGTATTAAATACGAGGGCTCTTTCCCAGAGTAAAATGAAAACTAATTTTGAGAATATAAAATTTCAAAATAACGGTAAACTGAAACTTCTCATTATTGTAGGCACCCGGCCTGAGGTTATCAGATTGGCTGCCGTAATAACCAAATGCAGGAAGTATTTTGATACTATTTTGGCACATACCGGACAGAATTATGATTACAATCTGAACGGTGTGTTTTTTAAGGATTTATCGTTGGCTGATCCTGAGGTGTATATGGACGCGGCTTGCGACGATTTGGGGGGCACAATCGGGAATATCATTAATGCATCATATAAACTGATGAGTAGCATAAAACCTGATGCACTACTGATTTTGGGGGACACGAATTCGTGCCTTTCTGCCATCCCGGCTAAGCGTTTGCATATACCCATTTTCCATATGGAGGCTGGTAATCGCTGTAAGGATGAGTGTCTTCCAGAAGAAACCAACCGCCGTATTGTTGATATCATTTCAGATGTTAATCTGGCATACTCAGAGCACGCAAGACGCTATCTTGCGGATTGCGGCCTGCCCAGGGAGCGCACCTATGTTACCGGTTCCCCTATGGCCGAGGTCTTGAGGGCGAATCTGGATAGCATTATCTCCTCTGATATTCATGCGTGCCTGAACCTCCAGAAGGGCAAATACATCCTTTTATCGGCGCATCGGGAAGAGAACATCGACACTGAGAAGAACTTCCTGTCATTATTCAACGCCGTCAACAGGCTGGCAGAGAAATACGATATGCCGATTCTCTACTCCTGTCATCCTCGTTCGAGGAATCGCCTGGAAAGCTCCGGTTTCAAACTTGATCCGCGCGTGATTCAGCATGAGCCGCTCGGTTTTCATGATTATAATTGTCTGCAGATGAATGCATTCGTCACCGTTTCCGATTCGGGGACGTTGCCGGAAGAATCGAGTTTTTTCACTTCCATTGGGCATCCTTTCCCTGCAATTTGCATTCGAACCTCTACTGAGAGGCCCGAGGCACTTGATAAGGCTTGTTTCTTTATCGCTGGGATTGATGAGAAGAACCTGTTACAAGCGGTATCCACAGC
>DCUA01000200.1:0-1532 GCA_002329675.1 Firmicutes bacterium UBA1426 | reverse complement strand
AAAGTGGTCAAAATCATCCAATCTTATACGAGTATTATAGACCGCATGGTCTGGAGGAAATATTGAGGACTGCATCATCCCTCGGGAAACCTTTCCATATTTCTTCCGGCATTTAGTCTTGATCAGATTTATTCAGAAGAGATTACCCGAAAGTATACTTTATGTTCATTTCAGGCAAGTACAGTAAATTGAAACCTTTTACTAAGAAGATTTGGCTTTCTTCCCCGACGATGCATGGGGAGGAGATGAAGTACATGGCGGAGGCGTACGAGACAAATTGGATGACGACGGCCGGGAGTAATGTCAATGAGCTCGAACGGTTGGCGGCTGAAGTTGTCGGGGTGAAATATGCTGTCGCTCTTTCATGCGGGACTGCTGCGTTGCATCTGGCTGTTCGGCTGGAAGGGGTTAAACGGGGTGACACAGTTTTCTGTTCTGATCTGACATTCAATGCCACGGTGAATCCTGTGGTTTACGAGCAAGGAATCCCCGTTTTCATCGATACTGAGTACGATACTTGGAATATGTGTCCGGAAGCCCTGAGCCGAGCCTTTGAACTTTACCCCGAGACTAGAGTCGTCATGCTGGCTCATCTCTACGGGACCCCCGGCAAAGTTGATGAAATCAGGGCCATAGCTGAAAAACACGGAGCTCTGATCATCGAAGACGCGGCTGAGTCGTTCGGGGCTGTTTATAAAGGGGTTCAAACCGGTGCTTTTGGCAGATACAATGTCATCAGTTTCAACGGCAACAAGATCATCACCGGCAGTTCGGGTGGAATGCTGCTCACAGACGATCTAGCCGCAGCAAACAAGGCCCGGAAGTGGTCCACTCAGTCCCGCGAGGCGGCCCCGTGGTATCAGCACGAGGAGCTGGGGTACAATTACAGAATGTCCAATGTGATTGCGGGAGTTGTGCGCGGACAACTGCCTTATCTGGAGACTCATATCGCCCAGAAGCGCGCTATTTATGAAAGATATCAGGCCGGTTTGGCCGGTTTGCCTGTCTCNNGATTGAGCCTTCAGCCATGTGCAAACAGGTGCGTGACGACCACAAAGCGCTCTATATCCCAGAGCAGGGCAAATCCTGTCCCACAGAAATTTTGGAGACTCTGGCATCCTTCAACGCTGAGGGCCGCCCTATCTGGAAACCGCTGCATACACAACCTTTTTATAGGAATCATGCCTTTATTACCCGGGAGGGCGCGGGGAGAGGGCGGACGAATGCCTATATTGAGGGAGGAATGAGAGGTTCTGATGGAAAAATGTTGGATATGGATATAGGGTATGATATATTCAACAGAGGCCTGTGCCTGCCTTCGGATAACAAGATGACGCCGGAGCAGCAGGACGTGATTATCGACATCATCCACAGGTGTTTTCTGTAANNCCTGCCTTCGGATAACAAGATGACCGAAGCGGAACAGGATCAGATTATCGAATTGATCAGGGCTTGTTTTGAATAAATCGGCGAAGTTTTGCGGATTATTGGTCCATGTATAAGAAATATTTTAAACGTCCGTTGGATTTCCT
>DCUA01000079.1 GCA_002329675.1 Firmicutes bacterium UBA1426 | reverse complement strand
TATGAAGCCTTCCGACAGCAGGTTTTCAATGTGCTTGGGAGAAACCTGGCTAACGAGAGGATCTACGATAGCGATGACATCCATGCCGGCTTCAATATAGAAATCCGCCATCTGAATGCTGACCTCAGAGCAAAAACCAATCAGCTCTTTTACATACTGAGGGTCTTTAACCATATCCATAAAGATCCCTGTGCCTCTGAGATGGGAAGCAAGGGTAAAGGGTCCGCAAATCAGGCCGTACAGAGCGGTTTGATCTCCAATTTCCGCTTTGACTCTGCGCATAGTATCCAAAATCATGGGAATTCTTCCGGATTCCTTTGTTGGAATGGTACATCTGCAGGGAATTGTCTTATCATCTGCTAATGGATGTGTTTTTACGGAAGGCGGATTGTTGTCTGCCCAAAGTAATGAACATCCTAAGATCTCAGCTTCTACCTGCAGATCGAACATGACAGGCATACCATCGGGCATATACAGCTTGTTTACCTCAAGAAGAGACTCAACAAGCTTATCTGTATCTGTAAGAATTTCCTTTCCTGTGTAGCCCTTTAATTTGCCCGCATGAACGCCGGCGAAAGGCACCCAGGGAACACGATCAGTTTTTTCATGGTTTAATGCTTTAATAACCAATTCTTTTCCCATACTAATCCTCCGTTTCTTATTGTAAAAATCATTAAGAGATGTATTTATACCTATACTAATCTCCAATGTAAGCATAACTTATGAATCATTAAAAAGTATAGGAGGATTTAAGTAATAATTGGTACTTATTTTGGGTCAATTTTCTATCTCTTGCCCATTTCCCATTTGTTTGGTAAAATAATATTACAAATCCAATGCAATATATGTAATTAAATGAGGTATCGCACAATGAGCCAGAACAAATCTCAAACCTTAAAGCACGCCGGGCTGCAACTATCAGACTATCTGATGGAGTCCATCGAATCTTTCAGCATTCTGATGCAGATCCCCGTTACCTTTGTGGACGCAGCTGGGAATATTCGACTGGAATGGGGAAATGATTCCAAAATATGCTCTTTCGCAGATCAATATGGCGTGCCTGCCTCCGATTGCGGAAGAAACCTGCTCTCCTCCATCGATTACGCTTCAAAGCTCGGTGAACCTTACATATTTGTATGCCGGGGCGGCTTAGTTAAAATTGCTGTGGCTCTTTACATAAGCGGTAAACTAATCGGCGGATTTCTCGCCGGTCCCATCGTAATGGGCGCTCTCCGCGAAAGCAATATAACAAAACTGATAAAAGAGGATTCTATCAGCACTTCGGATTTCCCAAAGCTGAACTTTGCACTGAACAAGATAAAGGTATATTCCCCTAAGGAAGTATCCTATATATCACTGATGCTCAACAATTGTATCCTTTCATCCGTAGACAATGCCAGCGACTATTTTCTGAAGAGCGAACGATATGAAAAGCAGTCCAGATTGAGTTCGGAATTACGAAACTACAAAAAAATACATAAGGATATGAGCTATCCTCAGGAACTGGAGGATCAGGTCAGTCAACTTGTTCGCAGCGGCGATTCAAAAGGAGCATCGGAAGCCGCTTCTGGACTGTTGGATGAGCTATACCTGTTGGAAGCCGGGGATCTGAATGCCGTGAAAATGAGAGTTTACAGCCTATTTAATCTGCTGCTTCGCGGTCTTCCTGACTGGGATCAATTCCCACTGGAGTATATTGAAACAGAATCCGGTGATTTGGAATTTTTAACAGATCAAATGGATTATGAGGGCATGAAACATCAGGCATGCTCTATTCTTGGCAACCTGGCAATGCGATATGCGGATAGTTTCTATCATGGCTCTTCAAAAATTGTGGAAGGGACAGTCAAGTACATAAACAAGAATTTCAAAGAAAAACTGACACTTCGGGATAGTGCTGACCACTTCCACGTGAACCAATCCTATCTATCCGCTCTTTTTAAACAGGAAATGGGAAAAAGTTTTACGGAATATCTTACCATGCTTAGACTTCAGGAAGCGAAAAAGCTCCTCAGGAAGACTAATTTAAATCTCACAAATATAGCATACCAATGCGGATTTGAAGATCAGAGTTACTTTTCCAAAGTTTTTCGCAAGGTAGAGGGAATCACTCCCAGCCAGTACAGAAACCAGCGGCGTACATCCTCCTGACACTTGTTTATCTTTCCCATCGATTGCAGAAAGTGCAGCCGGAACTCCCTCCGATGCAGTTCTCGCAGGTGGCCGGAGGTAATACTTCGCCATTTTTTACAGACAAGAAGAGTCCGGTTATACTCTTTTGAGGTCTCATCATGCCCCCCGGATTCAGCGTCACATTCACTAGTGACGGATCGATTATTCGAAAGATATCAGCGGTCTGCAGAAGTTCCATCCCATAATACCCGGGGCCAAAAGAGTCGGATAATATACTGTTCTCATCCTTTTCCTTATCCATGGAAATAATGCGGTCCCGGATCTTCTCCCTTGCTGCATCCACGATACTGGTTCCCCAGATATCCCCATAAAGCTGATCGATCACCTGTTCGCTTTCTGTTTGTGCATCTCCGGCAGTAATTATATAAAAATAGGCTCCGTTCACGTTGTCAAGCTGTATTCTTTCAAAAGCATTACAGCTGATTTTCACACCCCGGAAATAAAAATCCCGTCCTTCCGCTTTCTCGGGGATAACATGATGGATCAAAGCTTTGATTTCTCCTTTCCCCCGGATTTCCTCATATATCGCCAGTGCGTGTATCCACATTCTCTTGTGTTTACTGTTCTCTCTGTTAAGTCCTGCCGTAGCCAGAAAATAGCGTTCAGCTGCAGGATAAACATCTTCAAAAGGAATGGTTATCAATGTATTGTCCATCTAGTCATACCTCAGTGGTTCTTTTTATTATTCTCTTGCTTTTCTTTTTCTTCCGCCTCAAGAATCGTATATGCTACCTTACCGACCAGAGTTTTCGGAAGAGATTCGCGATACTCAAATTCATATGGCATGGCATATTTTGCAATATTTTTCTCGCAGTGAAGGCGAATGCTTTCTTTTACCTCATCTGTAGGCGAAACATCCGGCTTTAATACGACAAAAGCCTTTACTTTCTGAATTTTATAGGGATCGTCCACCCCGATTACCGTTGACATGAGTACGGCTTCATGGGCATCGATGATATTCTCTAACTGGGAGGGATAAATGGAATAGCCGGAAGAAACGATCATCCTTTTCAAACGCTGCTTGAAGTATACAAAACCGTCTTCATCAATATAACCCAGATCCCCCGTATGGAGCCATGTAAGTCCGTCAGGGTGGACTTGCAGCGTATGCGCCGTTTCCTTCGGATTTCCTACATAACCCAGCATAACAGTAGGTCCGTTGATACAGATTTCACCCTCTGTTCCGTAAGGGACTTCCTCTTGCGTATTTGTCTTCACAATTTTATAGTATGTGTCCGGGAATGGCAGACCGATACTTCCTTCACGGGCATAGTTTTTCGGAGTAAGACAACTTGCAGTAACGGATTCTGTCATGCCATACCCCTCACGGATCTGTATATCGGCCCCATGTTCTTTCAGGAACTTATCTACCTTTTTCTTCAGCTCAATGGAAAGAGAGTCGCCACCGCTGAAGACACCTTTCAGGCAGCTGAGGTTGATACCTTTTATCTTTTCACTTTTTAGTAAAGCTTCATACAAGGTAGGAACACCTGCAATAAAGTTAGGTTGGTTTTTCTTGAGCAGAGTTCCGAAAGTCTGGGCACTGAACGCTGGGATCAGAATGCATTTGCACCCATTGATCAGCATAGTATGGATCCCGATACCCAGTCCGAATCCGTGAAATACTGGCATGATGGAAAGCATGGATCCTCCGGGATACAGACAATCACCCATGGCAGTGGTCTGCATTGCAAGAGCGTTGAAATTAAGGTTCGTCAGAAGAATGCCTTTCGTGGTGCCTGTCGTTCCTCCACTGTATAGTATAACTGCCGGGTCACTGCCCTTTCGCAAAGCAGTATATTCAAGGCTGTATTTGTCCCCGGCTCTTAAAAAATCTTTCCAGTAAACCACATCTGCATTTTTAGGTATTGCCTTGATTTTTCGACCTTTCGTAAGACTGTAACCTACAGTTTTTACTGTGTTTAATTTATCTTTAATACTCGTTATTATCAGATACTTTACATTCGTGTCTTTTCTGATGCTATCAAACTTACCATAGAATGCATCCAGGGTAATAGCTGCAACGCTGTTTGAATCCTGTAGATAGAATCGGATCTCTCCCTCCGAAGACAAGGGATGAATCATGTTGGAGATAGCGCCGATCATATTGATGGCATAGAAAATGATAACAGCCTGGGGAACATTGGGAAGGCAGACTGTTATGCGATCATCTTCTTTTATTCCCAGTGCCTTTAGCGCCTTTGCACACCTGTGGACTTCTTCTGTGAACTGAGAATAAGTTGCTTTTGTCCCCAGAAAATCATAGGCGATGTGATCCGGATATTTTTGCATCGCTTCTTCTACCATTTGGAACATGGAGCCATCCGGATAGATGAGATTCCGGGGAACAGAATCGTAAAAAGCAAGCCATGGAGCTTTAATCATCATAATTCACCTCTTCCTTAAACGGTGCCTCCAGTAGTACGGGATTACTGATAAGATACTTTAACAGCTTGATCGACTTTGCAAAGTAGAAGCCGTCTCCGATCCTTTCATCGATTGTGATGCCCATCTCCACGATATCTCTTATATGGGAGTTTCCTTCACTATCTAACAGGTTCTCTTTATGGATCTCCCCGACAGTCACCATCACGGAGTTTGTTCCGTATTCCGTAAGATGGTGGTAAGGCGCGCCGCATTTGATACTGCCCAGGTTAGCAATCAGGACAGTTGTATAATATGGGTCAACCTCCGATAAAAATTTCGGCATGCAATTGTAGTATTCAAGCAAGTTCAGAATGCTTGCGAATAAACGAAGCGCTGGTCTCGGGAGCTTGACAAGAAAATTCAGGATCGCATCCAGGTCATTGCCGCCTGTTTCTCTGACTTCATGCACGCATTCAGAAACTTTATGGCTGATCTGACTCAGTGTAGAATCTTCATTGGTTCGTAAAATCATCAGACTTTCTTCTCCCTTGTCTGAGAACTTCTTCTTCACAACAAAGGAAAAGCTCACATCATATCTTTCATAAAATCTCCTGCCGGAGATGAATCGATTCAGATATGGTCTGTGGATTATAGTCTTCGATAATGCTGCTAAGATAAGATGGAATAGAGTCAGCTTGTGTTCCGTCTCCGTTTGATTCTTTTCTGCTATGTACTTGAGAGCCTCGGTTACATCGAACTTTTCATTTATGTACACTTCCGAATCGCATCGCTTCGTTAATACATAGGGCATGAACTGGTGCATGGAGTCAAGGTTGCGAACCCGCTTCGCCTCGCGCCTGTCGCCTCTTTTACGTTTTTCCGTCACTATTCTCTCTCCAAAATCGCTAAATATAGTTGTAATTTTACCATAGTTTGACCTATTGTCAATTTATGCCGCGAGGTGAGATTCTATATCATCTTTCGTCGGTTATGCAAATGAGGTCTTTCCTCAAATTTAATTGAAGGACCGACCTCATATGCAAATGCTTAATATTCAAACAAGGGCGAAGGAGAATTCACCTTGAATGCACAGTTTTTCGTCAACATATCCCTTACCTTTTGCAAAGATAAAGGGAGGTTTACTCTTGGTAATTTCGCATAGAAATTTAACCTGATCCCCCGGCTTCACAGGATTTCGAAAACGAACCTTATCCAGACTGGTATAGTAAGGAGTCTTTCCCTGTGCATCCGTTGATAAAAGAACAGCACAGGTCTGCGCCATCATTTCACACAGGATCACACCGGGTACCACCGGATTTCCGGGGAAATGCCCTTGGAGGAAAAACTCATCCCCTCTCACATTGTATATCCCCACTCCTCTTCCTGATTCATCGATTCCCGCATCATCCAGTAATAGCATGGGCTTGCGGTGCGGCAGGATCTTTTCCAGATCTTCTGTTTTCATCATCGATCCCCTTTCCTTATTACCAAAGCTGCATTATGTCCACCAAATCCGAGGGATGTGGAAATGGCCAGATCTATATCAGCTTTGACCTTTTTGTTAGGAGTATAGTTGAGATCACAGTCCGGATCCGGCTCCTTATACCCTATAGTGGGGGGGATCTCTCCGGTCTGCAGTGCAACAACGCAGGCGATTGCTTCCACGGCTCCAGCCGCTCCCAACATATGGCCCGTCATGGATTTCGTGCTGCTGATATGCACTTTCCTCGCGTCTTCTTCTCCCAGAACTTTCTTGAGAGCCACTGTCTCCGCTTTATCGTTCAAAGGAGTGGATGTTCCATGAGCGTTATAATAAAGCTTCATTTCTTTGTTGTAGCCCGATTCTTCCAAAGCGAGGCGAATGGCATTGGCTGCTCCCTCTGCTTCCGAATGAGGTGCGGTGATATGATAAGCATCGCATGTATTCGCATAACCTGTCATTTCACCGAAGATCTTTGCTCCACGATTCTTTGCATGTTCATATTCCTCAAGTATCACAATGGCAGCACCTTCCCCGATAACGAACCCGTCTCTTCTGGCGTCGAAGGGAATGGAACTATCCACGGGGTCGTTCCTTGTTGAGAGAGCCGTACTATTCGTAAACCCGGCTACAGCAAGACCATTGATAGCCGCCTCGGCTCCGCCTGCAATGATCGCATCCGCATAGCCAAAGCGGATGGCACGATAGGCTTCTCCCAAAGCATGTGAAGATGTAGCACAGGCAGTAACTACCGGGAGACACGGTCCCATGGCTTTGTACCTTATCGCGATGTTTCCCGCTGCCATATTGGAGATCATCATAGGAATGAACAGAGGAGATACTTTTCTAGGTCCTCCGTTTAAGAATTTGTCTGTAGTAGTAACAAAAGTATCCATCCCGCCTATTCCGGAACCTACATACACACCAAGTCGTTCCGGCGCCAATGTTCCTGCAATGCCGCTTTGTACAACTGCTTGTTCTGCGGCAGCCATGGCATACTGGGTGAAAAGGTCCATGCGGCGCGCTTCACTCTTATCGATATAATCTGTAATGTTGAAATCCTTTACTTCAGCAGCTATCTTCACTTTGTAGTCATCTGTGTCAAAGTGCGTAATATAGTCAATACCACAAACACCTGCCAGTAAATTTTCCTGAAATAACTCGATTGTATTACCGATCGGGGATATGACTCCCATTCCTGTTATCGCTACTCGTCTCAAATGTATAACCCCCCGTCAATCTTTATCACTTCTCCGGTTATATAACCGCTGTCATCGGAAGCAAGAAAAGCCGCAAGCTTAGCCACTTCTTCAGGGTTACCCATTCTTTTCAATGGTATCATTTCGACAGCAGCACTTTTCGTTTTGTCGGACAGACTTCCCGTCATGTCTGTTTCTATAAAACCGGGAGCGATGGCATTGCAGGTTATGTTTCTGCCCGCCAGTTCTTTTGCCACCGTTTTCGTCAGGCCGATAACTCCTGCTTTCGCGCTGGAGTAATTAGCCTGCCCTGGATTTCCCATCATGCCTGAAATAGATGCTATATTGATGATCCGTCCTTTCCTCTGTCGCATCATATGAGAGTAAAGGTGTCTAATCATGTGAAAACTGCCTTTCAGGTTGGTATCGATCACACTATTGAAACTGCTTTCATCCATGGTTAACAATAATCCGTCTTTCGTTATTCCTGCATTGTTGACCAGAATATCAACGTGCGGAAAGTCAGCCAGGATTTCGCTAATCGTTTTCTTTGTATCGTCAAAGGAACTCACATCGCATTGGTAAGCCATCGCGTGTACCCCAAGGGCCTTGATCTCAGTCAATGTCTTTTCCATAGCCTCTATGTTGCTTCCATAGATCAATGCGATATTCGCACCGTTTTTCGCAAACTCTAAGGCGATAGCCCTTCCGATCCCACGGCTCCCTCCAGTTATAACCGCATTTTTATTTTTCAGCATTTTTCAACACCTCCACTGTATTCTCGAGACTATCTTTGTCCTCGACATTAAGGATAAGTGCGTCTGGAATAATTTTAGCAATCATATTACTGAGAGTTTTCCCCGGACCTGCTTCAATGAAAGTGTCGACTCCGTCCCTGTACATGTTTTGAATAAGAGGATGCCACAGGACCGGCGAGTTGATTTGTTGGAACAGTTGAGTTAATTCCTTATAGGGTTCTCCGGTAAGGTTGGAATAGACAGGCGCGCTGTTTACCGTAAAGGTCATACCTGAGAACTCCTCTTCCAGTTTCTTTCTGGCCTCATCCATCAAAGGCGAATGAAAGCCCGCACTGACTGCCAGCTTGATGGGTTTTCCACCCAGAGCCGCTACAGCACCCGGGAATCTCTCTGCGGATTCAACGGTACATGCAACGGAAATCTGCGTGGCGGTATTGAAATTAACTGGATACCAGCCATCTTCCCTGCTGCAGAGTTCTAAAACCTGCCCTTTATCAAGTCCTAATACAGCAAACATTGTACCTGGATTCTTTCTGTTGATTTCCTGCATTACCAGTGCTCTTCTAGTGATAAAGCGAAAAGCGTCTTCCTCAGCAAGATAACCCCCATAAGTCAGCGCTGCTATCTCTCCGGCTGAAAACCCGGCGGAGCAATCGGCTTTTATACCTTTCTCTTCCAGGGCAGCTGCTGCTGCATAACCAACGCAGAAAATACATGGCTGCGTGTTTTCTGTTTGCTGGAGCTCGTCCTTTGTTCCTTCAAAACACTGCATAGACGTTCCCGGCCGTAAAGAATCCGCCATATTAAAAACTCTTGCCGCGGCCTCGGAACACTGTGCCAACTCTTTCCCCATTCCGCTGTACTGGGCACCCTGCCCTGAAAAAACTATTGCTATTTTACCCATTGCAGTCCACCATTGAATGCCTCTATTGTTTCTTTCATCAACTCCTGAATGATTTCTTCAGCGGTTTGTTCTTTTTTCACCAGTCCACAACACTGACCTGCCATAAAGCAACCATCCTTCTCATCGCCTTCAAGCACGGCCTTACGCAATGCGCCGGCCCCGAAAGCCTCCAGTTCCTCCAGCGTCTTGGCAGAATCATTCTCATTTTTCTGGAAAGCCCTTGTAAAGGGTGTTTTTAATGCTCTCACCGGATGACCAAGCCTTCTGCCGGTGGTCATAGTATCGATGTCTTTTGATTTAAGTATCTTATCTTTATAATTCCTGTGGATCGTGCATTCTTTTGCAACCAGGAACCGGGTCCCCATCTGCACACCCGATGCCCCCAGCATGAAAGCTGCTGCTATGCCTCTGCCGTCAGCAATCCCCCCTGCTGCTATGACCGGGATGTCTACCGCATCCCGAACCTGGGGCACCAGGGACATGGTATTCAGTTCGCCGATGTGTCCACCTGCCTCTCCGCCCTCCGCGATAACGGCAGACGCACCGGATCGTTGAACCATTTTCGCCATTCCGCAGGATGGCACCACGGGAATTACTATAATGCCGGCCTCTATCCAGTCCTTCATGTATTTTGACGGCAGACCGGCACCTGTAGTCACTACTTTAATCTTCTCATCTATGACCAGCTTTGCAATGTCATCCACAAAGGGGCTCATGAGCATGATATTGACACCGAATGGTTTATCTGTCAGTTCTCGGACCTTGCGGATCTCTTCCTGTACCACTTCTTTAGGCGCATTCGCCGCACCGATTATGCCAAGTCCTCCTGCATTCGACACGGCTCCCGCCAGGGAAGCATTGGCCACCCAGGCCATGCCGCCCTGCAGGATCGGATATTCGATGCCCAGCAATTCTGTTATGATCGTTTTCATACTTTTACGACTCCATTTCCGGTTCTAAGTTAGTTTATTGTGCTAAGCTATCGACCAGTTCAACCAGGTCACCAACTGTCCTGACGCTGTCTTCGATCTCCAAAGTGATTCCGAAAGCTTCTTCGATGGACATTACAACTTCGATTACATCCAGCGAATCCAGCTCCATATCCTCAAAGGATGTTTCCATAGTAATATCCGCAACGTTCATATCCTTACTCTCAGCGATCAGTTCTGCAATCTTCTCAAATGTCATAGTTCATTCCTCCATATTTTCAACAAAATTATTTATAACTTTATGACACAAGCCCCGGTGGTCAATCCGCCCCCGAAAGCTGTCAAAACAATAATGTCACCTTCTTCAAGCTTTCCTTCTTCCATCAGTTCATCCAACATTAAAGGAATACTTGCAGAAGATGTGTTTCCGTAATGATCGATGCCCATAGCCAGTTGATCATCCCTGAAACCAAGCTTTTCTTTTGCCGCCTGAAATACCCGCAGATTAGCCTGATGAGGGATCAGCATTTTAACATCTTCTACCTTCACACCGGCCGCCTTCATTACTTCTTTTACATCCCGCAGTACCGAGGTCACAGCAAACTTGAACACTTCTCCGCCCTTCATCCGAAAATGCGGATCCAACTCCGGCTGTTTTCCGTAGGGGCTAGGGCAGAAGGTGTTGCCGATAACCAATAACTGGTCATCCCCTTTGGCCGTGATTTTAATGGATTTCAAACCATCACCTTTTCTTAAGATAACAGCACCGGCTCCGTCACCGAATAGTACACAAGTTCCTCTGTCTGTCCAATCCAGATACCGGGTCATCATTTCTGCACCGATGACCAATACCGTCTCTGCCTTCCCCGATCCGACATAGGCATCCGCCTGATCCAGGGCATAAAGAAATCCGGAGCATGCCGCATTGAGATCAACCGCAGGGCAATCTGCACCGATATCCTTCTGTACCAGGCAAGCAAGTGAAGGGCAGGCATAATCTCCTTTCATTGTTGAGCAGAGAATCAGGTCCAGATCTTTTCCTGTAAGGCCTGCTTTCTCTAAAGCGCGTTGAGCTGCTTTTACCGAAAGTTCTGTAATCGTTTCGTGGGTACTTACATATCTTGTGTTTATACCTGTCCTGGTAACGATCCATTCATTGTCTGTATCAACGATTTCTGACAGCATTTCATTATTCAATATGAACTCCGGATGAGCTCTACCTGTTCCTATTATTCGAAAACTCATTGATTCCTCCATATTTAGCCATTTTTTGTTTGAAAAATTCGTCCAGGTGCCGGACTCCGATTAATAGAGTATCCTTTTCCTCTTCGGTCAATTCCCGGGCAGCTGCTCTCACCAGTTTCAGATGGATATAGCGATGAAGACGATAGATTTTTTCTCCTTCACGAGTAAGTCGGATAATCACAGCACGACCGTCTTCGCTGCTCTTTTCTTTGGTCACATAACCCTTGTTGACCATCTTATTTACTGCAACCGTAGCTGATGGTACCGTGATCTGCAGTTCCCCGGCAATTTCACTCACGGTTAAAGCTCTGTCTTTCCCCTTTCTGACAGCTTCGATCAGATGGACTTCTGTGATCGAAAGCTTGGGTGCACTTCTTTGAAGGATGAGTTCCTCAACTTTTAGGATATCCCGAAAAGTCTGAATCAATAGTTCGTTTAATCCTTTTTCAAATGTATCCATGTGCCTCCCCCTTTCTCCTTCTTCCGACCTCTCTCTGTTTTACTGTATTGGACTTGCACTCTTCGAGTTTAGTCATGCAGTATTATATTTAGTTAGTCTATCTAATTATACCAATCTTCACCAAGCTGTCAATCTTTTTTTCACACGAGTAAGGAAACTACGGTTTTAGAGTGAAGCTCACCTTTTTATGGTTGGCATGTCACAGTTGTGAAGAACATTTCTGGAAAGTGCGAAGCAGGATACAGCAACAGCCAGTTCCCAGGCAGACAGGATGAAAAGCCCTATAAGCGTTCCCTTAAGCCCTCCGGCGGAAAACCCGATAATGAGAGCCGCTACAAGACCCGGCGCTAAAAACAATAGAACAGCAATTAAATAGATCACCAGCAGTATACCCTGGGAGATGTTTGCCTCTGTATAGCGCATGGAAAGATAATTGATTGAAAGCAACATCAAAGAGAAAAAAACATATACAACCATACTGCTCAAAACGACTACGAGATTACTTTTCATGATGATACCAGGAATCCCCAGGAACAATACACTCTCCATAGCAGTTCGCAGCATCAGTTCCATGTTGCTCCAGATAAGCTTTCTGAAAGGAGATCCGGGTATCATGTAGATATGATGTGAATAGGTTTCCATGAGGCCGCGCCCTGTACCGATCATAAACACTTGTATCCACATTAGTATCTGAAGCACCAGAACGACATCTACCTTATCGCGAAGAAAAAAGGAAAAGAAAAAAATGCAAACCGCTATGATCGTCATATACATACTGAAAAAGCCGAAGCGGTTCTGCCGGAAGGTTTCACGGAGATGCTTATATACGAAAACACGCACTCCGGCACCCGACAGTCCCGTCTTATTTACCCTGACCTTTGCATTTGTAGCGCCGGCTGCCTGCAGATTCCCTTCAGCTACTGCGCGTTTTTTCTCAAAGACCGTTTCTGTTGCCACCAACACATCTTCGTAGTAGTCAGATCGGCTTTGTATAATATAATAAAGCATCCCCAGGCAGGACAGAACAAGAAGCCCGATCCATCTCAGTCCTGATAGCAGATCGCCTTCGATCAGCGAAATAGCTCCGGCAGATGTCCATCCGATAATAGGCGCCGTCACGAGGACAGGAGATTCCATTAGATCATTCAACGCCGACAGAGCGTTGCCGTAGCTTAAGAAACGGACAGCGAAGTACGACAACATGGGAATAAACACCGCTACTGCTAAAATGCGTAACAGTCTCTTTCTGGCTGGCCTTCCATTAGTCGTGCTGTAAATCAGAAGCGACAGGATCGTCAGAGCAGCCATATTCAGAATGAATGCACCAAACAGAATGAGAACACCCTCGAATCCCACACCGAAATTGGCCAGCGAGCTGCTTTGGAACAAGAGAAAAAACCCCGCCCAAAAGGATGTCCCCAGCAATCGGATCAATCCGTACAATAGTGTTGCACGGGGGTTGACCGGTGAGACAAAGAGCAAGTTTACGTCACTCATTTCAAAAATGGAGTCACCCGAGGCAAGGCCCTTTTGTATTGAAACGGCGTAAAATATAAGCAGAAATCCAAACAGGATGGGGAGCAGATAAATAACCGGATAGCTCCCCGTCGAATGGTTTGCGCCTATCATAGAAATGATCAAAGAGGCGACGATTGCCACAATCACCAGCAGATAAAGAATCAATTTCCCCGGTTTTCGTCGTAACTCTTTGAACCTGTTTTTTATGCTGGTGCGAATTAAATAGAAATGGCTGCTCATACTTCTCCACCACCACCTTTTTCGGTGATAGAGAAATACAGTTTCTCCAGGTCCCCGCCTTCCAGTTCGTCTCTGCGGCAGGCGCGTGCGATTTGCCCCGCTGTCATGATGCAGGTGGTATCCCAGTTCTCCTCCACGCTATCGATCATGTGAGTCGAAACGATCATGGCACATCCATTCTGTTTCATTTCCGCTATTAAACTTTTCAACTCCCGGATGGCGTGAGGGTCAAGACCCACTAGAGGTTCATCAAAGATCACCGCACGCGGCTTTGTCAGTACTGCACAGCAAATGCTGACCTTCTGCTGCATGCCCTTGGATAGTTCCTTTCCAAGCTTGTTTTGCTTATCATGCAGTTCAAAACGCTGAAGAAGTTCATCAGCCAGAGGTTCCCACTCCGCAAGTTCGTAAGCCCGGGCAATAAACTCCATGTGTTCACGCACCGTTAGCATTGGGTAGAGGGCAGGCATTTCCGGAACGTAGCCTAATAGACGCTTTGCCTCACTGCTGCGGTTATCGTAGCCTGCTATGGTGATTTCCCCATCGAACCGCAACAGGCCGCAAATACATTTGATCAAGGTCGATTTTCCTGCACCGTTAGGCCCGAGTAACACCGTCAACTCTCCGGGGTTCACGGTAAGTGAAATATCCTGATTGGCAATTAGTTTGCCATAGCGTTTTGTCAGATTAGTCACTTGAATCATAGCGTCTTTCTCATTTCATATTATTTTCATGCCTTTTCAAAAACTCGAGAGCTTCATTTTCATCAAGCGGTTTGCTGATGAGATACCCTTGTATTTTATCACAATTGTGTTCTGTTAGGTACTGCATCTGACACTCTTGCTCAACTCCTTCAGCAATAGTACTATGCCCGAGCTTATGTGACATAGAAATAATATCACTTGTTATGGCTTTTTTCAGGTCTGATTTCAACAAGATATCGACAAAATATTTATCGATTTTCAAGCAATCAACTGTTAGTTTTTCTTCCCGACTAAGAGAAGAATAATATTGATAATATCATAGTCGTGAGCAAATACCGATTCTGTGATCTCAATATCGATATTCTCAGGGTCGATCTGCATATCGCTTATCAATTCAAAGAGCCTGCTTGCGAAATCAGGATTCAGCAGCTGAGTGACAGAAATATTTATTGAAACATGTAGATCATTGTAGCCGTGCTCCTTGAGTTTGTTCAAAAAATGAAATGCTTTGATAATCACTTTTTCGCCAATGGGGAAAATAAGTATCCTATTTTGTCGGATTAACACGAAAAAACAAATAAAAATCCCCAGTTGATCGGGGATTTTGAGTGGAGCGTATTTTGCTCCTTTATGGCAAATGACCAAAAAATTGATACAATGCACCTGTTTCACATAGGATGCACCCGCTTTCAAGTGTTGTTTCTTGATGCTTAACGTCTGTGGCATAGCGGACAGAAAGGACTAAAGGGACAAAACTGAATACATCTATTATAACTGTATGTGCTGACCAGGTGAATTGTGCATTAATTCCGGGAGAATGGTTCAGCCTTCAAGAGAGCAGATCTCTGTATAATGTAATTATATCGCAAGATTTACCTTGAATTCAACCATTCGATTAGCGGGATAAGATTTTTCTCCTTGACGCCGTCAAAGCCGTTTTCGATGTGCTCAATCGCTTCGTTAAATTTTTCGTCCTTATCCTTTCGTTTTTTAAGTACCTTTGCAAACATGGACATCATAAATCGGTCCGTGCCTTTTAAGTCTTTCAAAGGTAAGCAGCCGCCCTGAGCATAGAAGAACGGTATCTTTTCAAGCTTATTTTCCGAGATTATGGTTTCAGCATTGGGCTCTCCAGCACGCCCCGTACCAGATCCGCATACTGCTTTGACGTTAAATTTTCTTACTTTTTTTAAGCCTTGAATCCTTCCGACCTTCATCCAACCCAGAAAAACAATTTCTTCTTTTTTATCTATTTTTGAAAGCTCGTTTACACGATAAACCTTCATACCAGTTTTAGCGGCAAGCATCTCAGCATATCTCTTAGTGAAACCTGTCTTTGACTCGTAAACAATGATCATTTTTTTGATAGCCCCTTATACCTTTTTTGTTGATTCAGGGAGTATAGAAAAATGATTACGGTAAAATTGAACCACGGCTACAATAATAAGCACGATCATGCCTAAAAGAGATATGATTTGTAGGGTAGCAAATTCCCCTTTAAATCCTGTCGGTGATTTCAAAAACTGGTAAATTCCAAAGTACGCCCAAGCGACCGGAAGCGGGAAGGCGGCATTGCGGACTTTCAAAAGTACTCCAATCAATAGAACAATTGCGATAATCAGCATTATGCTTCCCCAGGTTTCATGGGATAGACCAAAGCCGTTCCATCCAAGTTTAGTCAGCGCCGCAGCAATATTTACGACTGTAGCGATAAACAGCCAACCTGAATAGAGTCCAAAACTCAAGGGTAATAACCAACGCTTGCCTTCGCGTATTTCAAGCAGTTTTATACCAATCAAGGCTAAAGTAACCACAAAACCAAGTATGAATAGACTAGAAATTTCAACTAGAACAAAAGAAAATGATACGATCCACACAATGTTCAGAATGCAAGAAATTCTGAACAGATTAGAAATATGATCGATGGCTTTTTGATAATAAGGATCATCCTTCTTGACAATCATTACAATCATTGAGATCAATAGAAGCGAGTAGATTACACTCCATATGCTGAAAGTAGCTGGGCTTGGTGTTATTAAGGTGACATACATATCAGAAATTTGCTTTTGAGTCAAACCGTTGATTAAGCCGACGGCACCTAAGGTATTGATTACTAGTGTAACGATTAGAAAAAGTCCATTGATCCATGCCTTTTTTGTTCTGTCCATAAGTAACACTCCTTTATTCATTGGTTATCTTAAAGAGAATTATATGACATAATATACTAAAATACAATATAATACGATCTAATATCTGTTGAATCGATAGATATTTTTGTGTTCGTCAAGTAAAAATGTTAGCAAAAGGGCTCCAAAAAGGTTAGCACCTTGCAGCACCTAATTTGTTGTTTGTTCAATGGAGTTGTTCCCGTCAACAGAGCCCCAACGCTGTACTTTTGGAGCCCTTTTCAGCGTGTGCGCTGGCGCTGCATGGATTGGGTAAGGCGGTAGCTTTCTCCAGAGAAAATTACAATGTGGGAATGGTGAATCAGCCGGTCAACCAGGGCAGCCGTTAGCCGGTTATCACCAAAGACGGTGTTCCACTGTGAGAATTCCAGATTGGACGTAATAATGAGGCTCCTCTGCTCGTAGCAGTCAGAAATTACTTGAAACAGCAGCTCTGCGGCATCCTTGTGCAGCGGAACAAAGCCAACCTCATCAATCACAATGAGTTCCACCTTCTTCAGTGTGCTAAGATAGTTATTCAGCGTCCCCTTGTTGTTTCTTTCCAGGAGGATATTAGCAAGAGATGCCGCCGTGTAAAAGCGGACACGCCGTCCTTCCTGGCAGGCTTTCAATGCAATTGCCGTGGCAAGATGGGTTTTGCCTGTGCCAACGGTGCCCATAAAAATGAGATTTTCCTTGGGCGGAAGGAACCCCAACTCCTCCATGTATGCAGCGCTTAGGCCGCTGGGGAGCTGGATAGCAGAACCCCACACGAAATCATCCAGTGTTTTTAACACCCGGAAACCGGCAATCTTCACCATACGGTTAATGCGGTTGGCTTCTCGCTCACGGAGCTCCAGCTTCAGCAGGTCGGTCACGTATTGCTCCGGACTTTCAAACTGGACAGAGCGCCATTCCTTGGCCATACCCCCCAGCTTCACCTGCCGCATCATCAGCTCAATCTGCTCGGACATTTGCGTCACCTCCCATCAGTCCGTCATAGGCAGAGAGATTAGGGTTGTAGTTAAGTGCCGGTGAAGCGGAGAATTTCATCGGATTAGGCCGGTATTCCTTTTTGGCAATCATGTAGTAGCACTGCCGGAGGCTGTCCACATCCGTGCGGCCGTTTTCACCGGCGAGCTCCAAAGCATCATCGCAGAGGGAGACATTGCCGTCAGATACAATCTCACTGAGCAGCTGCAGGGCGTTTTTGCGCTCCTTGCCGCTTGCCTGTTCCAAGAGGGACTGCCACTGCTGCGGCATCTGGCGGAAGAAACGTGTGTGTAGGGTTGCTCCCGGCTTTTTGCAGAGCACGGACACATACTGTGTCCAGTCATAGACCTCATCACCCTTTTTGTAGCTTCTGGGGTAGTTGCCAACCGGGCGGTGGTCATAGAAGAACTCCACATGGTCAAAGAAAATCTTGGCCTGTACCGTTTCACCGGAAAGTGCCGGGGACAGCCCATATTTGTTGGTTTCAATAGTTGCGAAGCCGTTTTTACTCACGGTCAACGATGCGTAACGGAACACGGGAAAGGGATACTCCGGCAGGCTCAGCAGGTTTACCTCATCGTCTTTCCAAAGCTTCTGGATTAGTTCCTTTTTTTTGTAATGGAGACGCTTAGCATCCTTTTCACACCATTCCAAAAGACTCTCATTGAAATCCTTAAATGAGATAATGGTCGGAACCGGGACAAAGGCATTTCTGCGGCTGTAGCCCACCTTGTTCTCCACATTTCCTTTTTCATTGCCGGAAGCAGGATTGCAAAACTCCGCCTGAAAACGATAATGCAGCATAAATCGGATGAAACCGTCCGTAAGAACTCGCTCGGTGCCCCTAAGCACCTGAACAACGGCGGTGGACATATTATCAAAGCGCAGCCGGGGCGGGACTCCGCCAATGTGCTCAAAGACACGTTTCATCCCTTCCAGCAAGCACTCCTGGTTTTGCGAGGGATATGTCTGCGTGTAGCCTTTGTTGGAATTGGGGAAGGAAATCGTCAGCGCATAGCCGTTCTGTTGCTGTCCGGCACCGTCATAGTAAATATGCTCACCGAAGTCCACCTGCCCACTGCCCAGCGCGTGCTCCAGCGGTAAGTAGCCGCCGTTTGGGGAGTTCATCACAAATCGCCGTTTGCGAACATACCTTTTTACGCTGGAATAGCTGCCGCTAAAACTGTGTTCATCCCGCAACCGGCAGAAAATCCTCCAAACGGTGTGACGCTGCTTTCGCGGAATCTTACGGTCATCCTCCAGCCATTCGTCAATCATGGGAATGAAATCCCCCAGAACCGGATAACCCTGTGGCTCGCTATTCGGAAGATTGTCCTCGCTCCAGTCTGACTGGTAGGCATATTTCTGGACAGTCTTGAAGCTGTGACCCGTCTTGCGGGAGATTTCCCGCAAACTTAGGTCTTCATTTTCGTACAAATCTTTGATATGATTGATTTGAGCCATTCTTAACACCTTTCTGCTACCTCCTTAAGTCCTTAACAAACTAAGGGTAGCGGTTATTTCAGGTGCTGACAATGGCTCACTTTTTATGCCATTTGGGGTGCTAACCTTTTCGAGCTCTTTTGCGATACTTTCATTTTACTGAAAACAAGATATTTTTCGAGATTATTGAAAAACATCAGTAAAATCGAATTTATTGGAATATGAATTTAATCCTTATTTAACTATGAGCACCACGGCTTGCATAAACCTATGCAAGCCGTGGTGCTCAGGATTCATTCATAGAGAATTTCGGGTCAGCTCAGGTCAGGAAATAAATGAAGCTGTGCGGCTGTATAGGCTGCCGCATGATCCCCTTGAGCTTGCTGTAGAACTCAACAACACCGATGTAATCGGGTGGTTACTGTTCCATCTGTATACGGTAGTGTTTCGATGATATTTTCTAATAATCCCTCTTATCGTAATACGCGAGTTATTCACAGAGAGTCTCTTGTTAATTGGACATAAACCGCCGCAAAATTGCAGCGCACTCACAGCGTTTGACACCTGCTTGCAGGTCAAGAAGGCTGAAGCCTTTGCCCTGTATGATTCTCTCTTCTACTGCCCATTGCACGCTTTCCATCGCCCACTCTGAAGGACTGTCAGTAAATGCACTTAAGTAGTCGCGTGAGCTTAAATCATATCTCTTGTACGTTGCAAATCGGTAAAGTATTTTTACCATTTGCTCGCGGGTGATATCATCATCCGGTCCGAAGTGAAGCGTATTATAGCCATTAACAATACCTTTTTCAGCAGCCCAGGCTATGGCGTTGTAATACCATTTATCCTCAGCAACATCAGTAAAAGTCATAGGATATTCCGCTACCGGCTCTCCCTCCAGACGCCAAAGGATGGTTACGATCATTCCGCGTGATGCAATATCCTGCGAGTTGAAAGTGCTTTCGTCGGTTCCAACCATACCTTTGGATACTTCGGTTTTGCCCGATCAGCTGACATGCCCGCCGTTCGCTAATTTGATATTTCTCCAGTATGGCATTGGTTGCTGTTTTGCGCTTCGGCGGGCTTAAACGCTTCCCGAGTTGATATCCTTTAATATCTGGTTGTCCAGCATCACTTCTGCAAGCAGCTTCTTCAGACGACCATTTTCTTTTTTCAATTCCTTCAGTCGCTTTGCCTGAGCCGGGTGTAGTCCGGCATATGGTTCTTCTTGTTAACCCTGCCCTTATCTACTGCGCGATAACCATATGTGAAATCTGCTACGGAAAGTTAATAGGAATTTACCGAATGAATCCGGCTACACGATTAAGGGCAGTCGTTTTCATTATCCTTCATAACATTATCGTAGCTGATAACGGCCCTATGCTTCAGCACAACTTCTCACCGCATTTACCGCAAAAACGTGCGCCGGGGACGACGGAAGCGCCACATTTGGAGCAGAATTTAATCTGCGGGGCAGCTTGGTATGTCAGCGCCATATCCTCATCCGGTGCAGCGTCGGA
>DCUA01000217.1:45881-47207 GCA_002329675.1 Firmicutes bacterium UBA1426 | reverse complement strand
CAACAAGAGGAAGGTTGCCATATCCGGCAGGAGCATGGTCAATGTGGTTAACATTGCAAGGGAAATCGGTTATTTGAAAATCCCCGGCGATGTTCTGGTGGATATCAATAAGGCAAAGAATATCAAGGATTCCGAATTGGTCATCATAACAACAGGAAGCCAGGGGGAACCCATGTCGGCATTGGCAAGAATGGCTACCAACGATCACAAGGCAGTTCAGATCAAGAAAGGCGATGTTGTTATCCTCTCTTCCACGCCGGTACCCGGAAATGAAAAGACGGTATCCAACGTAGTAAACCGTCTCTTTGAGCGGGGCGCGGAGGTGATTTATTCCGACATAGCAGACATCCATGTTTCGGGACATGCTGCGGAAGAAGAACTGAAGCTCATCCATTCACTGATCAAACCGAAATACTTTCTGCCTGTGCACGGTGAATACCGTCATCTTCGCAGACATGCAATGATTGCGGAAAACTTAGGTATGCCCAAGGAGAAGATCTTCATTCTAACCAATGGGGAGATTCTGAACCTGAAGAAGAACCAGGTTGTAAAGAGTAAGGATACTGTAGCCTGCAACCCGGTTTTCGTAGATGGACTTGGCGTAGGAGATGTAGGGAATATCGTACTTCGAGACAGAAAACTGCTGTCAGAAAGCGGGCTTATCATAGTTGTTGCAGCTATTGATAAAGCTACGGGCTGTGTGTGTTCAGGTCCGGACATCATATCCAGAGGCTTTGTGTACGTCAGAGAGTCCGAAGACCTTATCGAATCGGCCCGCAAGGTGGCAGAAGAAAGATTATACAAGTGCCAGCAAGAAAACATGAAGGACTGGGGTGCCATGAAAAACGCAGTACGCAATGATCTTCAGTCTTATATCTACCAACTGACAAAACGAAATCCGGTAATATTACCAATATTTATGGAGGTCTAATATGAATGTTTACGATCACGCACACGCACTAGCAAGAGCTCTGAAGGAATCCCCGGAATACAAGAACTACATGGAGCTGAAGGCCAGAGTGTCGGAGAACGAAGAGCTCTCAGCCAGCCTCAACGACTTTCAGCAAAAGCAGTTTCAACTGCAAGCACAACAGATGCTCGGCCAGGAAGGCGATGCATCTATGGGAGAACAGATCCAGAATCTGATGCAGATACTCATGAGGGATCCGTTAGCAGCCCAATACCTGCAGGCGGAGTTTACCTTTACCTTAATGTTCTCGGATGTATATAAAATAATACAGGAAGCGATCAAGGTGGGCCCGGATGCAGAGTAGATTAAAAAGAGTAAAGGATAGTATGAAGGCAAAAGGGATCTCAGCATTTCTG
>DCUA01000217.1:45590-45850 GCA_002329675.1 Firmicutes bacterium UBA1426 | reverse complement strand
ACGGACTTCCGCTACATAGAAGCGGCAGGAGCGTTAGCGCCACTGTATCATGTTGTTCTTACCGATGCTAATGTTACCTTATATACTTTCTTAAAGGAGATTGCCATTGATGAACTGGCAATCGAAGAGAACATTCTCTCTCATGGTGAATATAAACGACTTGAGGAAAATGTGGGCTGCCGGTTTCTGTCCGGCGACGGAATCGTAGAAACTGCCAGAATCATCAAGGATGATACAGAGTTGCAGGCCATTAAAAAAGC
>DCUA01000217.1:0-45571 GCA_002329675.1 Firmicutes bacterium UBA1426 | reverse complement strand
GAAATGTTCCTGAGAAAGGAGGGTGCCCAGGCACTTTCCTTCGATACGATCCTGGTTTCCGGCGTTCGGACATCTCTTCCACACGGAGTGCCTTCGGAGAAAAAGCTGGAGAAAGGCGATTTCATTACTATGGATTTCGGCTGTATCGTAGACGGCTATTGCTCGGACATGACAAGGACAGTGGCTCTTGGAAAGGTTTCCCAGGAGCAGAAAGAAGTATACAACATAGTCCTGGAGGCGCAAAAGAACGGATGTGACGCCATTCGCCAGGGACTGTCCTGCCGGGACGCAGATAAAGCCTGCAGAGATATCATAACAGATGCAGGGTATGGCGAGTTCTTCGGTCACGGTACCGGTCATGGAGTGGGACTGGAGATACATGAAGCACCAACCTTGAATGCACGAAGCGATGAAGTTCTGGAAGAGAATATGATCGTAACTATAGAACCGGGTATCTACCTTCCGAAACAATTCGGCGTACGTATTGAAGACTTGGCAATCGTGACAGCATCAGGTATAATAAATCTTGTCAAATCGGACAAAGAGTTGATTGTAGTATAAACTATTCTATACTGGAGGAATACATCAATGATTTATGCAAGTGATTTTAGAAAAGGAAACACCTTCGAGATCAACGGAGAGCCCCACATCATCCTGGATTTTCAGCATGTAAAACCAGGAAAAGGTGCCGCCTTCGTAAGAACGAAATACAAGAACATCTTAACCGGTGCAACGAGGGAAGAAGCTTTCAATCCGAACGATAAGTTCCCCAAAGCACACATTGAAACCAAGCAGATGCAGTATCTTTACACTGACGGGGAGCTCTATTATTTCATGGATCAGGAGAGCTTTGAACAGGTACCGCTCATGGCTGATCAGGTAGAAGATGCCATGCTTTACATCAGGGAAAATGATAACGCGACTATAAAGTTCTACAAAGGAAACGCTTTTTCTGTTGAGCCACCAAACTTTGTAAACCTGAAAGTCATCGAAACGGAACCGGGTGTAAAAGGTGACACCGCAACCAATGTAACAAAGGCAGCAACCGTTGAAACCGGCGCTGTGATCCAGGTCCCTATTTTCATAGAAGAGGGCGAAGTTATCCAAATCGATACAAGATCAGGCGAATACTTGTCTCGTTCCAAGTAATAGTCCCGGTAAGGTAGAACATGATTCGCATCAAAGTAAAGAGAAGATTTATAGCTTTTATTCTCGTATTGGTTCTGATGATTCTATTGCTGAGCGGAATGCTCTTTATGAACTGGCTCGGCAAAGGCAGTGGTCCGATCGATCCGGGAAACGAAGAAACCGTTTTGGTGACGGTGCCCAGAGGTACAAGTACTAACGGTATCGGTGAGTTGTTGGAATCACATGGGTTGATTTCCGATGCCTTTGTATTTCGTTTGAAATCGAAATTGGAAGGCTACGATGGAAAGTTCAGAGCAGGGGAGTATTATCTGAGTCCCGGCATGTCCATGGATCAGATCATAGAACATCTGCTGGCTGGTCGTGACAGCACAACCCGCTTTACGATCCCGGAAGGCTATGATCTGAGACGAACAGCCGATGCTTTGGAGGCCCAGGGGCTCATAGACAGAGAGACCTTTTTTAAGGAAATCGAAAAAGGTGAGTTCGATTACTGGTTCGTGGAAGGTCTGGAAGAAGGGGAAAACAGGCTGGAAGGGTATCTCTACCCGGAAACCTACGAGATATTTGTAAACGCTACGGAGAAAGAGATCATCGGCAAAATGCTCTCCCAGTTCAATACTGTATTCACAGAAGAGCATATTAAGCGAATGCAGGAGCTGGAGCTCAGCCTGAAAGAAGTCATGATTCTTGCATCCATAGTTGAAAGGGAAGCTGTTGTGTCGGAAGATCGCCCGATAATCGCAGGAGTCTTCCAACACCGGCTTAGAATCGGCATGCCTCTTCAGTCATGCGCTACAGTTCAATATATATTAGGAGAGCAAAAGCCGGTTCTCAGCATTGCGGACACCCAGATCAAGTCACCTTATAATACATATTTGAATGCCGGTTTACCTCCTACACCAATTTGCTCACCGGGCATTGAGTCTATCAATGCCGTTCTATGGCCGGAAGAGACCGATTACCTGTATTTCCTCGCGAAAGGCGACGGTTCCCATGTCTTTTCCGTAACCTATGAGGAGCATTTAAGAAACAAAGCAATCTACATTGATTGACAATAATATTATTATGGAAATTACCGATCAAAAAGTAACTGCATACATCCAAGGGCTATATAAGCCCTTGAATCCTTTTCTGGGAAGGCTTCGTGCCGAAGCGGAAGCAAGGAATATCCCAGTGATCCGAAAGGAAATAGAGACTGTTCTGTTGACTCTGCTCCAGATCAAGAAGCCGAAAAATGTGCTGGAAATCGGCACCGCTGTGGGTTACTCCACACTTTGCTTTGCTATGTCCGGCAATGTGGATCATATCACTACTCTGGAACTTTCAGAGAACTCTTGCAGAGAAGCAGCGCGCAACTTCGAAGAAGCAGAGCAAAGCAACCGAATTCGATTGATACAGGGAGACGCTCTTGAAACATTAAGAGAGCTGCAATCGGAATCAAAGGCCCCGAAAACCTTTGATTTCATTTTTATCGACGGTGCAAAAGGACACTATCTGGAAGTTTGGGAGCTGTGTAAGCCGTTATGGGAACCAGGAACGATTATCGTTGCGGATAACATTCTGTTCAAGGCAATGACAGCAGCCGATGAATATCTGGACACAAGGAGGAACAAAACCATCGTCAACCGTATGCGTGCATACTTAAACCATGTCACTGAGGTTCCCGGTGTAATCACGACAGTTATGTCTGTGGGAGACGGATTAGCCATAAGCGTTATAGAAGGATAAAATGAAGAAGATTGAATTATTGGCTCCTGCGGGAGATCTTGAAAAACTTAAAATTGCTATCGATTACGGTGCGGATGCTGTATATTGCGGAGGCGAACGATTTGGTCTGCGATCAGGTTCCCGTAACTTTACTACGGAACAATTAACCGAGGGGCTCTCTTATGCACACAGCAGAAACAGAAAACTCTACCTGACATTGAATATCTTTGCTCATAATGAGGACATTGATGGCTTTGAAAAGTATATGGAAGAAATCAAAGACCTGCCCATAGACGCTTTTTTGGTCTCGGATCCGGGTATACTTCAGTGGATGCGGGAACATCGCCCAAAGGCCACACTTCATCTGAGCACACAGGCGAACACAACGAACAAATTATCAGCTCTTTATTGGCACAAGCAGGGGATAAAGCGTATCGTATTGGCCAGAGAGCTCTCATTAAAGGAAATTGCAGAAATCAGGCAAAGCACGCCGGATACATTGGAGTTGGAAGCCTTTGTTCACGGAGCCATGTGCATCTCCTATTCGGGAAGATGTTTGCTCTCCAACTACATGGCAGGAAGAGATGCCAACAGGGGAGAATGCGCTCACCCCTGCAGATGGCATTACAGTGTCGTAGAAGACAAGCGGCCAGGGGAATATTATCCTGTTTTCGAGGATGAACGGGGGACCTATATCTTCAACTCCAAGGATCTGTGTATGATACGATACATTCCGGAGCTTGCAGCTGCCGGATTGGATTCTTTGAAAATCGAAGGCAGAATTAAGAGTATCTATTATGTGGCCGCAGTGACGGGAGCATACAGAAAGGCAATCGATGCCTTTTATCAGGAAGGGAATGACTGGATATTCCGTGAAAGCTGGCTTGACGAAATCGGAAAGGCGAGCCACAGACTGTATACTACAGGCTTCTATTTCGGAAAGCCCAACGAAGAAGATCAGAACTACGAAAGCAGTCAATATATCAGGGATTATGATTTTACCGGACTCATTAAGGAGTATGATCCGGAAACACAGCTTGCTACAGTGGAGCAACGTAACAAAATGTCCTTAGGAGATACGATCGAGATAACCGGACCGGGTATCGAGACCTTTACACAGACCTTGGATTACATGGAAGATGAGGATGGTGTTTTACTGGAAAGTGCGCCCCATGCACAGCAGATTCTGAAAATCAGGACAAAATATCCGGTTTTGGAAAATTGTATGGTCGCGAGACCAAAGTAGTGGTATAATAGTTTTGTATATGTATAAACATCTGTAAAGTACTTTAAGGAGGAATATGAATGGACCCCAGTCCTGACCCGAGTATGTCAGTAAGTTTGCAACTGTTATTTCTGGCCGTGTTGATTCTGGTTAATGCTTACTTTGCA
Source organism: Firmicutes bacterium UBA1426 (assembly GCA_002329675.1). Classification (GTDB taxonomy): domain Bacteria; phylum Bacillota; class Clostridia; order Peptostreptococcales; family Anaerovoracaceae; genus UBA1426. Next base: position 41,323 of record DCUA01000217.1, on the reverse strand, counting down.
TCTGCAGAGATGGCAATCGTATCGGTGAACAAAAATAGGGTTAAAATACTGGCACAGGAGGGCGATAAAAAGGCCAAACTGATTCTTGATTTTTTGGAGAACCCTAACCGCTTTTTATCAACGATTCAAGTGGCCATTACCTTAGCCGGCTTTCTTGCAAGTGCGTCGGCCGCTACCGGTATGTCTGATGACATAGCCGGCTATCTTCTCAAGCTTCACATTCCATATCCAACACAAGTAGCAGTAGTTTTGGTTACTGTAGTGCTCTCCTATTTTACCCTTGTATTCGGAGAGTTATATCCAAAGCGCATGGCACTGCAGCATTCTCTTAAAATCGCACGGTTCACAGTGGGTTCGATCATTTTTATTTCCAGGATCACTGCACCCTTTGTATGGCTTCTTTCCACATCCGTAACGATTCTTCTGAAATTGACAAAGCAGGGAATCATCAATGAACAGGACGGATATTCTGAGGACGAAGTCAAGTCAATGGTGGAGGTGGGTCAGGAAACCGGATTCCTTAAGGAAGACGGAGCCAAAATGATCAACAGCATTTTTGCTTTCGACGATAAGCTGGCCTATGAGGTCATGACTCCCCGAACCGATGTGTTCACCATTGACATCGATGATCCGCAGGAAGAATATATCAACGAGCTGATGGAACTGAGATATTCGCGTATACCTGTTTATGAAGATGATAGTGATAACATCATCGGTATTCTGAACATAAAGGATTACCTGATCGCTGCCTGGGAGAAAGGATTTGAAAATGTCCAGATCAGAGACATATTAAGAAAACCCTATTTCATTCCGGAAAGCAAGAACATAGATGATTTGTTCCGGGATCTGCAGAGCAGCAAACAACATATTGCGATCCTCATTGATGAATACGGCGGTTTTTCAGGTATCGTTACCATGGAGGATTTAGTAGAGGAGATCATGGGCGATATCGATGACGAATTCGATGAGGAGGACGAAGAGCTTGTACAGATCGATGAAAATACTTATCTATTGGATGGATTGATCTCCCTGAACGATTTGAATGAAAATCTTGACCTGGATCTTGAATCGGAAAACAGTGAGACATTAGGCGGCTTTCTGCTGGAAAAACTGGGAGAGATCCCGGAAGCAGACCTGGCGGAGTATCCTGTCATTATAGTGGACAACCTCAACTTCAGGATCGAGGCAGTATCCGATCGTAGAATAGAAAAGGTCAGACTCACCATTACACCAGCAAAAGAAGAAACAGAAGAAGAATAAACCCAGCCACGGGCACTGACCCCGTGGCTGCTTTTTAACCCAGAGGGACAGACCCCGTGGCTGCTTTACAGGCGAAAGCTTGTAAAACAGCCACTTTTATTATCTCAGTGACCAAAAGGTCTGTCCCTCCGGGGGCATTTTCAGCCAAGGGGTCTGTCCCCGTGGCTGGGTTTCTGTGGCTGGGGGAATATTAAGCCTGGTACAAGCATAAAGTGGATCAGGAGGTGAGTGAATGAGGGGTATTGAGCAGATATTGGCCAAGCTGCCCTCCGATATGCAGCGGGAGATCTTGTCCTTGCAGGCGAATCAAAAGGATCAGATCGAAGAAATAAGGATACGCACGGGAAGCCCAGTCATACTTTCCTCCGGTGGCAGAGAGTATTGCCTGGGGGGAAGGTACGGGCAGCCAACTGACAGCAAGCTGATACAGGATATTTTCAATTCTGTTATGAATCATTCTGCATATGCTTATCAGGATGAACTGTCAAAGGGTTACATAACTATCGAAGGCGGACATCGTGTGGGTGTTTGTGGAAAGGTCATACTGGAAGATGGCCGGATCAAGGCAATCAAAGACATTTCATCGCTGAACCTGCGGAGAAGTCGTGAAATCATCGGTGTGTCCGATCATTTGCTTCCCTGGCTCTTTGATCTAAAAGGAAACTTTCTTCATACGATCATCGTTTCCCCACCCATGTGCGGCAAGACTACGCTGCTCAGAGATCTGATACGAAACTTGAGCGGACTGGGTTTTCGAATAGGTGTTTGTGATGAAAGATCGGAGATAGCAGGCTGTTACCTCGGCTCTCCAAGCTTTGATCTGGGTCATCGCACGGATATCATGGACGGGTGCCCCAAGGGAGAAGGTATGCTGATGCTGATTCGGGGAATGTCTCCCAGGATCATAGCGACTGACGAGATAGGAAAGCCGGGTGATCTTGTGGGTATTGAAGGGGCTCTCTGTGCCGGTGTCGGACTCCTGACAACGATCCACGGGAGTGATTACAATGACCTGCTGCGCTCATCCATAGGAAATCTGGTATCAACAGGGGTATTCAAGAGATTTGTCTACCTCTCCAACAAACCGAGGATAGGGACCATAGTGACGGTAACCGATGAAAATAATCGCCGCATAAACTCGTCCGAATAGATTCTTGTCCCAGGAATATATATGTATTACGGAGGCCATGATGTTGGATTTCATCTTATATATAACTATTTTGTTTGCAGGGACAGGAGTCGGGTATCTGGCAGCACGGCCTTATGAAAACCGCGTCATACATCTTGATGAACTGCTGTTGACCCTGAAAATCTTGCAGGCGGAAATGGAATACCGCAGCGATCCTCTGCCGGATCTGATGGATCGGATAGCAGGCCGAACAACAGGCAAGGCATCACATTTTCTAAGCACTGTGTGCCAGTTACTTGGAAAGAAAGATAGGTATGATCTATATGAGAGCTGGAAGCAGGCGGTTGATGAGGTTTACGGTGAAAGTGCCCTTGCTTCTGAAGATAAGGAAATCCTTTCCCAGGCGGGCATTGAACTGGGAAAGACAGACATGGCAAATCAGCATGCAATGTTTGCCCACCTGTTCAAAGGATTAGAGAATCAGAGAAAAGAAGCGGATGAAGAGCGAAGGAAGAAGGGCAGGATCTACCGTACTCTCGGAGCTTCATCGGGGGTGCTGGCAGTCATCATGTTACTGTAAGGGGAGAAGAAGATGAATTTTGATGTGGATATCATTTTCAAAATTGCAGCCATTGGGATCATCGTAGCAGTAATGAATCAGGTGCTGTTAAAAGCAGGACGGGAAGAGCAGGCTATGATGACCACTCTTGCCGGTATCATTATAGTACTCGTTATTATCATACAAATGGTCAACGATTTCTTTACAGCCGTGAAGACCATGTTCCAGCTTTAGTGAACATTATGGATATTTTTCAAATTGCCGCAATAGCATTATGCGGTGTGATCACAGCATCCTTAATACGTGAATACAAGCCCGAATTTGCCATCTATATCGTCATTGCAACGGTTTTGGTTATTTTTGGATTCATATTGTATCAACTGGTATCGGTCTTTGATTTCCTGGGTACCGTGTATGAGAATGTGAGCTATGGAAAAGCTTTTTTCCCAATACTTTTGAAGGTTCTGGCGGTAGCCTACATAGCTGACTTCGTGGCACAGGTTTGCAAGGATGCTGGAGAAGAGGCAATAGGGGGTAAGGTTGAGCTGGCCGGTAAGGTGATCATTTTCTACATCGCCGTACCGGTAATGATGTCCGTACTGGAAACTTTGACAAAACTTCTAAAGGGTTAGGATGAAAGATGGATTATAAGAACATCATTAACGAACAGCTGGAAGCTATGGACATAGAGGCTCTGGAGGAACTGGCAGGAAAGGGCAACGCTTTTGGGATGTCCGATCTCCGCGTCTCGGATATTATCTCCAATCTCATTAACGGAGAGCCTCTTTTTGATATGGACGGGGTAACCGGTTCTATTGCGGGGGTTTTCTTCAACGAACTTACGTCCAGCATATCGCTGGGGATCCAGATACTGGCCATATGTATACTCATGGCCCTGATGACACATCTGTGCACGGCTTTCGGAAGCAGTGCCGCCTCCTCGATCGGAGCCATGGCTTGCAGTTGTGCAGTGATTGCCTTGTGCCTTTTTAATTTCCGTGACATATATTTGCTTTGTGAAAGCACCATATCAAACATGGCTCTTTTTATGCAGGTTCTTATTCCTGTATTACTGCCTCTCATACTCGCAATCGGAGGTTTTTCATCGGGAGGTATACTCAGTCCCGCTATCATAACTGCCGTGACTGTGTTTACCACTTTGATACATAAACTGATCCTTCCGCTGCTGTTTTTTTCATGTATCTTTATCCTGGGGAACAGCCTGGCGGATCGGGATTATATAAAAAAACTGGCTATGCTATTGCGTTCCGCGGCAGTATTTATCATCGGGCTTTCCGTTACTCTTTTCTCCGGTTTAACGGCGATCCAGAGCTTCGTCACTAAGAGCGCCGATGGTATGCTGGTCAAGACGGCTAAATTCTCCGTTGACAATCTGATCCCGATCGTGGGTGGTTTTGCGGCTGATTCCCTGGACATGGTGCTCAGTTGTACATCAATCATCAAGAATAGCATTGGAATCTTCGGATTAATCGTTATCATCCTCATGCTAGCAATGCCTCTGATGCAGGTGCTTGCCGTAGCTCTTGTGTACAAGGTGACATCTGCGCTTGTGGAACCCATCGGAAATAAAGTGATCGCCGACTGCCTTAATGAAATGGGCAATACGGTAATACTGCTCGCTGTAGTACTCTTCCTCTGCGCGGTTCTCTTTATAGTTTTCATAAGTATACTCATCAGCATAGGCACTACAATTTAGCAAAAGGCGGATCAGCAGGAAAGAAAGGAGGCGATAACTTGAAGGATTGGGTATGGAACATTTTTATGATGACTGCTTCATTGGCTTTTGTGGAGCTTGTTCTTCCCGAGGGGAATATACAGAAGTACTTGAAGTTTATTTTTTCTCTTATAGTTCTGGCAGTTATTATCTATCCCTTTGGTGAAAAGGTCCCGGAAGGGATCAGCGTCGCTCTTCCTGTTACCCAGGAAGGCCGGACCACGTCTTCGTATGACGAAAATAAGATATTGGAACGGATATTGTCGACTCAGACGCGGCAACTGGAAGAAATATATCGTGAAAAGGCGGCAGCAGCAGGCAAAGCTTTGGATTCGGATCAAAATCCTGGAATAAGCCTTCCTTGGACGGATATATATAGTAATGGTGAGGAGGAATCAAATTGAAAGAAAAACTAAAAGATGACAAGTTCGTGAAAGACCTTCTTTATAAATTCCTGTCCCTCTTGATCATTGCCATTGTAGCCCTTCTCCTTCTCAATGTAATGACACAGAACAAGGACGGAAGAACACAGATAATAGATGAGGACGGAGGAACGGAATACTGGGAGACAACGGCGTCCACACTGGAGGAACGGAAGCTGGAAAGAATATTAAGCAGCATTAAAGGCGTTGGCGATGTGAGCGTTATGCTTACATATGAAGATACAGGAAACAGTAATGATATTTTTTCCAACGAGGGAGCGAAAAGCGGCGGTGAAGTGAAAGGTGCCATCATAACCGCGGCAGGAGGAGCCGACGCAGTGGCAAAGCGCAATATTCTGGAAGCTGTCACGGCTTTATTTAATATACCGGTGCAAAATGTGAAGGTTTATGAAAAGATAGAGGAGGGAAATAAATGAGCAGATTTTACATGAACAAAAGTTTACGAAAAAAGACACTGATCTTATTGAGCATGCTGTTCGTCGTTCTGGCCATAGGAGTAATCAACAACAGACTGGCCGAAAGGGATGCACTGACCGCCTCTGAGGATTATGTCAACTATGAGCAGGAGCAAATCGATGAGCATGATGGAGAAGTTCTGGTAGACAGCATAAATTTGTCTGCGGTACCCGGTACTTCCCCTGAAGAAAATAGCGAAGAACCTACTGAGGAAAGTGCTGTTGTTATCACATCAGACGATATTGCAGATCTTGAGAGCGCCGATGCATATTTTGCAGAAATACGAGCAAATATGGATATGGACAGGAATGAGATCTTATCCATGTTGACAACAGTCATTGCCGAGAGTGATGAAGGCCCGGAAAAAGATAATGCCACACAGCAGAAACTGCGCATCATAGAGTACATGAATACTGAAAAAGTAATGGAAAACCTCATTGTAAACAAAGGGTTTGCAGAAGCTTTCGTCATCATGACAGATACTTCGGTAAATGTGACGGTCAATAAAGAAGAACTGACCCAGAGCGACGTGGCCAAAATCATGGATGTTGTAATGAGAGAGACTGGCAGATCCGCGGATCAGATAGTGATACAACACAAGTATTAGAATTTGTATTCCTGCTCTTTTTCTGCTATAATTCTGTCGAGGTGATAGAAAAATGGGCGCCGGAAATGAAGAAAAGCTTGGGGTTGTAAAGATCTCAGATGAGGTCATAGCGGTATGTGTACTGAACTCCACCCTCAAGACAAAAGGGGTGTACGGTTTAAGCGGGGGGTTGACGGACAGCCTCTCAAAGAATCTGCTTGGCAAAGACCCTCTTTACAAAGGGATAAAAATCAATCAGAGCGATGAAGGCGTAGCCATCGATATCTCTATCATAGTTGACTACGGCATAAAGATACCGGACGTGGCCTGGAATGTTCAGGAAAACGTTAAGAGAGAAGTAGAAGACATTATCGAGATAACAGTGAACGCTGTAAATATTCACGTTGCCGGCGTTCACTTCAATGAACAATAAACGCGATCTGCGGAGGAAAAGATGGGCAATAAGGATACCAGAAGACAAACCAGAGAATGTGCCATGCAGCTATTATACGAGATGGAAGCGCAGAAAGATTACAGCAACGAAATGCAATCCTCATTCCTGGCTCGCCTTCAACAGCTGAGGGATTACGAGGATCAGCACGACCCGGATAAAGAAGTCAGTAATTCCATTGAAAAACGATATTTCAGCAAAGTGGTGGAAGCCGTCACTTCAAATCTCACTGAAATCGACGAACTGTTGGCTGCGTCCATGGATAATTGGAGAATCGACAGGATCTCGAAAGTGGATTTGGCTGTGTTGCGGCTTTCTGCTGCGGAGATCAAATACCTGGATGATATCCCGGACTCTGTATCGATAAATGAAGCCGTTGAACTAGCCAAGAAATTTGGAAGTGAGGATTCCGGGAAATTTGTCAACGGTGTGCTTGGGAGGGTAAAAAAGGGGACAACCTCCTAGTGCGTTGGCAATGGTCTTTCAGGAGAATAGAGTATGGCCATAAAACCAATCAGTGTAACACAATTCAACAGTTATGTTAAACGGGTGCTACAATCAGACCCTCTATTAGGAAATGTCCTGGTTATAGGTGAGATATCCAATCTTAAGTATCATGGTTCAGGGCATGTTTTTTTTACGTTAAAAGATGAATCCAGCAAACTTTCCTGCTTTCTGCCTGCCGACCAGGTCAGAAGGCTTCACTATGAGCTCGCCGAAGGGATGCTGATCACAGCTGCAGGCTATGTTTCCGTATTCGAACGGGGAGGTACATACTCTTTTAATGTGAGGGATATCATCGTTGAGGGAACAGGTAATCTGACGGTTGCCTTTGAAGCGTTGAAGACTAAATTAGAAAAAGAAGGACTTTTTGACGCTAAATATAAAAAAGAGCTCCCTTTTTTCCCAAAGCAGGTCGCGATCATTACCTCAGAAACCGGTGCGGCAATTCGTGATATTTTGAAAATTATCAGGCAGAGAAATGATGTAGTGAAAGTGATCTTATATCCTTGCCTGGTTCAGGGTCCGGATGCAGCTGCCGATATCGCTTCTGCCATCCGGGAGGTCAATCGTTCTTTCCCGGAAACCGATGTAATTATTACCGGAAGGGGAGGGGGGTCTATCGAAGAGCTCTGGGCTTTCAATGAAGAAATCGTGGTCAGAAGTATTTTTCTTTCGGAGATCCCTGTGATCTCTGCTGTCGGACATGAAACGGATGTCACCCTGGCTGATTACGTTTCGGATCGTCGTGCTGCCACACCATCCGAAGCTGCACAGATGGCGGTGCCTGATATAGAGGCTCTGCGCTCTTCCGTCAGCACTACTGCAGCAGAGATCCATGCTGCGATACAGGATCGGCTTCGTTATCTGGAGTTAAAAACAGAACAACATAATATGGAGGCCTTACGGACTCGATTGTGCAACCGGCTGACGTTTTCCGGTATGAAAGCAGACGGCCTTGGAAAAGACCTCTTTCACATGATTTCGGACAAGCTCAGCAGGTACTCGACATCTGTTGAGATCCTTCTTACGGAACTCAGTGCCGGGAGTCCCTACTCTATAATGGAGCGGGGCTACGGTGCTTTGATCGATGGAAGCGGTAAGCTGCTCACATCTGCAACCACGCTTAAGGCCGGCGATTCATTGACTGTCATATGTAAGGATGGTAAAATTAAATGTTATGTAGAGGAAGTCAGGAGGACTACGTATGGAAAAGAAAGCCTTGAGTTTTGAAGAAGCTCTCGCGGGGCTCGAAAATGCTGCAGATGCCTTGAAATCAGATAATACAACATTGGAAGAGGCCTTGCTCCGCTTTGAAGAAGGAATGCAATACTACGTTAAGTGCAAGGAGCATCTGACCGCAGCCAACGAAAAGGTTAAGATATACGATAAGGTAAAGCAGGAATTAACTGATTATTGAAAGGCAGATCACATGTTTAATGAAGACTATCTCAGGTATAAGGAACTGGTTGAAAGGCATTTGACGGATTTCTTGCCTGAAATCGATCAACAAAGTGCGACTCTGTATGACGCTATGAAGTACAGCTTAACTTCAGGAGGCAAGCGTATCCGACCGGTTCTCCTCCTTGCAGCCTGCGAATTCTGTGGTTGCGATATAAATCAGGCCCTCCCTTATGCTGCAGCAGTGGAATACATCCACACATACTCACTGATCCACGATGACCTTCCCTCGATGGATGATGACGAGATGCGCAGAGGGAAACCCACAAACCACATGGTATTCGGTGAGGACATGGCGATCCTTGCCGGTGACGGACTCCTGTCATCGGCCTTTGAGGCTATGATGAAGGATATGCTTTTATACTTCGATAACCCCGACAGATTGAAATGCAGAGTCAGAGCAGCATACGAAATAGCAAAGGGCGCAGGGTGCAAGGGCATGGTAGCTGGGCAGGTGGCTGACATAGAGTCTCAAGGAAAGCACTGTGCCAGAGAATATATCGAATACATTCATCTCAACAAAACCGCTGCTTTGATCGTATCTTCCGTAAAAGCCGGAGCGTATCTGGCCTGCGGGGAGCAGGACAGGCTGAAAGCTCTCGCATCCTACGGTGAAGCCATCGGACTGGGATTCCAGATAGCGGATGATCTTCTGGATATTTACGGTGATTCCGCTGCTATGGGCAAAAGTACAGGAAAGGATGATGCACATAAAAAATGCACATTCCCGGCTATCTATGGTGCGGAAGAGTCAAGACAAAGACTTACAGATCTTACTAACAAGGCAATAGAACTCATGGAACCCTTCTACGATGAAGGAGAATTTTTTGTTACCATTGCAAAGAGGCTTGCCGAAAGAAATAAATGAGGAGTATGCTTTTATGAAACGTTTACAGGAATACACATTTCCTGAAGATTTAAAAACTATGTCAGAAAAAGAAATGAGCCTGCTTTCTTACGAAATAAGGGATTTTCTGATTGAAAAGGTTTCCTGCACCGGAGGACATCTGGCCTCTAATTTAGGTGTTGTGGAGCTGAGCATTGCACTTCATCGTGTATTTGACAGCCCCAAAGACAAAATAATATGGGATGTGGGCCATCAGGCCTATGTCCATAAGATACTCACCGGGAGAGCACAACGGTTCGATTCTCTGCGGTCTATTGACGGAATTTCAGGTTTCCCGAAGAGAAATGAGAGCCCGCATGATATGTATGATTCCGGACATGCGAGCACATCGCTGTCAATTGCTGCCGGTTATGCCGCCGCCCGGGATCTGAGCGGAGCAGACAATAAAGTGATCGCTGTGATCGGCGATGGTGCAATGACGGGTGGTGTTGCCTTCGAAGCCCTTAACAACATAGGCAGTTCCGGTACTAAAATGCTGGTGATCCTCAACGACAACGAAATGTCCATAGAAAAAAACGGTGGTGGATTATCTCAGCATCTTGGAAAACTGAGAGCTTCAAAAGCCTATCTGGAATTTAAGAAACAGCTGAAAAAGACATTAAAGGGCGTTCCCTGTGTTGGGGACAGTCTCTATTCTGGTTTTGAACATGTACGCGATACTTTGAAATATGCATTAGTGCCCGGAGCAATTTTTGAAAGTATCGGTTTCAAATACTTTGGTCCCATTGACGGTCATGATATCCATGAGCTCATGGATGCCATATATCTTGCAGAATCCTTAGAAGGACCTGTCCTCCTGCATGTGGTAACAAAAAAGGGCAAGGGCTATCGTAACGCTGAATGCAACCCTTGTAAATTTCACGGGATTTCTCCATTCGATCCCGATACCGGAGAATTACGTAAATCCTCTGATAAACCTTCCTATTCCTTTGTTGCGGGGGAAAAGCTGGTGGAACTTGGGGGAAAGGATCCCAAAATCATAGCCATCACAGCTGCTATGATGGAGGCTACAGGCCTTGATCCCTTTCGGAAGGCATACCCTGAACGGACTTTTGATGTAGGGATCGCCGAGCAACACGCCGTGGCTTTTGCTGCAGGTCTGGCCATTTCCGGCTATAAACCTGTTGTGGCGATCTATTCCACTTTTCTGCAAAGGGCATACGATCAGATCATAGAGGAGGTTTGCCTTCAGGGATTGCCCGTCTTGTTCCTTATCGACCGGGCCGGTAATGTAGGAAACGACGGAGAAACCCACCATGGGGTGTTCGATTTTTCCTATCTTTCCCATATGCCGGGGTTGACTGTGCTCGCTCCTAAGGACGGGAAGGAACTTGCCGCCATGATGGACTACGCCATGACGCTTAAAGGGCCATGCGCCATTCGTTACCCCAGAGGGACTGTATCGGACCTTTCTCATCTTGGCGGAAATTATGAAATAGACGGAGGGTCTGAGATCCTGAGACAAGGCAACCATGTAAGCGTCGTCGCCATTGGTAAAATGGTGGAATACGCGCTTTTGATGGGAGAACAGCTTAAATCCTTCGGCATAGATGCAGAAATCATAAATGCCAGGTTCTTAAAACCTATGGATCTGGATAAAATTATCGGGTCTGTCAATAAAACAGGAAAACTTGTTACCATGGAAGACAATGTTATAACAGGCGGACTTGCAGCCAACCTGCTCCAGCTGCTCAGTGAAAATAAGGTTTGGGGCTTCAGCCACCTTGCTTTGGGCTGGCCGGACAGATTCATTGAGCATGGTGACTCCGAACTGCTGTTTAAGCGTTATGGACTGGATGTGGATTCCATGACGGAAAGGGTGCGTGACTTTATTGAAAGAGAGGCTTGATACCCTTCTTGTCCGGCTGGGTTATTTTGAATCGCGGGAAAAAGCAAAAGCGGCAATTATGGCCGGATTGGTTTTTGTGGACAAGCAGCTTTGCGATAAAGCAGGTACACCGGTAAAAGAAACCGCTCAGATTGAAATCAAACAGGATCTCTGTCCCTACGTGGGCAGGGGAGGCCTGAAACTGGAAAAAGCCCTGGATCAATTCGATCTTGATCTTAAAGGCTTAGTTGCTATGGACATCGGTGCATCCACAGGAGGATTTACTGACTGCATGCTACAGAAAGGTGCTGTTAAGGTATATGCCATCGATGTAGGTTATGGGCAACTCCACTACAAATTAAGAAATGACCCCCGGGTGGTCAATATAGAGAGGATGAACATCCGCCATCTGGATCCGGAGACGATCCCGGAGGAAATGGACTTTATCAGCATTGATGTATCCTTTATTTCCGTAAACCTGGTTTTCCCGGTGGCATCAAAGCTTTTGAAGGATGGAGGCCAAGTGGTCTGTCTCATCAAACCCCAATTTGAAGCAGGCAGAAGTCAGGTGGGAAAACACGGGATAGTAAGGGAAAGATCTGTCCACACAGAAGTGATCCGGAAAGTCATGGAGTATGGATCACATAACGGTTTGAGAGCGATAGATCTGACCTGGTCGCCTGTAACCGGAGCGAAGGGAAATATTGAGTATTTAATATTGCTTAAGAAAAGCCCGGACGATTCCGGAAAGCACATTGACGAGAAAGTTGTTGTAGATTCGGCCTTCGAACACTTTTCACACAAGGAAAGTCCTGCTGAAACCTGTAATACATGAGGAAACAACATGACACTGACACCGATGATGCAGCAGTATATAGAAATAAAAAAGGACTATCCCGATGCGATCCTCTTCTTTCGGCTGGGTGATTTCTATGAGATGTTCTTTGAAGACGCACAAATAGCCTCAAAGGCAATGGAAGTCACTCTGACCGGTAAAAACTGCGGTCTGGAAGAAAGAGCTCCCATGTGTGGAGTTCCTTATCATGCGGCGGATATTTATATTGCCAAACTCGTGGAAAAGGGATATAAAGTCGCCATATGTGAACAGATGGAAGACCCGAAAGAGGCAAAGGGAATCGTAAAAAGAGAGGTTGTTCGCGTCATCACTCCCGGAACAGCTATGAACAGCACTCTACTGGATGAAGGAGAGAACAACTATCTGGCAGTAGCGTATATCGATCAATCTGGTGGCGGATCTGCTTATTGTGATCTATCCACAGGAGAAATCGGAGTGGCTGAGTTCTCCAAAAAGGGATTTATTGATAATCTGCAAAATGATCTGATAAAACTTTCGGCAAAGGAGATCCTCATTTTTCCGGCGGAGAAAGGCTATGAAGGTGAACTTCTGTCCGATCTCAGTAACCTTACAGGTGCTCAGGTGTCGGTCCTGGATCCCTCCTATTGTTCCCGCCCTTTGGCAGAAGAGCGGGTGTTATCGCAGTTTAAAGTCAAAGCCCTGAAAGGGATCGGTCTTGAAGAACGCCCACATTCTGTTATGGCGCTGGGTGCTTTGCTTACGTATCTGTTTGAAACCCAGAAACAGAGACTTTCCCATATAAGGAAGCTTCAGATAGCGGATTTGAACAGTTTCATGTCATTGGACAAAGCAACCATTAAGAACTTAGAACTGACGGAAACTCTGTTTGAAAAAAAGGTTCAGGGATCACTATTAGGCGTCCTTGATAAAACCCGTACGGCCATGGGCTCAAGGAAGATGAGACAATGGTTGAGAGAGCCGCTGAATCAGGTGAAACCCATCAGTGAGCGGCTGGATGCCGTAGAAAAACTGGTTGAAGACATCCTGCTTCGAAATGATCTCAGAGAACACTTAAAGCAGATTTATGATCTGGAACGGCTGACAGGCCGGGTCGCATATGGAACTGCAAACGGCAGAGACCTGATTTCTCTGCAGAATTCCATCATAGCCATCCCTGACATTAAAGCAGCCCTGAAAGGCTGCGGAAATATCCTTTTGGAGCGTCTGGAAGGGGAGATGGATGACTTGAAGGAAGTTTGTTCGCTCATTGACAGATCCATCGTAGAAGAACCGCCTTTCACCATACGGGAGGGCGGGCTGATAAAGGCCGGCTATTCAGCGGAATTGGATCAGCTGAAAGATTCTATTCGCGATGGTCAGCTCTGGATCGCCGGTCTTGAGGAAACGGAACGGAACAGAACCGGCATTAAGAACCTCAAGGTGGGATTCAACAAGGTATTTGGTTACTATATCGAGGTAACGAAGTCCAATTATGATATGGTACCTTCTGACTACATCCGGAAGCAGACCCTGGTGAACTGTGAACGTTTCATAACGCCGGAGCTGAAAGAAGTGGAAAGCCTGGTCTTAAATGCGGAAGCCAAGATCAACCAGCTGGAATATGAACTGTTTCAAGGGATTCGGGAACAATTGCAGAACTTTATCGAACCTATTCAGACGACTTCAGCTGCCATCGCTTCCCTGGATGTACTGCTTTCTTTTGCCGAAGTGAGCAGCCGCTTAGGCTATGTTAAGCCTCTTGTCGATCATTCGGATGCAATTCAGATCGAAAAGGGCAGACATCCGGTGCTTGAACAGATCACACGGGATGGTATTTTCGTCAGTAACGATCTTTACATGGACCGGAACAATCAGAGCATGCTCCTGATCACCGGCCCCAATATGTCGGGAAAATCCACCTATATGCGCCAGACAGCTCTTATAGTACTCATGGCTCAGGCGGGCTGTTTTGTCCCCGCAGAACAGGCGAAAATAGGCCTTGTGGACCGTATATACACCCGGATCGGTGCATCGGATAACCTGGCACAGGGGCAAAGTACCTTTTTCGTGGAAATGAGCGAGCTGGCATACATATTAAACACGGCAACGGAGAAGAGCCTGGTGATCCTGGACGAGATCGGACGAGGGACGAGCACTTATGATGGTCTTTCCATAGCCTGGGCCGTCGTAGAATATCTCTGCCATCCCCATTGGAAGGTCAGAACGCTTTTCGCGACACATTATCATGAGCTTACGATCCTTGAAGATCACATAAAAGGCGTTAAGAACCTCAATGTAGATGTGCAGGAGCAGGGCGGAAACATCGTATTTTTACATAAAATCGCAGAGGGGAGCACCAGCAGAAGTTATGGTATTCACGTGGCAAAACTGGCCGGCGTTCCGGCACAGGTGCTGGATGCTGCACGGGAGAAGCTCTTTGAACTGGAAGGCAATGCCTCAGAACTCTCTGTGAGCCGTTACGATCAAGTGGAGGAGTCTTCTCAGACTTCTGCCGCAAAGCAGCTTTCCTTATTCGACTTCGTGTCCAATCCTGTTTTAGAGAGACTGAAAGCATTGGATCTGATGGAACTTACGCCCTCCCGGGCATTTGAGATTTTGGAGGAACTAAAACGTGCTGCAGAACAATGAAATCAATCTATTGCCAGAAGAAGTCTCCGAAAAGATTGCAGCGGGTGAAGTTGTGGACAGACCCCTTTCCATAGTGAAAGAACTGGTGGAGAACTCCATTGATGCAGGATCCGACAATATTGTCGTGGAGATAAAGAACGGCGGAAAAACGTATATCCGTGTTACGGACAATGGTGCCGGAATCCCGGCAAAGGACGTAGGTAAAGCGTTTCAGCGCCATGCCACGAGCAAGATACGGAGTACGGCGGACTTAGACAGGATCCGGACCCTGGGTTTTCGTGGTGAAGCGCTGACCAGCATTGCAGCGGTATCTAAAGTGGAGATCATTACGAAAACAGTTGCAGATAAGGCCGGGATCCGCATGGTCCTTGAAGGAGGGAAAACCTTAGAGGAAAGTCCTGTGGGGTGTTCGGATGGCACGACCATTATCGTGACCGATCTTTTTTACAATACTCCTGCCAGGCTGAAATTTATGAAAACAGACGGTGCTGAGGGATCTCTCATCATCGATTTTGTGTCAAAGATGGCGCTGGCTTATCCCGATATAAGGTTTCGCATGATAAACAACGGGACAGTGCTCTTTTCCACACGAGGAAAGGGCGGTGTCCATAGCAACATCCTCACCATTTATAGTAAACAGATCGGCGACAGACTGATAGAGATCGATGAAACGGATGGGGATTACCGGGTGCAGGCATTCATTTCTCCTCCGGATACCACAAGGCCAAACCGCAGAGGCCAAGTGTATTTTGTCAACGGAAGAAGTGTGAGCAATAGAATACTTGAGACGGCTGTTTCTGCCGCCTATCAGGAACGCATCGCTCAGGGCAGATGTCCATTGATCTACCTCTTTCTTACTGTGCCGCCCGATCGGGTGGATGTAAATATCCATCCCAATAAGCGAGAGGTACGCTTTGACGATAACGACAGAGTATCCCGTTTCGTTACAAATGCTTTGAACCAAGGACTACAAACCCGGGCTGGACTGCCTTCCTTGCAAATAAAGGATCCTTTCAGAGAAAAAACCAAAGTGGAATCTGCGCAAGAAAAACCTGTTGTAATAGATGTTAGTGATGCTCAGGTTGACATAAAATCAATATTGTCAACTATTAGAGATGAACAGAAGGTATCTGATAGGGAAGTTTCGGATAACCGGGTTTTTACAATAGAAGATGAGGAGGCCGATTACCGCTCTACAGTTTACGACACACCCGCCGATGATCATCGAAATACCTTGCGGTTAGATGAATTGAAGCCCCTGGGTTCTATTTTCGCCACCTATATATTAGCTGTAGATGAGGAGCATTTCTATCTTATCGATCAGCATGCCGCACATGAACGAGTGTTTTATGAAAAACTTCTTTCGCAGTTTCAGCAGGAGGAGAAGAACACTCAGCTGCTTTTGACTCCCACTATACTGGAAACAACTCCCGCTATTGCAAACAGTACTGATCTATGGATCGACCAGCTTCTTAAGATGGGATTCTCTATAGAACCCTTCGGAGTGAAGGCCTTTCGCATAAAAGGGATTCCGTCCTTTATGGAGTTAAACCAGGCAATGAGCTTTCTGGACGGCTTTATGGGAGACATTGAAACTGCAGGTCCTGTTATGGATGAGAAGAAACTGGGCAAGATCATCACAAGTGCCTGTAAGAGCGCGGTGAAAGCAAACGATGCTCTGTCAATGGATGAAATCCGCCGTTTGCTCAAGGATTTATCAGAAGCTGAGAATCCTCTTTCTTGCCCCCACGGGAGACCCACAATTTTGGTGTTATCCGCTCAGGATATAGAGCGGTTGTTCAAGAGAGCATAGGTCATGAAAAAAGGGAAAATTGTTGTTATCATAGGACCTACAGCGGTAGGAAAAACAAAATATGCCATCCATGTGGCCCAAAAACTGGATGGGGAAATCCTGTCTGCGGACTCCATGCAGGTCTACAGACACATGAATATTGGCAGTGCCAAGCCTACAGAGGAAGAGATGGCAATGGTCCGCCATCATCTCATCGGAGAAGTGGATCCGCAGGATGAATGGACTGCAGCTGAATACCAGAAAGAAGCGAAGCGTAGAATCGATCAGATGTTTTTGCGGGGAAAGCTACCGATTATCTGCGGTGGCACAGGTCTCTATGTGAATTCTCTGATCTATGATATGGATTTTTCCACAGCTAAAGAAGACGAGAGCTTAAGAAAAGAGCTTCAGCTTCTTGCAGATTCTATAGGTGGACAGGCACTTCATGAGAGGCTAAAAAAGGTTGATCCCACAGCTGCAGAACGCATTCACCCCAACAATATCAAAAAAATGATACGAGCGATCGAGGTGGCGGAAACTGCAGGTAAGGGGATACCGGCATTTGACGGCGTGTTTGAAAAGGAAGGGGATTATGATTGCATCATGATCGGTTTGAATATGAACCGGCAGGTGTTATATAATCGAATCGAACAAAGAGTAGATGCAATGATAGAAGCAGGCCTGGCCGATGAAGTGAGGATGCTTCTGGGGCAAGGGCTTACAGAAGATGATAATTCCATGAAAGGCATCGGTTATAAAGAGCTCATAGGCTTTTTGAAGAGTGAATACAGTCTCGAAGAAGCTGTAAAGCGTATCAAGCAAAATTCAAGAAATTATGCAAAACGCCAGATGACCTGGTTTAGGCGGTATAAAAATATTAAATGGTTTGATTTAACGGATGTGGTGAGCTTTGAGAAGAGCGCAGAAGATATAACCGCATATATACGAGAAAAATTGGTCGAAAGTTAAAGTGTACTGTGATGGCTTTGAAGAAATAGGAGTACTGACATGGCTGAGAACAAGAAAATCATATTGCACAACCAGAGCCGCAAACCCGATAATATTCTTAAAAAGGAGTTGGAAATCAAGAGCCTCTGTGAAGAGCTTGAAAGGGAGCTTCCCCGTTTTATGAGCGGCTTTTTCGCTTATCTTCGTGGTAATGTCTTGCCCATGACAAGACTAGCCTACCTGAGGGATATACGCTTTTTCTGCAATTATCTGATAAACGAAACGGACTTGGTTTCCTGCGAATCAACGAGGGAAATAAAAGAAAGGGATTTTGACAGGATCCAGGGTGTAGATATCAACATGTTCCTGGACTTCTGCAGAAGCTATAAGGTGGAAAAGGAGAAAAGCGTACATATTTACGAAAATGATCAAAGGTCCCTTTCGAGAAAGAAATCTTCCCTGTCCGTGTTGTTTAAGCATCTGTATCGGGAAGGCTATGTGAGCCGCAATATTACGGATAGTTTTAATCCCATCCGGGTTCCTAAGCCGGGAGAAAGACAGATCAAAACACTTCAGGACGACGAGGTCATGAAGATGCTGGATGCGGTAGTGACAGGAGATAAGCTGACAGATAAAGAAAAGGAATACTGGAAAAAGACCAAGCTTCGTGATAAGGCCATTCTTCTGCTCTTCCTGACATATGGGCTCCGCATATCCGAGCTCCAGCAGCTCAACCTGTCCTCCTTCAATTTCAACAGGGGAGAATTCCTGATTTACAGGAAGAGGGGAAAAGAGTCCATCATGCCCCTGAATCATACGGTCAGGAAGGCCGTGGAGGAATATTTGGAGTCCGAAAGAGCTGATAGCGATACGGTGGAGCCTGAGCACAAGGATGCTCTATTCCTGTCTTTACAGAAGAGGAGAATGACAGAGCGCCAGATCCGTGAGATGGTAAAGAAATATACATCCATCGGACTTGAAACCGCAAGATCAGCCGGTTACAGCCCTCATAAGCTCAGAGCAACAGCAGCTACCTCGCTGATTGGCCGCGGAAACTCCGTTTACGATGTACAGGAGCTATTAGATCATGAAAATGTGACTACCACCCAGTTGTATGCCGACCACCAAAGGAATGCCCGGAGAGATTTGATAAAAAACTTTGAGTGGGGAGAGGATATGCTGGATCCGGATAAAGAAATCAGAGAGGAATAGCGCGCTAATGGTCAAAATTGGGTATATATACCTTTAAGCATACAAAGAACACTTGTGAAAATACTAATAGAAGCAGAATAGGAACAGGAGACAAAGTGAAGAACAATACAGAACGATTTCTAGTTGAAACAATGGGCATCAGCCAAAGAGTACTGGATCATGTTTTAGCGGCAGAAAAGCAAGTAGCCGGATCATTCCAGGCACTGGATGATATCATGGCTTACAATCAATATAAGGTACTGGATGTATTCCAGAAGTGCAGGATCACAGACATGCATTTCGGCTGGAATACCGGTTATGGCTATAACGATCCGGGCAGAGAAGCACTGGAAATGGCCTATGCCATGCTTTTCCGTACTGAGGCGGCACTGGTCCGGCCTACTATAGTCAATGGAACCCATGCGTTAACTTTAATGTTAAGTGGCGTGTTAAGGCCTGGAGACGAACTTATTTATTGCACAGGCAGTCCTTACGACACTCTTTGGGAGGTAATCGGGCTGCGAGGTGATGGCAGGGGATCTCTAAAGGATTTTGGTATCACTTATAAGCAGGTGGAGCTTCTGCCTGATGGCTCCATTGACCTTTCAGCATTGAGCGATGCCATTTCACCAAAGACCCGGGCAGTAGCTGTCCAAAGAGCCACCGGCTATGGTTGGAGGAAGGCTATCACTATCGATGAAATTGAAAAATGGGCAAGCCATGTGAAGGCAATCGATCCTGAAATCATCTGTCTCGTGGACAACTGCTACGGTGAGCTGCTGGATACAAAGGAGCCTACTGAAGTGGGAGCGGATGTGGTTGCAGGATCCCTGATCAAGAACCCCGGAGGAGGCCTGGCTCTCACGGGAGGTTATATTGCCGGCCGGGCTGACTTGATCGAAAAAATCTCTTATCGTATGACCTCACCCGGAATCGGCGGAGAATGCGGACTTACCTTCGGTCAGACGCGGACTATGTTCCAGGGGCTGTTTATAGCACCTAAGACTGTAAACGGTGCGGTAAAAGGGGCCATCCTCTGCGCAAAAGCCTTTGAAAACCTGGGTTATGAAGTTTGCCCAAAAGCTGAGGATCAAAGAAGTGACATCATAGAGGCGGTGAAACTCGGCAGTCCTGAGGCTGTTATCGCCTTCTGCGAAGGAATTCAGGCAGCTGCGCCGATCGATTCTCATGTACAGCCGATTCCCTGGGAAATGCCGGGTTATGAGGACCAGGTCATCATGGCTGCAGGCGCATTTATTCAGGGATCCTCCATCGAGCTATCAGCAGATGCACCCATCCGGGAACCTTATATCGTCTATTTTCAGGGAGGCCTGACATACGAACACTCGAAATTCGGAGTGTTGAAAGCAATGCAGGCCATGGAGGACAAAGGGTTGTTATGAGGACCTTTCTTTCGATAGCGAAACTGTTACTGTTAGCCGGCATCGTGATCGCGCTGCCGATCTATGTGTATTTTGAATACCCGGAATTCTTTAACCAGTTTCGAACCATGGAAGGTGTTAACGCCTTTCTGGATCGTTATCAGACTGCGAGCTTATTCGTATATCTCGGACTGCAGATCATTCAGATCATCATTTCCATAATCCCCGGCCAGTTTATCCAATTTGCCGGGGGTTATGCCTATGGGTTTTGGTTAGGCTATCTTCTGGCAATCGCCGGCGTGGCTATCGGAACTTCTGTCGCCTTCGGGCTAGCCCGAGTATTAGGCCGTGACGCCGTTCATCTTCTCTTTGGAGAAGAGCGTATCACAAAGTTTGTCAATCAGCTGAACAGTAAAAAAGCCTTTGCTATCCTATTCGTCATATTTGTCATTCCGGGTCTTCCAAAGGATCTGGTAACCTATGCCGCAGGGATCTCACAATTCGGATACAAGCCCTTCCTGCTGCTGTCTTTGATAGGGAGGACACCGGCCCTCATGGGAACCATCATGATGGGTAGTATGCTCAATGAAGGCAGTTATTTCGGTCTCATCGCTTTAGGGGCAGGTGCACTGATAGTGTGCATTTTCCTGTTGATCAAGCGTCACGATCTCACAACTTATGTGGACAAGTATTATAATAAATTCATGAAATACAATCAGTAAGACTCCGGATGATATCCACATTATATTTGATGGCACACCTGACAATAAAAAAATAAGAACAAATGTTCATTTTATGCTTTACAAAGAACATATATTCTGATATATTGCAGATAAGAACATTTGTTTGCATAGGGTATCACTGAGGTGCAGCCATGAAAAAAAGATACAGGATAAAATCCAAGTTTCGTTTTTGTCTATCATTGACCATAATGCTGATCATTTTGATTTCTGTTACGGGAAATGTGATCGGTACAAATCAGGCTGTAAGTCTGACAAAGCCTGTATACACCGAAATCATGATCGTTAACGGTGATACATTATGGGATCTTGCTAAAGCTTATGGTCCTGAGGATCAGGACGTTCGTAAAATCGTCCATGCCATCTGCCAGATCAACGATATCTCTGCTGACAAGATCCAATCCGGGCAAAAAATTTTGATTCCCCGGTATCTATAATCAGATCCTGGGCCAACATGTTTGAAATCAACTATTTGCAAGGATTTCAGCTGAAACAAAAGGTATTACGATATGGCTTTGCCTAAAAAAGTCGCTGAAATCGGCGATTTTGGCTTCATGTTCTGTGAACGTTGAAATTTCAATGCCTGTAGCGATTCGGTGTCAAAAAAGGCTTGAAACTCGATACAAAGCGATGCGGCTTTTGAAAAATGCTACGAATTAAGATGAATTTATATAATATAACATACATTGTAAGTAACTTACTAAGAGGAGGATATATGGTATGGAGTACAAGGAAGGGATGAGAGTGGAGTTCAAAAGAGGTAAGTGTGGTTTTGTTGCACACCATGAAAGACGTTTTGGTGTAATTGACAGGATTACTCAGTATTTGATTTATGTAGTTGGGAAGGGTGGGAGAGCAATTGTTCTCCTGGGAGAGGCTCAGTACTGGCTTATGCCAGTAACAATCGAAAGAAAAAGAAACTCATAAAAAAGGAGGAAACAGAAATGGCAGTGAAGAAGGGAAAGGAAGAGGCAAAGAAGAATGAGTCCAAGGCAAAGTCCAAGGTAAAGGAAGAGGTTGTTGAGACCCAGGAGGAAGAGGTTCTTCCCGAGACGGAAACTCAGGGTGTTGAAGAGGTCGAAGAGGATACTCCCAAGAAGATGCCCAAGAGGCCGAAGGGGTATACCAAGTTCCAGTGGACTGCTACTCAGATGAACTTCATCATGAAGCTGAACCCGGCAATTGAGGTTGAGTCTGAGGAAGAGGACATTATCAACGACATCAAGGACACGGCCACTGACCAGATCCTTTCCACAGATCCTTTTGATAAGGAAGCCTGGGAGGTATTTGAGGAGCTGGGAATTACTCCTATCACTAAGGAAGAGGAGACAGCTGAAGAGGAGGATACTCCCAAGAAGAAGGCTAAGGCTGAGAAGAAGGAA
This sequence comes from Firmicutes bacterium UBA1426, assembly GCA_002329675.1. GTDB lineage: Bacteria > Bacillota > Clostridia > Peptostreptococcales > Anaerovoracaceae > UBA1426. The sequence continues at coordinate 19,106 of DCUA01000217.1, read as the reverse complement.
AGGACTCCCCGGTCAGCTGGCAAGTCTGGTTTGTCTCAGACTGATTTCATCAGGGATTGTCTTAACAAGGGTATGAAGAAGGAAACACTGGTGGAAAAGCTGGCCGATGATTTTGGCAGAGATTCCAAATGGGCATCAGGTCGTTTTACCCTGTATGAGAAGTCTTATGGAGACATGGGAAAAAACGATTCCAATGTAAAGGCAAAGGGTTCCAAGAAGTAAACTATTTAAGGCGATTCATAGAAAGGCAGGATAGGCATCGCGAGCCGACAAGGCCGCTGCAACCCCTGACAGTGGCTTTCCTGCCCGATTTTAATCAGGGGAATAATGGCAGCACATCAGGGGTGAGTTATGGAGAACACTTTACAGGAATTTTTGGAATTGGGCGAGGCTAATGAAGCGCAAGAAGCGTTTGTTAGAGAATTACTCTTAGCTAATAAGCGGCTCAAACGAAAAAGGGAGGGTTCGTCACCCTCCCTTTCGGTTTTATATGGAGCTTTAATTATGCGTGTGATTGCCATTGATTTTGATGGGACTGCTAGTAAATATCCTGAAAAAGTTAATACCCTGTTTGATAATAAAAATAATTTCATTGTTATTTATACCGCCAGAAGTGAGAAAATCAGAGAACAAACAGTAAAAGAGCTTAGGAATTTGGGTGTCAAGTACCATGCTTTAGTCATGGAGAAAATAAGAGCTGACTTGTATATAGATGATAAAAATGCAGGAGGATTAGTATGGCCGGAAGAATTTTAATGTTTAGTATGGGACTGGATTCTTTTATTTTAAAACAAGTCTATCAATTTAAGAATGAAGAATGTTTATTTGTTCGTATGGGTACTGAGGAAAACAGGATTGAGGAATCTCTTATTGACAAACTGTACCCGGGAGTAGTGAAAACTGAACTTCCGATATCACAGTTTGAACTTCCCAATAAAATAATACCATTTAGAAATCATTTCTTGGCTTTATTGGGAGCCCAGTATGCTTCTTCAATATATTTTGGATTTACTCTTGGTGATACTACTAAGGATAAGGATTATGTGTTTAAAGCTCAGATAGAGGGTATATTGAATTATTTTGCCACAAGTCCTGAGAAGGTAAAATATGGGGCTCCTTATACTGTTAATATGCCTTATAAACATTTGACCAAAACACAAATTGTAAAGAAATATTTGGATTCACATTTTCCTGCCATAGACCTTCTTACAAAGTCAAGTAGTTGTTATAACGGAGGTGATATTGCTTGTGGTATGTGCCGTTCTTGTTTGAGAAAGTTTGTGGCATTATATTTAAATGACATAGATACGGATGGTTTTTTTATTAATAACCCTTCACACTATTTAGATCAATTTTTGGAGGAGAGTATTATAAAAAACAGAGTTTCTGAGCTTTCTGACATCCAACAGTGTATAATAAAAGTAAAGGGGAGGTGATGTACATGTTTTCACCCAGTCAAGCTCTAATGGTAACAGGTGGAATGGACTCTACTGTTCTTTTGTATTGGTTCAAGAAGAATAATCCTCAACCAATAATTGTTAATTATGGATATGCCAGTTTTGCAAGGGATGTTAATAATTTGAATTATCATATAGATAAACTAGGTCTTAAACCCTTGGTTGTCATTGATATTGAATTTAAGGACTGGCAAAAACAGCAAGGTCTTTTTACAAAGAACTATACTCCAAAAGAAAATAACCCTTTGGGTGACTGGAATGATCTTCGTTATAAAGATTTTTTTGTTGAAGGTCGAAATATGATTATGATGTCATATGTTTTGGCATATTGTTCTGCTCACAAAATTGATGAATTGTGTACTGGTTATCTTTATGAAGAAGAGGAGTGGTGTAACAGAAGAACATACAAACTGATGACCGGGGATAACTCTCCTCAGTTTGTAGATATGATGAATTTGATGAGTACAGTGGGTTTTTCACATCAAGTAAGAATTAGAGCCCCTTATTATGAACTGAAGTACTCAAAAATGGATGTTTATAATATGGGTGTTGATTTGGGTGTTGATTTTTCAAAAACTTGTTCTTGTTATTTTGACCCTGTGTGTGGTGTTTGTGATAATTGTTTATTGAGAAAACAAATAGGAGTAGACAATGGGTAAGGATATTTCATTATTTCTTGATTCTGGTGCTTTTTCAGCTTTTACTCAAGGGGCTGTTATAGACATACATGAATATATTTCATTTATTAAAAAATACGCAAGATTTATAGATGTGTATGCTAATCTTGATGTAATAGGAGATCCCGTAGCTACTAAAAAGAATCAGGAAATAATGGAAAAAGCAGGTCTCAAACCCCTACCATGTTTTCACTATGGTGAAGAGGTTAAATATCTTCGCGAGTACATAAAATCAAACGAGTATATTGCCTTAGGTGGTATGGCCTCAAGTAAGTCAGGGGCTGTTTTGAGTAACGATCAAAGACAGCAATGGTTAGATGAAATATTCTCAAAGTACATATGTGATTCAGAAGGTTTGCCAAAAGTCAAGGTTCATGGGTTTGGATTAACTTCTTTGAAATTGATGTTGAGATATCCCTGGTACTCAGTGGATAGTACCTCATGGGTTGTTACTGCTCGTCTTGGTTCAGTATATGTTCCAAGAAGAAGAAATGGAAAATGGATTTATGGGGAGGACAGTTGGAAAGTATTGGTGTCTTCCCGTTCTCCTTCTAAGGGTGAAAAGGGCAAACATTTTTATTCTTATACACCGATGGAGAAAAGTGTTATCTTGGACTATTTCAAAGAAAAGGGTTTTGTACTGGGACAGTCCAAGTTTAAAATGGTAAAGAGTGATTATGTTTTAAAGGAAAATGAGAAATGGTTTGGNNATGCTTTAAAGGAAAATGAGAGATGGTTTGGAGGTAAGAATGAACAGGGTGACAGGGAAGTAGAAATCATAATAGAAAGTGGTCTTTGTAATGAGTATGTGCAGAGGGATGAGCTAAATGCCATGTATTTTGTGGATTTGGAAAAAAGTATACCGGAATGGCCCTGGCCTTTTAAACTGGAGAGAAAAGGTTCCGGGTTTGGTTTGTAAGATATGCGTATATATATGGCAGGAAAAGGACATAAGATCCATAAAAATAAGAAGTTCATTAGACAATTAGGAAGAATTAATCTTTTATTGTCTTTTTATTACTTAAAGGATGGAGAGTTTTTAGATCGTTTTGAATGGATAAAAAAAGTAAAGGATAAATAAGATGAGAGTTTTTTTAGGTTACAGTGGAGGATTAAAAGATCTTCCTATGTTTAAAAGACATGGTATTAAGCTGATTTTAAGTTACTTTTCAATTAATGATTTAAAATCAGCTTATGATTTAAAAGAAAGATTTAAAGAAATAATGGTTTATAAAAGGGAATTTCAAAAATGAGAATATACATGGCAGGTAATTTTGGTCTAAAGAGGGAAACAATTTATAGCAAAATTGTACATAGCAGATTGTTTTCTTACTTGTTTTTAACAGAAGATAAGGGGGCTATGGATTGTGCTAGATTGTATTTCAAAAAGATTACAAAAAGATGAAAATATATCTAGCAAGTACAGCCCCCGGAAATGAAGGGTGTGAGGAAAATCCTTATATTGTCCTTCCTTTCCGACTTTTGTCTTATTATCACATAGTCAAAAAAATGTTGTCAGTCCATAAAGTGTTCTATAGTATAATAACGGATAAGGAGCATAAAAATGAAAATAAAGAGAACAGAACTTCTAGAGGTATTGTCAGACGTTAAACCGGCATTGGCTTCAAAGGACATTATTGAACAGACTGATTGTATTATATTTACGGAAGGTAAAGTCTGTTCTTATAATGATGAAATATCCATTTCCCGACCTCTTGACTTAGGATTACAAGGAGCAGTGAGGGCTGATGAATTGTTCTCATTCCTTTCCAAGTCCAAGGAAGATGAAATAGATGTGTACATAGAAGAAGGTCAATTACGGATTAGAGAAAAGAAGGGCGGAAAGGCCTGGGTGGTTGTACAGGAAGAAATCACCATTCCATTTGATGAAATGGGTTCTCCTGATAATTGGAAGAAGACACCTGATAATTTTATAGAGGCGGTCAAATCCTGTATTTTCTCAGCTTCTACTGATATGACTAAACCTGTTCTTACTTGTTTGTTATTGAATAATAGTTATGTTCTTTCTTGTGATAATTTTAGACTTACGAAATATAATCTTTCTAAGTCAAAGGCATTTAAGAAACCAGTTCTCCTCCCTGCTTTTGCAGCAAAGGAGCTGGTGAAATACAATGTTGTTGAATATGCTGAAACTGAGGGTTGGGTTCACTTTAGGAATGCTCAGGGAACAATATTCTCAGCAAGAGTTTTTATGGAGGAATATCCTGATGTGTCTTTCCTTATTGATGTAAAGGGTTTTGCATTTGAGATCCCGGAAGCTGCTCAGGAAATACTTGAGCTGGTGTCAATTTTTACAAAGGGTGATTTCTCCTCTGATGAATATGCTACAGTCACACTTCAGAAAGGTTCTATGTCATTCCAAGGGGAGAATAAGTATGGGGGATATTTTAAGAGATGTAAGGCTTCTTCATACAAGGATGATAAAGAAATAAGCTTTATGGTTAATCCTTCTTTCCTAAGGGATATTCTGGAACATGTAAAGGATGTGACCATAGGGAAAACCTCTCTAAAGTTTGAAGGGGAAAAGTTTATTCATGTCGTTTGTTTGAACGTGTAAACGATTATGAAAGGGNNAAAACCACTACTACAGGTTCGGCAAGGTGTGTGAAATGTGGTTTATATAAGACCTGCCTTTCTCCCAGGATGGAACCTACTGGAGAAGGCAGGAAGAAAATCCTGTTTGTTGCGGAAGCACCTGGTGAAAAGGAAGATAAAAGGAATAAGCAACTAATAGGAGATGCCGGACAGTTACTGAGAAAGGTTTTAAGAAAAGAGGGAATCGATCTTGATATTGATTGTAGAAAGATTAATTCTACAAACTGCAGACCTCCTAAGAACCGGGAACCAAGTGATGATGAAATAGCATTTTGCAGACCAAATGTATTTAAGGAAATAGAATCATTCAAACCCCATATCATCATTTTGATGGGCAAAGCTGCTATCAAATCGGTCATTGGGAGTTTCTGGAAAAAGGACTTGGGTACTGTTACATCCTGGAGAGGTTGGACAATTCCTGACAGATCATTAAATGCTTGGATCTGTCCTACATTTCATCCTAGTTACATACAAAGAAATGGTGGAGAGGAACATGTTTCTCATTTGATATTTTGTCAGGATATAAAGAAGTTCCTCAAATTCATAGATAAACCTCTTCCCAAGTTCCATGACGAAAGTAAGGATGTTGAGATTATAGTAAGTGAAAAAGGGGCTAATCTGTATTTAAAGGATGTGTTTCGTCAGAGACCTGATTGGATATCCTTTGATTATGAAACAACAGGACTCAAACCCCATGCACAAGGTCATGAAATAGTAACGTGTGCAATTTGTGATGGAAAAAGAACGGGAGCCTTCCTTGCTCATTATCAATCGGTACAGGATTCTCTTATCAGAATTTTAAGAAATAAGATGATTAGGAAAAGTGCACATAACCTAAAGTTTGAACAGAGCTGGACAAAGGAGATATATGGGTGTGATGTAGAGGGGTGGTTATGGGATTCCCAGATAGCAGCACACATATTGGAGAACAGGGAACTCATTACAAGCCTCAAATTTCAAACCTATGTTAATTTTGGTGTTGCTGATTATGATTCCCATATCAAACCTTATTTGGAAGGGGTTGAGAAAAACAATGCAAACAGCTTTAACAGGATTCATGAACTAAGTAAAACTGAGCTTCTTACTTATAATGGATTAGATTCCATTTATGGTTATAAACTGACTGAAAAGCAAATGGAACAGTTGGGTAAGAGTTCACTAGAGTTCATGGAAATGATAGCAGACCCTTCCTTCTTTATTAGGAGGCCCGGGAAATGAACATACATCCTCAAAGTGCTGAAGCATACCAGTTATTTCATCTAGGAACACTTGCTATGGCAGATGTTGAAGCCAATGGCATATGTGTTGATGTTCCATATTGTGAAGAACAGTATAAAATATTGGGAAAGAGAATAAAAACACTAAAGGAAGATTTGGATAAGGAAGCAGATGTAAAAAGATGGAAACACAAGTTTGGAACCAAATTTAACATAGATTCAGATGATCAATTAGGATATATGCTTTTTGATTATTTCAAATGCAATCCCATTAACACAACCAAGTCAGGAAAACCTTCAGTTGACAATGAAACACTGAATGTCTTAAAGGACGAACATCCTTTTTTGGAAATACTGATAAACTTGAGAAAGATTCAAAAGGTACGGGACACTTATCTTTCTTTGTTTTTGAGGGAACAAGTTGATGGGTTTCTTCACCCTTTCTTTGATTTGACTCTTGTACATACTTATAGGAGTTCCAGTAGAAGTCCCAACTGGCAAAACCTCCCGGTAAGAGATCCCGTACAGGGTAAGGTTGTGAGGAAAGCAATCAGACCAAGAAAGGGTCATAGGTTGATGGGAATTGACTATAGTGGGATAGAAGTAAGGGCCGCTTCCTGGTATCACAAAGACCCCACAATGCTTAGTTACATCCACGATAAAACAAAAGATATGCATAGGGATATGGCTTGTGAGTTATATTGTTTATCGTTAAAGGAGGTAAACAGCAAATCAAGGTACTCTGCTAAAAATGGTTTCGTATTCCCTGAGTTCTATGGTTCGTATTATAAACAGACTGCAAATGATTTATGGAAAAACATAGACAAGTTGAAACTTGTAAATGAAGTGACTCAAGAATCACTTAAGAAACATTTGAAGAAGAAAGGTATACTTAACTATCAGGCTTACGAAAGACATGTACAGAGGGTCGAAGATAATTTTTGGAAAAAAAGATTCCCTGTTTACACTCAATGGAAAGATAAGCAGGTAGATTTCTATAATGAACATGGTTATGTTGATTTGCTAACTGGTTTCAGATGTTCAGGGGTTATGCGAAAGAATCAAGTTATCAACTACCCTGTTCAGGGAATAGCCTTTCATTGTTTGTTATGGTCCTTAATTCAAGTCAATGATGTCTTAAAAAGGGAGAAATGGAGAACTAGGATTGTAGGACAGATTCATGATGAAATGGTGGCTGATGTTTATGAACCTGAGTGTAGTGAGTTTATTGATCTTGTACAGAGGGTAATGTGTTATTCAATCAGGAGACACTGGAATTGGATTATTACTCCTTTGGAAGTTGAAATAAAATCAACAGAAGTAGATGGCACTTGGGATGAGAAGAAGGAACTCAAACTGACAGCTTAGGTGTTTATGTTATAATACTTAGTATATATAAATAAGAGGAGAATGTGAATGGCTGGATTGTATCAGGCTTATAGACCAAGAACATTTGATGAAGTGGTGGGTAACAAAGAAGCAATTAGGACTTTGAAATCCTTTATCAAAAGAGACATGAGCGAAGTGCCCCATGCCTTTTTATTTTCCGGTCCTTCTGGATGTGGAAAGACTACCTTGGCAAGGATACTGGCTAAAAAACTGGGTTGTTCGGATGCCAATTTTGTTGAGATAGATTCAGCGGATTTCAGAGGAATAGACACTATCAGGGAGATCCGCAGACAGATGAGATTGGCTCCGGTGGGAGGAGGTTCTTGTAGGGTTTGGCTTATAGATGAGTGTCATAAGTTAACAGGTGATGCACAGTCCGCTTTACTCAAGGCCTTAGAAGATACCCCTTCCCATGTTTATTTCCTTCTTGCCACAACAGATCCAGAGAAGTTGATCAAAACTGTACGCAATAGGTGTACACCTATTATTGTGTCTTCACTTACTGAAAAACAGTTGATTTCTCTTATGGATGAGATTTGTCAGGAGGAGAAGAAGAAGGTTCCTGAAGATATATTGAAGTTAATTGCCAAGAATGCCTTGGGTTCTGCTAGGGCTTCTCTTGTTGCTTTAGATCAGGTTATTGATCTGGATAAGAAAGAAATGGCAAATGCCATTAATGACAACATGGCCCGGGAAAGTAAAACATTGGAACTTTGTCAGGCAATATTTAATGGTGCTCAATGGACCTCAGTACAAGGGATTTTGAATGGTTTACGGGATGAAGATCCAGAAAGTGTAAGAAGGTCTATCCTGGGATATTCATGCTCTGTTCTTTTGGGAAACAGTACAAAAAAGCAGGCATTTGCAATGGATGTGATTGATGTATTTTGGGATGCTCTTTATAACACTGGATTTCCAGGATTGGTGAAGATGTGTTATGATATTTGTCGTGGAGGAAAGTGATGGGTAAATCTTGGGATATAGATTATGAAAATTATGATTACAGGCAAGAACTAAAGATAGATTTGGACAACCTTCATATGGAGAGTCTTGTACAGAGTGAACTGTATATGAAGTATGCTGAGGCAGAAGCAGATTCCCGGCATGATTTTGATGTAGCTGTAAAGGATTATGAAAGGCTGAAGGTTAAGAAAAGAATTGAGGTTGCAAAGTATCCAGAGAAGTATTTTGAAGATGATAAGAAACCTACACAAACAATGATTGATGCCATAGTTGAAGATATGAAAGAAGTTTCTCGGGCATATGATGAAGTGTTAGAATGTAAGAAAAGAAAGGAGTTGATGGAAAGGGCAGTAAAGGCATTTGAAATGAGAAAGTCTTCTATAAAGAATTTAGTCAATCTTCATGGTCAAGGTTATTATTCAGTACAGGTAGGTTCTCAGGAAAGGAAAATGTCACAGGAAATAACTGAGGAAAAAGCATTGGAAAGAATGCGTAATCGTAAACGAAACGACTAAGGAGGTAGTATGTCAAAAGAAGCAGATAGGAGAAAGGAAAAGGCAAGAAGAGTCAGGGAGCGTCTTGCCAAGGACCAGCAGAAGGCCGGATTTAAGTTTAATTTTGGTGATAAGGAAGTAACATACTTTACACCAAAGACCCGTTCCAAGCTCATTCTTCTTCCTTATGTGGTGTCCATAGATAATCATCCTGATGATGTAAAGAAGGGAGATACTTGGTACAGGATGAAGGTCGATGTTCACTATGGAATTGGTCCTGAGAAGATTACTGTTGTATGTCCGAAAACCATTGGTAAGCCCTGTCCCATTTGTGAATACAGAGCAGCCCTTTCCAAGGACACAAGTCTCAGTAAGGAAGAGATGAAGGAAGAGCAGAAGGCTACTAAGCCTAGCACCAGGGTAATTTACAATGTTATAGATGCCGAAAATGAGGACAAGGGTGTTATGTTTTGGGAAATGGCCTACAACAATTTTGAAAAGCTCCTTGTCAAGGAAATGCTTGATGGTGATGAGGAGAATATGTCCTTCTTTGAGTTGGATGGTGGAAAAATTCTCAAGTGCCGATTCTCCCAGGAGTCTTTCTCAACAGGAGAAGGGACTGCTTCCAAGTATTTTGAGATTGAACGTATTGATTTTGAGGAAAGGGATGATTTGGAAGAGGATTTGCTTGAGGAGGTATTTCAGCTAGACACCCTTCCCATTATCCTTTCCTATGAAGAAATTTTGAAGATTTTTAATGGGGAACCTGTTGAAGAGGATTCCCGTTCTCGCCGTTCTTCCCGGGATGAGGAGGATGAGGAAGAAGAGTCCAAGTCAAGTAGACGTTCCAGAAGAGACCCGGATGAAGAGGATGAGGACGAGCCTCCGAAGAAGAACAGAAAGAAGGAAGATGAGGAAGAGGAAGAGGAACCTAGAAGTAGAAGGTCCCGAAAAGACAAGGATGAGGCAGATGAGGAAACCTCCAAGTCCGGAAAACGGTCAAGAAAGGAAGATACTGAAGAAGAGGCCGAAGAGGAAGAGGAACCTAGAAGTAGACGTTCCAGAAGAGACCCGGATGAAGAGGATGAAGAGGATGAAGAGCCTCCGAAGAAGTCCACAAAGAAAAAGGTAGCTGATGATGAATGTCCGTATGGTTATGAGTTTGGAACAGACTGTAACCAGGAAAAGGAATGTGAGAAGTGTGATAACTGGGAAGCCTGTTGTGATTTGTTAGAAGAGATTGAGAAGAAGGAAAAGGAAGACAAGGAAGAAAAGAAAGGATCTGGTAAAAGGACCAGGAGGGATTAAATGAGGTCTAAAAGAGTCACAGATGTTACAGAACAGATGGAACATGATGTGACCTCTGAGGATCAGAAAGAGGATATGGGACCCGGGAAGTACTCGGGTCCCTTTATCCCGACAGGCTCCACAATGTTCAATCTGGCCTGTTCTGACAGTCCTTTTGGAGGATTTATCCCGGGAACTATTGTTCATGCAGTAGGTGATTCCTCAACTGGAAAGACATTTCAGGCATACACCATGTTTGCTGAAATCAATAGGGTTAAGGAGTTTGATGATTACCTTTTGATATATGATGATGTTGAAAGAGCTACAGACTCTATAAATGTCCCTGTATTGTTTGGTAAGAGTGTAGCAAAAAGAATTCAGGCTCCTGATTATAACAAGGATGGGATGCCCGTTTATTCAGACACTATTCAGGATTTCTATTCCAATGTGTGGAAGTTGTGTGAAGAGGGTGTTCCATTTGTCTATGTTTTGGATTCCTTGGATAGTTTGACAAGTGATCAGGAACTTGATAGAGTTGAGGAAATGGTTTCTGCTCATGACAAGGGGAAAGAAGCCAAGGGTTCCTTTAAAGCAGAAAAACCCAAAACATTGAGTGAATTTCTGCGTGTAATGAAAGCCAGATTAAAGGAAACAAAATCCCTGCTTATGATTATCAGTCAAACCAGGGATAATCTTGAACCCATGTCATATTCCAAGAAAACATATACAGGAGGCAAGGCTTTAAAGTTTTACTGTTATCATGAGTATTGGCTCATGCATCTTGGGGCTGAGAAAAGTGGTGATAAGACAATAGGTAATAAAACAAGAATAAGAATTTCTAAGAACAGGGTTACAGGTAAGAAAAGGGAAATAGACTTTTCCATATTTGACTCTTATGGCTTGGATGATATTGGGTCAATGGTGGATTGGCTGGTAAAAGAAAATATTTGGAAGAAAGATGGCAAGCATGTTATTGATGCCCAACTCAAGGGAGTACAGTTACAGTTTAGAAGAGGTGCTTTGATAGATAAGATTGAAGATGATAATCTTGAAGATGATTTGAGGGAATTTGTTGGAGATGAGTGGAAAAGAATTGAGGACTCTTTGAAATTGGACAGAAAGAGGAAGTATAAATGACAAGAAAGTTTGAAATGGTACTCAAGTCTATTTTTGCAAACATTTGTTTTCGGATTAGTGTGTTTTTGAGGTTTCTTGTCTTGGCTGTACTAATGGTTTTGTATGCTTTGGCTGTTCTGGTTTGGCCCGATCCAAAGGCGGTCATTGGGTCCTTTTTTGAGTTGCTGGAAAAGCTCTATAATGAGATTTTGGCTCCTGGTAACAAAAAGAGGAAAGTATGAGGTTGGTAATTGATTGCAATAATCTCTGTTACATGAGCTTTTATGCTTTGGGTGGACTTGAATATAACGGGAAATCCACAGGGGTTATTTATGGTTTTTTGAATCAGCTTTACTCTTTGTGTAGGAAACATACTCCTGACCAGATATTGTTTTGCTGGGATTCCCGTAAGAGTTACAGGAAAAAGATGTACCCGGAGTATAAAGCTAACAGGAGCAATAAGAGTGAGGAAGAACTGCAGGTATTAAGGGAAGCTTATGAACAGTTTAATGATTTACGGGAGCATGTTCTTCCCTCACTCGGTTTTCAAAACAATTATCAGATTCCCGGATATGAGGCAGATGACATTATAGCTTGGTTGGTGTGGAGGTGTCCTGATGATTATATTATTGTGTCTGGTGATCAGGATCTCTACCAGTTGCTACAAAAGACAAAACAGTGTGAAACAAGTATTTTGAGTCCCTCTACTGGAAAGATGTTTACATATGATATGTTCTATTCTGTTTATGGTCTCTCCAATCCTTGTATTGATTGGGTGAAGGCAAAAGCCATTGGGGGATGTGATTCTGATAATGTGAAAGGGATTTATGGGGTAGCAGATCCTGCTAAATCAAACTCCTCCAAGGCTATTGAATATTTGAAAGGAAATCTTACCAAGGGTAAGATTTATGATAAAATAGTATCTGAAGAAGGACAACAGATAATTAAAAGAAATACATCTCTTGTGTTCCTTCCTTTTCAGGGAGGTCATAGGATTGATTTAGAGATAAAAGATGATACTTTGTACGCAAGGGATTTCAGGGATGTCTTTTCTGAGTATGGATTTGACTCATTAAGAAAGGAATTGGGCTCTTGGATAAGAGTCTTCAACCTAAAGATGAAAAAGGAAGGGTAAAATAAAAAAAAAAATATAAATACTAGATGGTGGTGCTTTGTGCTGGTTCACTGGTTTCTTCATCCTTCCTTCCCAGTGAACCAGCACCCCCTTTCATAGGAGATTTTGAATGGCAGATAAAGGTGGTGATTTTGAAAGAAAAATGAGTAGGGAATTTTCCCTATGGTGGAGTAATAATAAGGCAGATGATATCTTTTGGAGAAACAGAATAAGGATTACATCAAATACTCCGAGTAAGGAAAGACAGTTGGGTGATACGACTGCCGTTAGAGGAGAAGGTATTCCATTTAGTGAAACAATCTGCCTGGAGTTGAAAACTGGGTACAGTAAAACGAAGAAGGGATCAAGGGTTAAAAATATTCCTTGGGATTTGCTTGATTTCATAGATGGTAAGGACCAGGGAAAGGTATTGAGGGAGTTTTGGTATCAAACAAGGACAGCGGCCGATATAGNNTTTTCATAAAGAGTGTTGGTGTACTGATAAACACACTCTTGTTACATTGGAAAGATATTGTGGGAAGAACCAGAACAGACCTCTTATTACTTTGGATACAGGAAAAGAGGTTCTTTATATGGGTTCTTTGCAATCCTTTTTTGATTGGGTGTCACCAGAAACAATAATAGAACTGTGGAAGGATAAGAGAGGTTATGATTACTGATTTATTGATTAAGAATATTCAGTCCCATAAAGACACTTATCTTCAATTTAGTAAGGGAGTCAATGCAATTGTTGGTTTACCCAACTCCGGCAAAACTGCTATTCTTAGATCCCTCATCATGTTGATAAACAACAAACCTGCTGGAGCACAATGGTTCTCCCATTTTGCAGGAGATAAGGGAGCTATGGAAGTTAGAGCAACATTTGATGATAAAAACATTGGTTTGATCAGGCACATAAGAACCACTAAAAAAGATGAGAAGTTGGTTAATGGTTCTGAATATGAACTTGGTGAAGAGTCCTTTGAAGGAATGAAAACAAATGTTCCGGACCTAGTCAAACAAGTTATCAATATGGATGAACTAAATGTTCATGAACAGCATGATTCTCCTTTTTTGATTACTGGTTCAGGAGGAGAGATAGCCAGAACTATAAACAAGATTACTCAAGTTGATGAAGCTGATGAATGGGTGTCTCAGCTGACAACCAGGATAAATAAAACAAAACATTCTATAGATCTTATTAATGAGGATATTAAGGAGAAACAGGCAAAGGCTGATGATTTGTCTTATTTGGATAAGCTGAGACCCTTGGTTGAAAGACTGGAAGGTTTGGAAGATGATATAAACTATTTACACAACAGAAGAACCTCTTTACAAAATTATGCTTCTACTATGGAGGATTTGGAAAGGAGTGTTTCCTTAATGGAACATTCCTTACAAGCAGAATCCTTATTAGAGGAAGCAAAGAGTCTGTATGATGAGGAATGTGTTCTACAGGAAAAAATTGATCTCTTGGTGAAAATAAGTAGTTTCACACAATCCATCCGGGAATTTGACCAAATACTAGAGCAGATAGAACCTGTGATGGAAGAGCTGTTAGCAATAAAGGTCAATACTGATAAGCTGGATAGATTGGATTCCCTTGCTACTCAGTTTGAAAGAACTGAAAAAAGTTTGAAGGATATAGAACAGGAATATGAAGGGGTTAAGGAAGAGTTCATTGAGGAGATTATCTCAACAAAACAATGTCCTTTCTGTTATAATATTATTAGTAAGGAAAATGTACAAATAATAGAGGAATCTTTATGATGAATAAATTGGTGCTATTGAGTGATCCTCATCTTGATTTGGAAGTTCCCAAGGCAAGGCTGGATGCCGATTATATAGGTACACAGACAAATANNAAACAGTAAAGAGAAAGGCTCTTTTGTGTATTGCTGGAGATCTTTGTAACAGGCCAAGGTCTTGGTTCTTTCTTCCATACATCACTCAGTTATTGGTGGAGCAAATGCCAATTACTGTTGGGTGTGTGTTTGGACAGCATGATACTTATATGTACTCAGAGTCAACCAGAATAAATACAACATTGGGTGAGCTAGGTGCTGCCGGCCTTGTTCATATATTTGGAGAGAAGGCTTGGATGGGAGGTGGTTACTGTATATATGGTTGCCACTATGGACAAGAACCTCCTATGCCAAAGAGCAAGGATTCCCATAATGTTTTGGTGATTCATGCTCCCATTGCTAAAAAGGCTTTATGGCATGACCATGAATACATGGACGCTGAAAAGTATTTGGATGAACATAAGGAGTACAAGCTTATTTTGTGTGGTGATATCCATCAACAGTTCCATATTGAAAAGAAGGGGAGACACATAGTTAATACTGGTCCTTTAATGAGGAGATCAGCAACCACATATAATTTCAAACACAAGCCAAGTATTGCAATATATGATGGAGAGGATATTGAGTGGATAATAGTTCCTCATGAATCAGGCGAACGGGTGTTATCCCGGGAACATATAGAATCAGAACAGAACAAGATAGAAATTTTGGATGATTTTATTTTTGATATGAAAAGTGTCAAAGTAGATGAAGGAGTATCTCTAGTGGACAATATTTGGAAGTTTGTAAAGGAAAACAAGGTTGAGCAAGGTGTGGTTGATGTTCTTGCAGAAACCATAGGAGGAAAGCAGCATGAGTAATAATAAAGTAGTAAGAATGCCAAAGCATTTTAAATTCAAGCCTGATTTGTATGATGATTTTAAAAAGGCTACAGCTTTGAATAAAGACACCATGACAGGTGTATTGGAAGACTTTATGGAGAAGTATGTTAAGAAGACAAAGAAAGATACGGGATGGCAGGAGAGTGCAAAATGAGTGACTTATCCAAAATAGCTCAGTTGCAGAGAAGGGTAAAGGAACTATCCTCTTCCCGAGACAAAAAGAAAGGGGAACTTACTTCCCTCAAAGATATTCTCAAGAAGGATTATGGTGTTAGTAACTTGAAGGATGCTTTGAAAATGATAGGTGAACTGCAAGAGGACCTTGAAAAGAAGAGGGAAAGAAGACAAAGGTTGATTGAAAAGGCAGAGGATTTGTTAGAAGGTCGTTTGTAGGAAATTTACATACTTTTTTCTTACAAAAAAGAGGTTTGAATGTCTTTACAAGTTAAAGAAATAAAAGAATTTTTTGATGAAAAGTTTGTTGATAGGGGTCGTCTGTTAAATGAAATAGATGAACTCCATCTAAAGAAACAAGATAGACAGAGAGAGTATGATAATCTAATCAAGGCTAAATGGATTTTAACTGAGGTACAGAAACAAACACAGGTAAAGTTTAAAGAGAAGGTGGAAGGTCTTGTAACAAAGGCCATTCAATCTGTGTTTGACAGGCCGTTTGAATTCATCCTTGATTTTGAGAGAGTCAGGAACAAGATGGAATGTATTCCCAGACTCAAGGAAGGGGATGTAATTTATGACAATATCAAAGATGTTCAGGGTGGGGGATTATGTGATATCATAAGTTTTGCCTTTAGAGTTGTTCTTTGGCATCTGAAATCTCCTAGGTTGAGGAACACAATATTACTAGATGAACCCTTTAGGTTCCTTGGTGACTATACAGCAAAAGCAGGACAGATGCTAAAGGAAGTTTCCCATAAGCTCGGAGTTCAGATAATCATGATCACTCATGAGGATGAATTGGCAGAAATAGCAGATACATCTTATAGGGTTGTTCACACAGGGAAACAGAGTAAGGTTGTCAAATATGATGGAGTACAGAACAAACCTTCAAGAAGGAGAGTAAGAAATGGTTGATATTATGAATCTGGTAATGGAAAGGACTGCTTCAGTTCCGTCAACTCCTTCAAAAATGAAGGACAGTTCTGAGTTTCTAAAGAAGAGAAGGAAGGTTAACAGGAAGTTGAGAAAGAAGGTAAAAGCAGAGGTCAAAAGAGTACACAAGAACCGTTGATAACACCTCTATGGCATAGGTGTGATTATATCCGGAGGATTTGCCATATATCAAAATATAACCTCCTCTATTTGGTCCTCCGGAATTTTTTTTTAAATAACAAGGAGTTGAACCTTGAAGAATGATATAAAAGAACAAGAACTACCTATTAAAGAAAAGAAAAAGAAAAGAGGAAGACCTAAGTTTAAGGGAATTCGTCCTGGAACACGACGAGTTTCTATTAAAGTTAGGATGATGATAGAGGAGATATTGAAAGGAAAATCTCAAAGAGATGCTTATATGATTGCTTTTGGTATTCCTCCTGAAAAACACATGTACGCTTCTATTCGCTCTTCTCAGTTAATGAAATTACCTCATATTCAGAAGTATATGGAACAACGATTAAAANNAATTATGCAAGTACTTTCCTATATTATTAATTTTGATATAAGGAGGTTGTTTGATGCTCTTGGTAAGGAACAGAACATAGCTGATTTGGATTCAGAAGTGACCTTGGCTTTAAAATCCGTTACTCACACAATAACTACAGAGACAACAAAAGATGGTAAGGATATTATCAGAGAGAAGTATCACTTTGAAGGTTTCAACAAAATTGATGCTGCCCGAGATGTGGCAAAGCTCCTGGGTGCTTATAAGGAGAACATACAAATTCATCAGGATGGTACTGTTGAACACAAACACACAGGTCTTCCTC
Organism: Firmicutes bacterium UBA1426; assembly: GCA_002329675.1. Classification (GTDB taxonomy): domain Bacteria; phylum Bacillota; class Clostridia; order Peptostreptococcales; family Anaerovoracaceae; genus UBA1426. Next base: position 2,147 of record DCUA01000217.1, on the reverse strand, counting down.
AAGGTGGTTTCATTGTACTTCCTGAAATTAAAAATATGGATGATTGGTCAAAGCTGCAGAAACAGGCTGAGATATATCAAAATAAGCAAAAACAGCTCCTTGGGTTTGATAAGAAGGATGATGCTGATGAGGGTGAAGAGTTTGTAGAGGGTGAATTTGAAGTGATTGAGGAGGAAAGTTAATGCCTACATCCAGTCCAGATCCAATCACATATGTTTGTAAGAAGATAGTTGAAGTCAAGCCTAATACTGTTCTGGATGTTGGAGTAGGGTTTGGCAAGTATGGTTTTCTTGCAAGGGAATATACAGATATCTGGAACGATCGGTATTTTAGAGAGGAATGGAAGTGCACAATTATAGGAGTTGAAATATTTGCCCCTTATATTCAAAATCACCATAGACATATATATGATTCTATTGTTGTATATGATGCTTATGATTACTTGCAAATGTTATGTCCTGATTTTGCTTTTGATCTGATTATCTGTTCAGACATGTTGGAACATTTACCAAAAGAAAAGGGACTGAAGGTACTGGAACAGTTTAAAAGAGTGGGTAAAACATCCATAAATGTTAGCGGCGTGGGGACTGCCACCTTTAGGTGGCAGAGGAAACGCCGCTCGCCCGTGAGGGCGAACCTCCTTTCACTAGACTGTTGACAAATACCTAACAACGTAGTACACTGCTGCTATGAGTGAAGCGAGGTACCGCAAGAACGCTGGCTGCATCTACAATCTGCACCTGCACTTCGTGTGGTGCCCGAAGTACCGCAAAAAGGTACTTCAGGGCAAAGTTGCTGAACGTCTGAAGGAATTGCTGCACGAGAAAGCAGCGGCACTGAATACTGAGGTGGAAGGGCTTGAAATTATGCCCGACCACGTGCACCTCTTTGTTTCGGTGCCACCTACCGATGCGCCGCAGTACTTCGCTAATCAATTCAAGGGGTACACTTCTCGCGTTTTGCGCCGTGAGTTCTCTCATCTTCGTACCACCCTCCCTTGCTTGTGGTCGCGTTCCTACTATGTCGGGGCAGCTGGACACGTCTCTGCTGAAACTATCCAGAAGTATATTGAGACACAGAAGACGAGGAGCTAAGTAGTGCGCAAGGCTTTCAAGTACCGCCTGTATCCTACTCGCCAACAAAGCGAAGCGATGTCGAAAATGTTGGAGACACATCGCCGGCTTTACAATGACGCTTTGGCAGAACGTAAGAATGCGTGGGAACAAGAGAAGCGATCTGTGTCCTACAATGAACAATCGGCACATCTTAAGGATGATCGCATGACTAATCCCTACCTTGCCGAAACGAACTTCTCTAGTACTCAAGCCACACTTCGGCGGTTGGACAAAGCGTTCAAGGCATTCTTCCGTAGACTCAAGGCGGGCGAAACACCCGGTTATCCTCGATTTAAGGGACAACACCGCTTCGATACCGTCGAGTTTCCGTCCTACGGGGATGGCTGCAAGCTGGAAGGGAACCGCGTTTACTTTCAGCACATTGGCAAAGTTAAGATCAAACTGCACCGTCCGGTCGAAGGACGAATCAAGACGATCTCTTTCAAGCGCGAGCCCGACGGTTGGCATGTTATCTTCTCTTGTGACTTGGGCGATGTTGCTATAGAACCTTCGGTAAATCCGCCTGTGGGCATCGACCTTGGCCTCAAGACATTTCTGGTTACGTCTGAAGGGCGAGCTATCGAGCCACCCAAGTTCTATCGAAAAGCGCAGGCGGCGTTGCGCCGTGCCCAACGTCGTGTTTCTCGCCGACAGAAGGGTTCGAATCGTCGCAAGAAAGCCGCTCAGCAGGTGGCGAAGCTGCATCAGCATGTCGCCAACCAGCGACGCGATTTCCACCACAAAACGGCGCTTGCTCTGGTTCGACAGTATGGCACTATCATTCACGAAGATTTGAACGTCAAGGGCATCGCTCGAACGCGATTGGCTAAATCTACTCACGATGTGGGGTGGGCAGGATTTCTGGCAATCATTCAACACAAAGCGGAAGAGGCTGGTGTTAAGGTGATTGCGGTTCCGCCCAGGAATACCACGCAAGCATGTGCTGAGTGTGGCGCTCTGCCCGATGTTCCTAAGACTTTGGCTAATCGTGTTCACGTTTGCCCTCACTGTGGCTATGTCGCTGATCGCGAC